>CADARO010000332.1 GCA_902790345.1 uncultured Eubacteriales bacterium | reverse complement strand
CGACGCGCAGCGCATGGAGGATACAGACCTGATCCTCCGGCGCGTCGCTGCGCCATTGTACTGCTTTGTAAGAGGCGTTCGCTTCACTGTTCATGATGCAGGCGGCGACGATCCTTCCATCTTCCTCGCCCACGAACAGTTCCTTATTGTCGATGGCGGACACGATCATATCATTCGGAGGAAACCCGCCCCTGTATTGGATGTGGAGAAACGCCTGCCTGCCGATCTCCGCGTTCATGGCATCATAGAAGACCATGACGTTTGGATGATCCGCCTGCGTCGCCGTTCGGATCTGCATGGTGCGCCGCTCCTTTACATATATCGTTCAAGAATCTGATCCGCAACATAGATGCCGCTGGCGGATGCCTGGGATAGAGAATGGGTCACACCGCTGCCGTCTCCGATGATGAATAATCCCGGATGACAGGTTTCGAGATGCTCGTCCAGCGCCACTTCCATATTGTAGAATTTGACCTCCACGCCATAGAGCAGCGTATCGTCATTGGCTGTACCGGGTGCGATCTTGTCCAGTGCGTAGATCATCTCGATGATCCCGTCCAGTATTCGCTTGGGGATGACCAGGCTCAGGTCGCCCGGCGTTGCGGACAGCGTTGGTTCGACGAAGGAGTTGCCAATGCGGGAAGGCGTGCTGCGCTGTCCGCGGATTAAATCCCCGAAACGCTGGATGATGACGCCGCCGCCCAGCATATTGGACAGACGCGCGATGCTTTCGCCATAGCCGTTGCTGTCCTTGAAGGGCTCGGTGAAGTGTTTCGAGACCAACAGCGCGAAATTCGTGTTGCCCGTCTGTTTCTCGGGGTCTTCATAGGAGTGGCCGTTCACCGTCACGATGCCATTGGTATTTTCATTGACTACGGCCCCTCGTGGATTCATGCAAAAGGTTCGCACTAAATCCTGATACTTCTCGGTCTTATAGACGATTTTACTTTCATACACCTTATCGGTAATGTGGCTGAATACCGCTGCGGGCAGCTCCACGCGCACGCCGATGTCCACGCGATTTGATTGTGTCGGTATGCCAAGCGTCCTGCAAACACGCTCCATCCAAGTGCTGCCGCTGCGCCCCACGGATGCAACGCAGGCGCGGCCGCTGAATTCTCCTTCAGGTGTGGTGATCATAAAGCCGCCTGGGGGCGGTCAGTACCCTGTAATTGATGTCTGTACCCAGGTGCCGCACGGAAGCATCCAACAGGTGCAGGTTATTTTGCAGGCACAGCGTAGACAGCGAGGCATCCGCCGTCGAGTACAGTCGGGTGTTTTCACCGCCAAAGCGAACGTTCAGCGAATCTACCTGGTTCATCAGCTCCAGGGCCTTTTCCCTGCCAATGTACCTGTGCAGTGTGCCGCCGAAGGCGGTTGTAATGTTGTATTTGCCATCAGAAAACGCGCCTGCTCCTCCGAATCCCGTCATGATGGAACATGTCGGACAGTGGATACACTCCTTGACGTGCTTTCCATCGATAGGACATCTGCGCTTTTCAAGCACCTTACCCGTCTCAAAAACCGCAACCCGCAGCGAAGGATTTCTGTGAATGAGTTCGAAAGCGGAAAAGATACCGCCCGGTCCTGCGCCGATAATGAGAATATCGTATTGCTTCACGCAGGTTCACCGCCTTTTACAGGCATTTCAGAGAGAACCTGTTCCAGAAGACGGCAGAACCGCTTGCTGGAGGCGTTGGCGATGGCCAGCACCTCCTCGTGGGAGTGGGGCGTCCTGGCGATGCCGGTGGCCATGTTGGTGATGCAGGCGATGAGGATGTGATAGGCGCGAATCTCCGCCGCGGTCTCATAGCAGGGGCCGGTTAAGAAGGCGTAGACGCCCTCCCGCAGCGGAATGGACAGGGATGCGGCCACTCGCCGTGCCAGGTCGTTCAGAGTGCGGTCGTAGACCTCCGTCATGTCCGGAAAGCGGGGGCCGAAGCGCTCGTCATTGGCGCCGATCAGCGGGTTGTTGCCTGCAAAGTTGATGTGATCGGTGATGAGCATCAAGTCGCCCGGATTGAAGTCCGGATTGATGCCGCCGCAGGCGTTGGTCACGACAATTTCCTCCACGCCCAGTTGTTTGAGCACGTAGATCGGGAAGCTGAGCTGCCGCATGGACAGCCCCTCATAGTAGTGAAAGCGTCCCTGCATGGCGACGATAGGCCGGCCGTTCAGCGTGCCGAACACGAACCGTGCGGCATGGCCGCTGACATCCGACTTCGGAAAACCGGGGATATCGGCATAGCTCAGCAATTCCCGGTTCTCCAGCTGGTCTGCGATGCTGCCCAGGCCGCTGCCAAGTATGACCGCGTTCCGCGGACGGCAGGCGACGCGTGCCTGGATGTAATAGACGGCATTCATGACTTCATCGTAAAACATATTCATCCTCCTCCCAGAAGGTTCTGTTTCGCTTGCATTTTATCATGAATCCGGGTATGATGGGTATGAGAAATCTCATATGTCTGGCGGTGATGGCATGGCGGACGCGCACTTTCCATTGGAGGATTACTTTGGCTTCGACATTCGTTCCTTTGCGGTGCCGGTGCAGTTTGAATCAGGCGACATCATCCTGTCAGAGGGCGAGGCGAACGATGCCCTGTTCTTTCTTGAGCGGGGCAGGGTGAAGGTCAGCGTGACCCAGCCCAACGGCAAGGTGTTGATCGTCAGCTTTATCGATGCGCCGGCATTCCTGGGAGAATTGGAATTCCTGGGTGCACGAGAGCTGACCAACGGCGTGACGGCGGTGCTGCCCTGCGCGTGCTGGCGGATCGACGGCGCCGGGTGCAGGGAACGGATCCTGAACGACGCCACGTTCCTGAGGAAGATGTGCGTCATGCAGGGCAGGC
>CADARO010000331.1 GCA_902790345.1 uncultured Eubacteriales bacterium | reverse complement strand
CGCGCCGGAGACGGCCTGGTAGGTGCAGACGACCATGTTTTGGATGGGGGAGAGCTTCGCGATGCCCGCCACGGCCATCAGGGCGATGATGGTGCAGCAGTTGGGGTTTGCGATGAGGCCCCGGTTCTCAAAGGCGTCGTCCCCGTTGATCTCGGGCACCACCAGGGGCACCTGGGGATCCAGACGGAAGGCGGAGCTGTTGTCGATGTAAACGGCGCCGCTCTTTTTGATGGCGGGGGCAAAGCGCCGGGACATTTCGCCCTCCACGGCGCCGAGGACAAAGTCGCAGCCCGAAAAGCTCTCGTCGGTGGCCTCCCGGATCGTCACCTCCTGCCCCTTGAAGGGGAGCGTGCTCCCGGCGCTGCGGGCGCTGGCCAGCAGACGCAGCTCCTTCACGGGCACCTGGTACTCCTCCAGGACCTTGCGCATTTCACAGCCCACGGCGCCGGTGGCGCCGAGAATGGCGACGGTGTATTCTTTCATGTCGGGTTCCTCCTTGTGCGGGATTTTTGATATAGGCAGTTCCGCGAGAGCGGAAAAAGATAGTTTCACATCAGCCGGTGAAGCCGTCGTACAGCACGCGGATCGCCGTTTCGAACTGCTCGTTCTGCACACCCACGGTGATGCTCAGCTCGTCGGCGTCCTGGGCGATGGTGCGGATGTTGACCCCCGCCGCGCCCAGCGCCGCGAAGAGCCGGCCGGAGATGCCGGGCCGCGAGGCCATCTGGCGGCCCACCGAGGCCACCAGGGCGATACCGTCCTGGATCTGCACGTCGTCGGGGCGGCAGTTCTTGCGGATATCGGCGATCACGTCGTAGAGCCCGTCGCCCAGGGCCGCGCTGGAGGAGACCAGGGAGAAGGAGTCCAACCCCAGGGTGATGTGCTCCACCGGGGCATGGTAGCGGTCCAGGATCTCCAGCGCGTGGCGCAGCGTGGCGCTCTGGTTCATGTTGCGCTTCAGCACCTTGATGATGGTGAAGTTTTTGCGCCCGGCAATGCCGGTGATGAAGCGATCGCCTCGCTCCTCGTCCTGGATGCGCTCCACGATCATCGTGCCGGGATCCTGGGGGCGGTTGGTGTTGCGGATATTCAGGGGGATACCCTTCTCCTTCACCGGCTGGATCGAGTCCTCGTGGAGGACCGAAGCGCCCATGAAGGCCAGCTCCCGCAGCTCGGCAAAGGTGATGTGGGGGATCGGGCTGGGGTCCGGGACGATGCGCGGGCCGCCGCGGCCAGGGCGCCGGTGATGTCGCTGCCGCCGCGGCTCATGACCTTGATGCGCCCGGTGGGCAGCCGCCCGTAAAAGCCGGGGATCAGGATCTTCCCGTGCCGGGCCAGGGCGGAAGCGATGGCGGCGTCGGTCTTTTCCCGGTCCACCTGGCCGTCCAGCCCGAAGAAGATCACATCCGCCGCGTCCACAAAGGCAAAGCCCAGATACTCCGCCAGCAGGCGGGAGGTGAAGTATTCGCCCCGGCTCACCAGCTCATCCACCGACATGTCCCGGGAGAGCCTCGAGCGCAGCGCAGCGAGATCCTTTTCGATCTCATACCGCAGACCCAGACTGTCCCGAAGCTCGAGAAGGCGCTGCTCTATCGTATGCAGGATCTCCTCGCAGGAGACCCCGTAGGTCAGGTGGGCGTGGACCAGATACAGCAGATCCGTCAGCTTGTGATCGTCGCCGCTGCGCTTGCCCGCCGCCGAGGAGACCACCACCCGGCGCTCCGGATCGGCGTCGATGATGGCCTTGACCTTTTGAAACTGCTCCGGCCCCGCTACCGAGGAGCCGCCGAATTTAGCAACCTTGATCCCCATTTTCTCTCGTATCTCCACTTCTTGTCCTGCGTTAGGAAAAACGGATCAGTCCCGGATCGCCGCAAAGAACAGCGCCGCGCCCTTCTCCCGCAGACGCCGGGCGGTTTCGTGCATGGCGGCGACGCTCATGGGCTTTGTTACGAGCCGGGCCACCTCGCCCTCATACTCCGTACTCTCGGCCGCGATCTCCCCGGCCAGGTCCTTGTACGCCGCGGTCAGGTCCCTCAGCTTGAACAGCCGCGTCGTGGCGCTGTCGTCCTGCGCCTTCAGCTCGGTCACCGCCCCGTCCGGTATGGCGTCCGCCACGCGCTCCAGCCGCATCAACAGCTTCTTCCGCAGTCTCAGGGCGATATCCGCGTTCCCGCCTCCCGCGTCGTTGCCCGCGGAATTCGCCTCCCCGCCGCCCCGCAGCGCCTCCGTCCGCAGCCGGACCCACTGCTCCTCCGCGGCCCGCCGCCTCACGGCGCTGTACGCCACCCCGTGCCGCTCGGCCAACTCCCGCTGCCCGACGCCGCCCGCGATGTATTCCTCCCGGATGACGTTCCAATCCGTGCGCCTGATGTTGTCGATCATCCTCACCTCCCGCGCGAT
>CADARO010000330.1 GCA_902790345.1 uncultured Eubacteriales bacterium | reverse complement strand
GTGTCGGCTGCAGAGGCAAGGCAGGCGTGTGTGGCAAGACCGCGGAGGTGGCGAAGCTTCAGGACACGCTGACCGGCGCACTGATCGGGTTGGCCCGGGCGATGGACGGCAATACCACGCCCACCAAGGCCACCCATGACCTCATGATCAAAGGTCTGTTCACCACCATCACCAACGTCAGCTTTAACCCGGAGACCATCACCGCGCTGATCGATGAGGTCCACGCGGAAAAGCAGCGACTGGTGCCCAACTGCGTAAGCTGCGCTGAGCCCTGCGGTAGAAATGACGACTACGACATGGAAAAGCTCTGGAACGCCGACGAGGACATCCGCTCCCTCAAATCCCTGATCCTGTTCGGCATTCGGGGTATGGCCGCCTATGCCTGGCACGCGAACGTGCTGAGCTATCGCAGCGAGGAGGTCAACACCTTCTTTGCCAGGGCTCTGTTCGCCATCGGCGAGGACTGGGGCATGAACGAGCTGCTGCCCATCGTAATGGAGGTCGGCAAGCACAATCTGACCTGCATGGAACTGCTTGACAGGGCCAACACCGAGACCTTTGGCACACCCGCCCCCGCCGCCGTGCCTCTGAAGGTGGAAAAGGGGCCGTTCATCGTCATCTCCGGCCATGACCTGTACGATCTCAAGCGGCTGCTGGAGCAGACTGAGGGCAAGGGCATCAACATCTACACCCATGGCGAAATGCTGCCCGCCCACGGCTATCCCGAGCTGCGAAAATATCCTCATTTGAAGGGCAACTTCGGCACCGCCTGGCAGAACCAGCAGAGGGAATTTGCGGACATCCCCGCGCCGATCCTGTTCACCACCAACTGCCTGATACCGCCGAAGGCCAGCTACAAAGACCGCGTGTTCACCACCGAAGTCGTCAGCTATCCCGAACTCGTTCACATCGGCGAGGACAAGGACTTCACCCCAGTGATCGAAAAAGCGCTGGCGCTGGGCGGATATGCAGAGGACAGGCCATTCACCGGCATCAACGGCGGCGAGACGGTCATGACCGGCTTTGCCCGGGGCACGGTGCTGAGCGTGGCGGACAAGGTGATCGAAGCCGTGAAAGCCGGCGCGATCAGGCACTTTTTCCTGGTGGGCGGCTGCGACGGCGCGCGTCCCGGCAGGAAGACAGCATCGTCCTCACCCTGGCCTGCGGCAAATATCGCTTCAACGACCTGGACCTAGGCGCCATCGGAGGTCTACCTCGCATCATGGACATGGGCCAGTGCAACGACGCCTACAGTGCCATACAAGTGGCCTTTGCGCTGGCGGAGGCCTTCGGCTGCGGCGTGAACGAGCTGCCGCTGTCCATCGTCCTCTCCTGGTACGAGCAGAAGGCGGTCTGCGTGTTGCTGACACTGTTGTACCTGGGCATCAAAAATATCCGCCTCGGCCCGACGCTTCCCGCGTTCGTGTCCCCCAATGTGCTGAACTACCTGGTGGAGCACTTCGGCATCGCACCCACTGCGACGCCTGAGGAGGACCTCAGGGCCATGCTGGGTTGAACCCACTGTGAATACAGAAACAAGGCGGGCGTGGGAAAAGCGCGTCGTGTCAGAAATGATCGCAATCTACTGCCGGGGAAAGCACCACACGGGGAGAGGAAAGCTCTGCCCCGAATGCCGCTTACTGCAAACCTACGCCCTGCAAAGAACAGAGCATTGCCCATTCATGGCTGCAAAGACCACCTGTGCCCGCTGTTCAGTGCATTGCTACAATCCCAAAATGCGCCGTGGCATACGCGTCGTGATGCGCTATTCCGGCCCCAGGATGTTCTTCTATCATCCTGTCATGGCGCTTCGCCACCTCTTGATCATGCGGCAGGGTTAGAGATTGTATTCTTCTATCATTCTTCAGCTAAGATTAACCTGCGGTGATGAGCCCCACCCTGAATAAGATCATATAATGCTTTGGGTACGGCAAATATGCCGTACCCGCTTTTTATAAGACGCACAAATGAACAAATGAAGAAACAAACGGGGATAGCAACGCTTTATTTGAAAAACGGTTAAGGATTACGGAAGTTTCATCAAATCAAGTGCCGCTATCCCCGATAGTAACGGACGCCCATTGTAGTACAATAGGCGTCCATAGGTGTGTTTGAATGAAGATAATGATACAATCAGAGTTTTGTTAATCCTATATTAAGGCTGAACAAGTCGCTTCAGAACAACTTTTTTGTATTTTGTCGTGAGTGTGAATCAACGCGAGCAGGCTCTGCTTTTCATCCTCGCTGGCTTCCAAATCCGCCAGTGCGGCCAGGGCCGTCCTATGATTGATTGCCCAGGCATATGTTCTGGCACATCCTGCAGCGTTTTCGCCGTTTTCATGCAATGATTTAAATAGCTGTCATCCGGATGCAGCGACAGCCACAGCCGCACCAACTGTTTTTCTCCAATATTTTTCGCAGTCCATCCCTCAAGCACAAGCAGCCGGATAAGCGTCCTGTACGTCGTCGCCGGCTGAGAACAGTCATCTCTAATCTCATTCTGTTCGCTGGGCATCTGACCCG
>CADARO010000329.1 GCA_902790345.1 uncultured Eubacteriales bacterium | reverse complement strand
AGCATGGTCAGGTCGTCAAACTGGTCCGCGCCCTTGACGAAGGCGTCCACGTCCGCCCGCACGCCCTTCAAAACGCTCTCCGGGTCGCGTTCCTGGATCTGGTTCAGCGCCAGTTCCATGCGGCCCAGGGTGTACTGTTCATCTTCGGCGTTGTTGGCCTCGGGCACGCCGTCGGTGTAGACGAACACCGCGTCGCCGGGCTTCATCCTGATCTCATAATCCTGATACTTCATCCCCGGCATCACGCCCAGGGGCAGCCCGTGCACGTCCGTCAGCAGCCGGAACAGGCCGTCCTCGCGGATGGCGGGATACTCATGGCCCGCATTGGCGCAGGTCATGACGCCGGTTTTCACATCCAATATGCCCATCCACACGGTGATAAACATGCCGGATTCGTTGTTCTCGCACAGCTGGCCGTTGACCTCCGCAAGGATCTGTGCGGGGCTGCCGCCCATGCGGGCGCGGAAGTTGATGAGTATCTTGGCCGACATCATCAAAAGCGCCGCGGGCACGCCCTTATCGGACACATCCGCAATCACCAGCGCCAGGTGATCGTCGTCGATCATGAAGAAATCGTAGAAGTCCCCGCCCACTTCCCGGGCAGGATCCATGCTGGCGTAGATCTCAAACTCCTCCCGCTCCGGGAAGGGCGGAAAGATCATGGGCAGCATGGATTCCTGGATCTTCGTGGCGGTATCCAGCTCCGCGCGCACCACCGCCATGCGCTTGCCCCGGCCGGAGATCACGGAGCCCATGGCCAGCAGGATGGACAGCAGCACGCCACTCTTTTTTCCCGCTTCGTGCCTTCAAATTGGGTAAAGCGACGCAGCAGGGGCGGCAGGATGATCAGCAGGCAGGCCGTTATCAGGGGATACAGGCCCCGCCTTTGGAATACCCCGTCCGAACCCACAGCGAACACGATCGGCCAGAACAGATTGACGACCAGTATCACCGAATAGAAGATGAAAAAGACGTTCAGCGCCCGGGTGATCCTGCGGCTCTTCTCCTGCTCAATGCCCAGCAGGTACGCGCTGTAAAGCCAGAACTGATAGCAAATGGCCGCGTTGACAAACACCAGCGCCGTGACGCACAGGCGGTGCAGCAGCGCCAGCGCGGCGACTCCGTCCATCAGCCAGCTGCATCCGGCCAGGAACATGCCCGTGACATTGGTCACGATCAGTGTGGCAAACAGCCGGGTGTGCACCTCGGCGCTGTCCGGGTCCTGCATATAGCTGTAATAGATCAGCATCGACACCAGCATGCCCAGCAGCTCCATGCCCCCGGCGATCGCCGTGTCCGCGGAGGTGGCGTGGTCATGGAACAATAGCGTCAATACCACGGCGGCCGCCGTCATCGCGCAGATCAGCGCGTTGCCGTGCGCGAGCCGCTTCCGCACCGCTTCGGAGGGCAGCTCCCTCAGCTCGATCGCGCTCAGGAATTGCTCCCTCGTGGAACGCTGGAGCCATTTGGGATCGACTATCTTCACATCGCATCCTCCTTATTTTTTCCCGGCCAGCTTCTCCAGCGCGTCCTTCTTCAGGGCCACGCCGTCGATCTTGCCGCTGCCCAGCATGGGAAACCGGTCATAGACGATGAAGAAGGAGGGCACCTTGTATTTCGCCAGGCGCTTGAGCAGCTCCGCCTTCACCGCTGTCTCGTCGAAGCTCGCGCCGTCCTTTAACTTGATGCAGGCCGCCACTTCCTCGCCAAAGAAGTCGCTGGGTACGCCGATCACCTTCACGTTGTCGATGATGTCCAGCTCGGAGATCGCCTCCTCCACCTCCCGGGGCATGATGTTTTCGCCGCCGCGGATGATCAGCTCCTTGAACCGGCCGGACAGGCACAGGTAGCCCATCTCGTCGATATAACCCATGTCGCCGGTATGCAGCCAGCCCTCGTCGTCGATGGCCTGGTCGGCCAGGGCCAGCTTGTAATAGCCGGTCATCAGGTTGAAGCCCTGCACCAAAATCTCGCCGCTCTCCCCCGTCGGGCGCTCGGCGCCGGTGGCATGATCGACGATCTTCACGCTGATGTTCTCCACGGGCTTGCCCACCGTGTGCAGGATGCGGTCGTCATCGTCATCGTACTGCGTCACGCTCACCGGGGCCATCTCGCTCAGGCCGTAGGCGATCATGAAGTGGTTGTCCGGCATCTTCTCCCGGAACATCTTCAGCTGGGCCTCGGTGGCCGCCGCGCCGGCCAGATAGGTGCAGCGCAGGCTCTGGAAGGCCTCGGCGGAGAAGTCCTTGTTGTTGATCAGGGCGATGATCATCGTGGGCACCGAGTGCAGCAGCGTGCACTTTTCATAGTTCATGATGCGGATCAGCGTGCCCGTGCGGATGTCA
>CADARO010000328.1 GCA_902790345.1 uncultured Eubacteriales bacterium | reverse complement strand
CGCAGGAGATGAAGCGGGTGGTGAATTCCTCCCCCTCCGGCGTGCGGAAGCGGCCGTTCACCGTCCAGTATTCCCCGGGCACGAACTCGTCGATCTCATGCTCCCGGTCGCAGATCATGGCCGTGGCCACGGACTGCACGCGGCCGGCGCTCAGGCCCTTGCGCACCTTCGCCCACAGCAGCGGGCTGATCTTATAGCCCACCAGCCGATCCAGCACGCGGCGCGCCTGCTGCGCGTTCACCAGATCCATGTCGATGGGCCGCGACGACTTGATCGCCGACTTCACCGCCTTGCTGGTGATCTCGAAAAATTCCACGCGGTTGACGTCCTTCGGGTCCAGCCCCAGGACGCTGGCCAGGTGCCAGGAGATGGCCTCGCCCTCGCGGTCCGGGTCTGTGGCGAGGAAGATCTTGGTGGCGTTCTTCGCTTCCTTGCGAATGCGATCCAGGATCTCGCCGCGGCCGCGGATGGTGATGTATTTGGGCTCGAAGCCGTGCTCGATGTCCACGCCGATCTGCGATTTGGGCAGATCCCTGACGTGGCCCTGGGAGGCTTCCACTTTATAGCCCCTGCCCAGGAATTTTCCGATCGTGTGCGCCTTCGCGGGCGACTCGACGATGACGAGTTTGTGTGTTGCCATGGGTTGACCTGACCTCCGTTTATTACATTCAAATATATTCTATCATTATCATATTATGGCCCGATAGAGTTTACCGGCCGACTGTCTTATTATTCCCTGCATTTCAAGGATTGTCAAGAGCGAATTTAGGCTTGAAGGCGACATTTTCATAATATTTGCCAGTTCATCAAAGGATTTTTCCTCAAATTTAAGGATTTCCACCAAACGCTGGGAGGTTTCGTCCAGCTGAGACAGGGCGTCGGCCGCCATGGCGGCGGGTTCGTCGGCGGGCAGCCAGCCGAAATAATCCAGCACCTGCTTCTCCCCCAGGCAGGCCAGGGCCCCCTCCACCAGCAGGTGGTTGGGCCCCTCGCTGGCGGCGGCATACACCGAGCCGGGCACGGCGAAGCGGGGCCGGTTCTGCACCCGGGCGTAATTCATGGTGATCATCGCGCCGGAGTGAGCGGTGCCCTCGGTCATGAGCACCCCGTCGGCCAGGCCGCTGATGATGCGATTCCGGGCGGGAAAATGATGGGTGGCCGGCTTTTCCCCCGGCCGGTATTCCGAAACCAGCGCGCCGCCCTCGCCCCCAGCGCCAGGCCGCTCATGATGGTCACCCCCGAGGCGGACAGCCGCTCTGCGATGGACTCGGTGAATCGGGCCCCGTCCACCGTGACCTTGCGGGAGCCCACGATGGCAAACGCCCGCTCCGGGTTCAGCGCGGCCCGGGTACCCCGCACGAACAGGGTGGGCGGCGCGTCCGGAATGGCCCGCAGCCGATCCGGGTAGTCGTCGTCCAGCTGGGTCAGCGCGGCGGTCTCGGTCTCCTCCATGAGGCCGAACAGCTCGTCGAGATAAGACTGACTCCGCGCCTGCTGCAGGTGCCGGTACACGGCGGGGGTGAGCAGCTTTTTGGCCAGAATCAGCTGATCCCACACGTAGGCGGGCTCGCCGTACTCGTTGATGAGCTGATAGAACGGCCCGCTGCCCAGGCCCTTGATGCTGGACAGCCAGATCCAGTATTTTTGCTGATCGGTGTAGAACAAGCGGCTTCTCCCCCATTAACCCCAGTATTTCCGGTCCAGCGTGCGATACTGCACCGCCTCGGCCACGTGGCTCAGCTCGATCATCTCGCTGCCCTCCATGTCCGCGATGGTGCGGGATACCTTGAGGATGCGCGTGAACGCCCTGTTCGACAGCTTCATGGCGTCGCAGGCCTTCATGAGCATCTTCTGGGCGTCCGGCTTCATCCTGCAGAACTCGGTGATGGAGCGGGCGTCCAGCCGGGCGTTGCACTGGATGTTCCGCCCGGCGTAGCGCCGCCGCTGCACAGCCCGCGCCGCCTCCACCCGCTGGCGCACCGCCGCGGAAGATTCCTCCAGGGTGTCGTCCGCGATGCGCTCCGGCGGAATGGACTCGATCTCGATGTGCAGGTCGATGCGATCCAGCAGCGGGCCGGAAATGCGGTTCAGATACCGCCGAATCTCCATCTGCGAGCAGCGGCAGGCCTGTGTGCGGGAGCCGTAGTTGCCGCAGGGGCAGGGATTCATGGAGCAGATGAGCATGAATTGGGAGGGATAGGTGGACTGGGCGTTCACCCGGGTGATGGTCACGAAGCCGTCCTCCATGGGCTGACGCAGCGCCTCCAGCACGTCCCGCTTGTATTCGGGCAGCTCGTCCAGAAACAGCACGCCGTTGTGCGCCTTGGAGATCTCCCCCGGCGTGGCGTGCACGCCGCCGCCGATGAGGGACACGGAGGACGCCGTGTGATGGGGCGTGCGGAAGGGCCGCTCCACCAGCAGCGTGCCGCCGTCCATGAGACCCGCGGCGGAGTGAATTCGCGTGGTCTCCAGCGCCTCCTCGAAGGTCATGTCCGGCAGGATGGTGGGCATGCACCGGGCCATGAGGGTCTTGCCCGAGCCGGGCGGGCCGATCATGATGACATTGTGACCCCCCGCCGCCGCGATTTCCAGCGCCCGCTTGGCGCTCTTCTGCCCCTTCACATAGCTGAAATCCACCTGCGGCGCCCGCTCGCCCAGCAGCTTTCTGTATTCCACCGTCTCCAGCGGCGCGATGGGCGCTTCGCCCCGCAGATGCGAAAACGCCGCCCGCAGCGATTCCACGGGATAGATCTCAATGCCCTCGATGCAGCGCACCTCGCCCG
>CADARO010000327.1:1655-3215 GCA_902790345.1 uncultured Eubacteriales bacterium | reverse complement strand
CTCCCGGGTCCAGCTCACGTCGTGTCCGTTGGGGCCGCAGGCCACGAAGGTCTTCTCACCGGGCAGGCTCTCGCACACGGTCATATAGCGCAGGTACTCCCGGGCGCACATGTCGGCGCTCATGCGGCCGCCGCCGCCCCAGTTTTCGTTGCCGATGCCCCAGTAGCGCACGTCGAAGGGCTCGGGGCTGCCGTTGGCGGCGCGCTCGTCCGCCAGGGTGGTGAGCCCGGCGGGCATGTTGCAGTATTCGATCCAGTCTCGGATGTGCAGGGGCGTCACGCTGGTCATATTCGCCGCCAGATAGGGCTTCGCGCCGGTCATGCGGCAGAAATCCATGAACTCGTGGGTGCCGACCTGATTCGGTTCCACCCGGTGATCGTCGTTATACCACCAGTTCACCCGGCGGGGCCGCCTGTCCCGGGGGCCGATGCCGTCGCGCCAGTCGTAGGTCTCGGCGAAGCAGCCGCCGGGCCAGCGCAGCACGGGCGGGTTGAGCCTGGCAAAGCTCTCCACCAGCGCCTTGCGAAAGCCCCGGATGTTCGGCACCTTCGAGTCCTCGCCCACCCACAGCCCGTCGTAAAACACGCCGCCGATGTGCTCGGAAAAATGGCCGTAGATGTTGCGGTTGATCGTGCCCTTTGACTTGTCAAACAGGATGGTGATGGTGTTCATGGTGTTGCCCCCTTTCCGACTGTCTCACAATCCGAAATCAAACAAACTCACCTGGCTGCTCTCCGGCATGTCGCCCAGAGCGCCGCAGTTTTTGAGCATCTCAACCACCGACTTGCCCACCTTGCGGCGCACCATGTCCTCCCGGGAGATGAAGGGCCCCTGATCCCGGATGGCGGCCAGGTTCTGCGCCGCGCTCAGGCCCAGGCCGGGCAGCGAGTTGAAGGGCACCCGGATGGTCTTCTCGCCCTCGATGACGAAATCCTCCGGATGGGACTTGTACACGTCCACCGGCAGCAGTTTGATGCCCCGGGTGAGCATCTCGATGAGCATTTCCAGCATGGTCACGGTGTCGTCTTCCTTGTCCCGCGCCTCCTTGGGCATGGCCTGGATCTCCTCCATCCAGCTCTTGGCGTGGGCCAGGGAGCACACCATCTTGGAGCCGTCGAACTTCTCGATGTTGCGCTTCAGGTAGCAGGCGTAGTACTCCGTGGGATAGTACACCTTGAAATAGGCGATGCGCAGCGCCATGGTGACGTAGGCCACCGCGTGGGCCTTGGGGAACATGTAGCCGATCTTGCGGCAGGCGTCGATGAACCAGTCCGGCACGTCGTGCTCATGCATGGATTCCTCCATGCCGGGATTGAACACGCCGCCGGCCTTCGCCGCCTTGCCCTTGCGGGTGAATTCCATGATGTCGAAGGCCATCTTGTTGGGCACGCCCCAGGCGATGAGCTGATTCATGATGTCGTCGCGGGTGCAGGGGGCGCTCTTCAGCGTGGCCGTGCCGCTCTTCACGATGTCCTGGATGTTGCCCAGCCACACGTCCGTGCCGTGGGACAGGCCGGAAATGCGGATCAGCTCCTCCATGGAGGAGGGCTTGGTGTCCAT
>CADARO010000327.1:0-1648 GCA_902790345.1 uncultured Eubacteriales bacterium | reverse complement strand
GCTGGAGAACAGCGATATGATGCTCTTGAACACCTCCGGGTCGTTCAGCGGCACGGCCTGAGGCGCGATGCCGGTCAGATCCTGCAGGGCGCGCAGCATGGTGGGGTCATCGTGGCCCAGGATGTCCAGCTTCACCAGCACGTCGTGCATGGAGTTGAAGTCGTAGTGGGTGGTGATGGTCTCACTGGTCTGATCGTCCGCGGGGTGCTGGATGGCGGTGAACTGATAGATCTCGTACTCCTCCGGCACCACCACCATGCCCGCCGGATGCTGGCCACTGGTGCGCTTCACGCCGGTGCAGCCCGCCGCCAGGCGATCCTTTTCCGCGTTGGACACGGTGAGTCCCTTTTCCTCCAGGTATTTGAGCACGTATCCATAGGCGGTCTTTTCCGCCACGGTGCCGATGGTGCCCGCGCGGTAGACCTGCTTCGCGCCGAAGAGCTCCTTCACGTAGTTGTGGGCCACCGGCTGATACACGCCGGAGAAGTTCAGGTCGATGTCGGGCACCTTGTCGCCCTTGAAGCCCAGGAACACCTCGAAGGGGATGTTGAAGCCGTCCTTCATCATGAGGGTGCCGCACTCGGGACAGTTCTTGGGCGGCAGATCCAGGCCGCAGGTGTATTGCTCCGGCACGTTGAACTCCACGTGGTGGCAGTTCTGGCAGGCGTAGTGGGGCGGCAGGGCGTTGACCTCGGTGATGCCGGTCATGTGGGCCACAAAGGAGGAGCCGACCGAGCCTCGGGAGCCCACGATGTAGCCGTCCGACATGGACTTTTTCACCAGCTTCACCGCGATGTTGTACAGCGTGGAGAAGCCGTAGCCGCAGATGGAGCCCAGCTCCTTGTCCAGCCGGGCCTGCACGATCTCCGGCAGAGGGTCGCCGTAGAGCTCGTGGGCCCGCCTGAGGGATTCGGTGCGAATGAAGTTCTCCGCGTCCGGCCAGAAGGGCTGGAAGGTCTCCTTGCCCTCCGGGTGCTTGGGGAAGATACTCACCTTCTCCACCATGTCCGCGATGGCGTTGGGGTTATCCACCACCACCTCCATGGCCTTCTTCGGGCCCAGATAGCTGAATTCCTGAAGCATGTCGTCGGTGGTGCGGAAATACAGGGGCGCCTGGTTGTCGGCGTCCTCAAAGCCCTTGGCGTTCATGATGATGGCGCGGAAGATGGCGTCGGTGGGCTCCTTGAAGTGCACGTCGCCGGTGGCGCACACGGGCTTATTCAGCTTTTCGCCCAGCGCCACGATGCGGCGGTTGTAGTCGCGCAGGGCTTCTTCGTCTTTCGCCGAGCCGTCGCGGATCATGAAAGCGTTGTTGCCGATGGGCTGGATCTCCAGGTAGTCGTAGAACGAGGCGATGCGCTCCAGCGTCTTCTCGTCCTTCCCCGCCACCATGGCGCGGAACAGCTCCCCCGCCTCGCAGGCGCTGCCCAGGATGAGCCCCTCGCGGTAGCGCTGGATCAGCCCCCGGGGCATTCGGGGCGTGCGGTGGAAATAATTGAGGTGAGATTCGCTCACCAGCCGGTTCAGGTTGAACATGCCCTGCTGGTTCTTCGCCAGCAGGATGATGTGATATGCCGTGCCGCCCACGTCGCCGGTGAACACCTCGTTCAGCTGGGCGATGGTCTTCTGGCCGTGCTCCATCTGCAGC
>CADARO010000326.1 GCA_902790345.1 uncultured Eubacteriales bacterium | reverse complement strand
CACATCAAGCTTGAGTTCGTCTCCTATGCCCGCTGGACGGAAGGCGACCTGCTGACCAACGCGCTGGCCGGCGGCAATGCCCCGGATATCTGCGTCACCTACAACGGCAGCCTTGTGCAGCAGTGCATCGACGATGAAGGCATCTGGCAGCTGGATGATCTGCTGAACGAATACGGCCCCAACCTGAAGGCCTTCCTGGGCGAAGAGCTGCTGGGCTACGGCCAGAGCGATCATGACGGCGACGGCGTCAAGGAGCAGTGGTATCTGCCTGCCCGCCGCATCAGCCGCGCCAACGTGGGCAACTTTATCCGTGAAGACTGGCTCAAGGCCCTGAACATGGAAAAGCCCACCAACGTGGAAGAATTCACCGCTTACCTGCGCGCTGCCAAGGAAGCCAAGCTGGCCGGTGAAAACACCATGCCCTTCTCCTTCGGCATTTATGCGCCCGATCCGCTGTACAATGTGCGCCGCTTCACCGACGCCTTCGTGGACTTCACCCAGGTCACCGAGGAAGACTGGTTCGCCTATGCCCGCAACCCCGAGATGCTGCCCGGCTCCAAGGAAGGCTTCCGCTGGCTGAACAGCCTGTATCATGAAGGCCTGCTGCCCGACACCTTCGCGCTGTCCGACAACGACAAGGCCAACGACACCGCCCTGATCATGGGCTACAACGGCTTCTTCTCCCAGCAGCCCGACCAGCCCTGGCGCACCGACAAGAACTACCAGATCGAGCTGGAAAAGAACGTGCCCGAGGGACATTGGGTGACCGTGAACTGCTTCCGCAACGACAGCCTGGGCGGCAAGTACCTGCATGATATGTACGCGCCTGCCGGCCTGAGCATCATCATCCCGCTGACCACCAACGAGGAAACTGCCATCGCCGCCATGAAGTATCTGGACTGGATGGCCATTCCCGAGAACATGTTCGCCATGCAGAACGGTATCGAAGGCATCAACTATGAAGGCCTGACCGCCGATGGCATCCCCTATGGCGTGAAGAGCGCCGACGCCGTGCCCAACGAGAACAAGATGCATGCCGGCGATATCTGCTTCATCTCCAACGGCCTGTGCTATGGCGACGACGCCAAGAATGCCGCCGCTCTGGCCCTGCCCCGTGAAGAGCAAGCAGGGTGAGTTCCTGGCCGCCGTGGTCAGCTGCGATCCCGCCGATTTCGACGCCACCTATGACGCCGGCCTCCAGGATATCCTGAACTCCGGCGCGCAGGAGATCATCGACGAGCTGCGTACCGCCTATCAGGAAGGCAACTATCGCGGCGTGTTCCCCGGCAACCTGTAATCCTGTAAACGAACCTCAAAAGGCGTCGGCAGCAATGCCGACGCCTTTTCCTGTGCTTTCAGAACGATGGTGGCAGCGGAAGCGCGCCTCACCCCTGCCGCTGGCGCTCCATCGGTTTATCCTGCTGGAATTCGCGCAGGTTTTTGCGGTAGCGGCTGGGGGACATGCCCACCAGCTTGTTGAACATGCGCAGAAAATTGGAATAGTCGTTGAAGCCGCACTGATAGGCGATGGTGTTGAGCGACATATCGGAGGGCATCATCTGGCGGGCCAGCATGATGCGGCGGTAGAGAATATAATCGTACACGCTGCGGTTGGTGAACTTGATGAACTCATGCGACAGGTAGGAAACGCTGATGCCGAAATGCTTGGCCAGCGATTCGATCTTGAGCGGCTGGGTATAGCTGCCGTTGATGTAGGTAAGCAGCTCCTGAATAATGCTGTTGGAGATCACGCCCGCGCTGACCGTCTGCGAATCGCGCATGGTCTGGCAGATGGTGCTCAGCAGGTTCATCAGCAGCGTGTAATCCTCAAAATCCTGCAGCGGGTCGCCCTCTGTTTCGCGATGCTGCAATTCCTCGATCCAGCGCACGCAGCGCCGCGCCGTCTCCTGCGTGAGCTGGAAGATGTATTTGCCCTGCGCGGTGTACGAGCGGAAAAACTGATCCAGGTCGATCACCCCGCAGCTCAGCGTTTTCAACGTTTCGGGCGTCACGTTCAGGTAGGCGCGCTCATAGCCGCCCACGGCCTGCGTACTCGATATGCCGTGCATGGAAAACGGCGGGATCACGAACATCTGGAACGGTTCCAGCAGGTACAGGCCGCTGTCCAGGCCGTAATACTGCCCGCCGCGCACATGCAGGTAAAACTCGTAAAAATCATGACAGTGAAAGCCCGTCATGCTCATCTGGCCGCTGCACGAATAGAAGGCCTCAAAGCCTTTTTTCGCGTTCATCGTGGTCAGGGATACGTCGCCGGTCAGCAGGCGCGCCATATTTTCACCCCCTCGGAGCTTGCGATGCAGGATTTACATAGAATCTAACACAATTTGCGCAGAAATGCAAGGATTTAACCTGATATACTATGAAACGGAACAAGGAAATGCAAATCCGACTTGTAAAGAGGTGAATGATCTGTGATCAAAGTAGCTGTCGTGGGCACGGGCGGCATCTCCCACGCCCATATTCAGGCCTATCTGCAATTCCCCGAGCGCTGCAGGATCGTGGCGCTGGTGGATATCATTCCCGGCAAAGCCCAGCGCGTCAAGGAGCAGTACGGCCTGGACGCCGGGGTATACCTGAACCATCAGGACATCCTGCCGCTGGACATCGACCTGGTGGACGTGTGCACGCCGCCTTACGTGCATGCCGAGATCAGCATCAACGCCCTGCGCGCGGGCAAAAACGTGGTATGCGAAAAGCCCATGGCTGCGTCATTGGCGGAATGCGACGCCATGCTGCGCGCCCGCGACGAGAGCGGCAAAAAGCTGTCCATTATCGCCCAGAACCGCTTCCGCACGCCGATCCGCAACCTCAAGGCCCTGCTGGACAGCGGCATCGCCGGGCCTGTGCGCCATGCGCAGGTGGACTCCTTCTGGTTCCGCGGGC
>CADARO010000325.1 GCA_902790345.1 uncultured Eubacteriales bacterium | reverse complement strand
ACCTTTTTCGGGAGCCCCAGGATCCACTGCCAGAGATCCAGCTGATGAGGGCACTGGTTCAGCAGCACGCCGCCGCCCTCGCCGCTCCAGGTGGCCCGCCAGTCCCCGCTGTCGTAATAGTACTGGCTGCGGTACCAGTTGGTGATGAGCCAATTGGCCCGGCGGACCCGCCCGTACCGGCCGCTCTGGATCAGCTCCCGCATCTTCCGGTACACGCAGTTGGTCCGCTGATTGAACATCATCGCGAACACGGTTTCGGGATGCTTCTTCGCCTCCGCGTTCATCTCCCGAACCTGCTCCGTATAGACTCCGGCAGGCTTTTCGCACAGCACATGAATCCCCCGCCGGAGGCACTCGATGACATATTTCGGATGGTCGTAGTGGGGAACCGAGACCACGCAGGCGTCCAGCAGCCCGCTGTCCAGCATGGCCAGGGCGTCGTCAAAATAAGCGATGTCCGCCGACACGTTTTCCCGGGCCCAGGCGATCCGGTCCGGATTGATATCCGCGATGGCAACAAGCTGAATGTCCGGAACCCAGTTTTCCCTGGCCAGACGGCGGGCATAGGTGGAGCCCTGATTGCCGATGCCGATAATACCCAGTTTTACTTTTTCAGACATGGGGTGGAACCTCCTCTTTCCGTGAAGCTGATTTCTGGCCCCATTATACAGGATTCCCCTCAAAAAACAAGCGTCTGTTTCCTCCCGCGGGGAAAGGAAAAAGCACAGACAATTCAGGATTCTCAGAATTTGCTCCGGGGCAAAAAAACGGCACATGAATTGCGTTTTTGTCTGTTGACATGTCGAAAATGATATGCTATACCGTTTAAAACGACATGAACTGTCGTAAGTGAATTAGAGGAGGAACTCTGGAATGAAGAAATTCTGGCCGCGGACCTGAAGGTCGGCAACTTCGATGTGGCCGGCGCGGGCAATGTGGAAATCGGCTTCGGCTGGTGGGGAAACCAGGTCCGCGACGCCGCGACCCATGAAGCTCTGGCCTATTTCACCGAGAATTTCCCGAACGTGACCTTCAACGAGCTGGCTGAAAACTGGTCCAACTACTGGTCCAAGATGAGCACCTACGCGGCCGACAGCTCCCTGCCGGATCTGATGCAGCAGGACTACGCGCTGATCGAGCAGTGGGTGGAAGCCGGCGATCTGCTGGATCTGACCCCCTATGTGGAAAGCGGCGCGCTGGATCTGAGCGGCATTTCCCAGAGCATCATCGACACCGGTAAGGTCGGCGACGGCATCTACGCCGTGTGCGCCGGCGTGAACGCGCCTGCGCTGCTGTACAACAAGACCCTGACGGACGAGCTGGGCATCGAGGTTCCGGACAACCTGACCTGGGACAAGTTCGTGGAGATCTCCAAGGAGATCTACGAAAAGAAGGGCATCGGCGTGATCTACGGACAGGGCAACTCCGAGAACTATCCCACCTATTACGCCCGCAGCCTGGGCCATGTTGACTTCTATCAGAAGGATGGCCTGAGCCTGACGGCGGAAGAAGCGGCCGGATACTATCAGAACATTCTCACCGGCGTGGCGGAAGGCTGGATGTTCAACACCGACCAGATTGCCAACGTGAACGTGAACGACATCGCCCAGAGCCCCATGGTCTTCGGCGCCACCCCCGACGTGCGCACCTGGTGCTCCATCGCTTTCTCCAACCAGATTCACGCGTTCCAGGACGCGGCGACCGCCGACGGCATTGAGCTGGGCATCTGCTCCTGGCCGAGCGCCGACCCGGTGAAGTCCAACTACATGAAGCCCGGTCAGTTCTTCTCCGTGACCACCGACGCCAAGAACCCCGATGTGGCCGTGGCCGTGCTGAACTACCTGATCAACGATCCGCAGGCCAATATCCTGCTGAAGGCCGAGCGCGGTGTGCCCGCCAACAGCGAAGTGGCTGCCGCCATCGCGGAGGAGGTCAACAAGATCGATCCCACCTACGGCGTGGCCGTGGATTACCTGGCGATCGTGGAAAAGAACAGCTCTCCCATCTTCCCCCCGCTGCCCAGCTATTCCGGCACCGTGAATGATGACGTGCTGAAGAGGCTGTCGGACGACGCGCTGCTGAAGAATCCGACGAGGACCGCCGAGGAAATGGGCGCCGACCTGGTGGATTCCGCCAAGGACATCGCTGAGAACTATTGATCCATACCTTTCATACAGAATCTGAAGAGGGGGGCGGTGTTCCACCGCTCCCCTTTCCTGAATGGGAACGTAGGAGGAAAAACGACATGAGTACGCGGTCGCCGGACAGAAGCGAATCGGGTTTCTCCCGCTGGATTAACCGGGAATCCACCGCAGGGCTGGTCTTCAGCATGCCCTTTATTATCGGGTTTCTGCTGTTTATGCTGATTCCCATGGGGCTGAGCCTGTATTATTCCTTCTGTAAGTATGACATCGTGAATCCGCCGGAGTTTATCGGACTGAACAACTATATCCGGATTTTCACGAAAGACGCCACGTTCACCAAGGCGCTGGGCGTGACGGCTTATTACGCGCTGATCGGAACGCCGCTGAAGGTGATCTTCGCGCTGGTGATCGCACTGATCATGAATCATGAGAGCCGGGCGGTGGGCTTCTACCGCGCCACCTATTACCTGCCCTCCATCATCGGCGGATCCGTGGCCATCGCCATTCTGTGGCGCAGGATGTTTGAATCCACCGGCACCATCAACGCCATTCTCGGCAGCGTGTTCCCGGGAATGCA
>CADARO010000324.1:1853-2255 GCA_902790345.1 uncultured Eubacteriales bacterium | reverse complement strand
CCGTTTTCCCCGATACCGTGGCCTACGGCGGCTGGCAGATCGACAATCATCTGCCCGGCGGCTTCCGCATGGGCGGCCACGCAGGGAGCCACCTGCAAAAGCGGCGGCTGTCCGAGCCCTACGGCATCCCCTACCGCTGCCTGTATTCCAAAAACATCGAAAACCTGATGTTCGCGGGCCGCAACATCAGCACCACCCATCTGGGGCTGAGCACCAGCCGGGTCATGGGCACGGTGGGCGTGCTGGGCCAGGCGGCGGGCACGGCGGCGGCCATCGCCGTAAGGAACGGCCTCACGCCCCGGGAGGCGGGGCAGCAGCGGATCGGGGAGATCCAGGCCCAGCTGATGGAGGACGACTGCTTCCTGCCCGGCTTCCGCCGCCAAATCCCCGAGGTGAGCAAAA
>CADARO010000324.1:0-1842 GCA_902790345.1 uncultured Eubacteriales bacterium | reverse complement strand
CACCTGCGATTACGGCGATTGCTCCGCCCTCCATAACGGCCTGGATCGCCGCATCTGGGGCAACGACAACGGATACTTCGGCAAGACCAACAACGCCATCACCTACACCTTCCGGGAGCCCACCCGCCTGCGCCAGTTCCGGCTGGTGGTGGACAGCGACCTGAACCGGGAATACGTGGAGGGCAACCCCGACGGGCTCAACACCTCCTCCGTGCTGTTCTACCCCCGCAGCTACAACGGCACCACCTTCGGCTTCCCCCAATGCCTGCTCAAGTCCTTCCGCGTGGAGGCCCTGGACGCCGCGGGGCAATGGCAGACCGTATATGAGACCCACGAAAACCACCAGCGGCTGGTGCGCCAGGCCATCGACGTGACCACCACGGCCATCCGCCTCATCCCCCTGTCAACATATCAAAGCGAAAGGAAATGCACGGATTACGGCAGCTCCACCGCGCACATTTTCGCCTTTGATGTGAAATAAGAACGTTACAAAAAACAAGGAGGTAACCCAATGAAAAAGCTGACTGCCATTCTGCTGGCCCTCGTGATGCTGGCAAGCTGCGCCCTGGCCCTGGCCGAAGCGCCGAACACCGAACTGACGGGCGAGATCACCTTCTATACCGCCTTTGCCGGCGCCAACGGCACAGACGCCATGATCGCCCAGTTCAACGAGCTCTACCCCAACGTGAAGGTCAACTATGAAGTGTACAAGAACAGCTCCGACGGCAACGTGGGCCTGGATACCGCCATCATCGCCGGCGGCCAGGTGGACGTGCTGCTGAGCTTCGGCGTGTCCAACACCGCCAAGCGCTGGCAGAACGGCCTGCTGATGGACCTGACTGACCGCCTGGCGGCAGACGGGCTTGACCTGGTGGAAAACTGGGGCACCGACGCCTATCAGTATGAGGGCCGCACCTATGTGTTCCCCTCCGGCGGCCTGTCCGTCTACGTGGCCATCAACCTGGACAAGTGGGAAGCTGCCGGTCTGGGCGAGCTGCCCACCGCCTGGACCTGGGATGAGTATCTGGCTGCCTGCGAAAAGCTGACCGAGCGGGACGCCGACGGCAAGGTGCTGGTCAACGGCGGCGGCGACTTCAACCAGATCGACTACTGGACCTACGCCGTCCGTCAGGCCAAGGGCAAGAACGTGTTCTACAACGCCGAAGGTCTGAGCGACTTTGACAATCCCCTGTTTGCCCAGGCGCTGCATCACGAAGTGGACGCCGCGGCCTCCGGTATCTGGCACTCCAAGGCCGTGTACCAGTCCGACAGCACCCGCTCCCGCAACCTGTTCCTGCAAGGCGAAATCGCCACCACCATCGAATCCATCCTGACCCGCTATATCGTGGCCGGCGCCCCCACCTTCCGCATCGGCTACGCCCCCTACCCCACCTTTGAAAAGGATCAGACCAACTACATGGCGGGCAGCAACCCCAACTCCTTCATCGCCGTGGCCGCCAACACCCAGTCTCCCGACGCCGCTTATGCCTTCGCCAAGTTCGCCGCCACCTACGGCAACAAGTACATGTATGCCGCCGGTCACGCCACCACCTGGACGGGCGTGAACCCCGACGAGGTGCTCTCCGTGGTGTTCGGCAGCGAGGAAGAGGCCGCCAAGTGGGTGGATACCGAGAGCTTCATCCGCTGCGTGGTCGCCGCCGGCGAGCCTGCCTATTCTGAGGATTACATCGTGGCCTACACAGAAATGCAGTCCCTGGTGGACGAATACACCATGTACGTGCTCAATGGCGAAATGACCGTGGAAGACGCCCTGGCTGAAATGAAGCTGCTGGGCGACGAAGCCATCGAGGACGCCCGCTGACCGGAAACAAACCCTGAAAT
>CADARO010000323.1 GCA_902790345.1 uncultured Eubacteriales bacterium | reverse complement strand
AACGTCATCGCGGTGCTGACCGTGGCGGTGGCGCTGCTGGGCGTCATTCCGGCCCTGGTCTACGCCCGGCGCCGGAGCATGACCCTTCGCCCGATGATGGGCCTGAAGGGGCTGAAGGCGGGGGAAATCGCCGCGCTGTACCTGGCCATGATGGGCATCAACGCGCTAGGCGCGCTGGGCGCCATGGCCACGGAGGCGCTGTTCAACCGGGCGGGCTATTCGATCTACATCGACATCCTGACCGACGACACGGCCTTCTCCTTCTGGACCACGGGACTCTACGCGGTGCTGCTGGCCCCGCTGATCGAGGAATACGTGTATCGGGGCGTGCTGCTGGAGGGACTGCGGCGCTATGGCGAGCGCTTCGCCGTGATGGTGGCGGCGGTGATCTTCGGCCTGGCCCACGGAAATCTCATGCAGTTTCTGCCGGCGGCGCTCATCGGCTGGTTTTTCGGCTATGTGCGGGTGAAGAGCGGCTCCTGGAGCGTCTGCGTCCTGCTGCACGCGCTGAACAACCTGACCAGCCTGCTGCTGGAAGGGCTGCTGGACCGGGTGACGAGCGAGGGGCTTTACAACGCCGTGAACATCGCCTACATGGCGGTGACGGTGATCGCCTTCTTCGTCATCTGGCGGGGCATCAAGGCCCGCTGCGGCGACCTGGCCGAGGCGGAGGAGCCGGTGGGGTATGGGGCGCTGATCAGTGCGCCGGCCCGTCATCGCGCTGGCGGCGGCCCTCGTGCTGGTGGCGGCGGGGGTGGGGGCGATATGGCTCCTGAACAGCCCCGTGGACGAAGGCGAAAACCTGATCGCCAACGGCGACTTCGAGGCCCGGGGCAGCGGCACCCTGCCCGCCGGATGGGGCGTGGGGCGCTGGATCTGGGACGAGGGCGTCAGCTATCTGACACTGTCGGAGGACGCCTGGTCGGGCAATTCGTCCGTCTGCATCGAGAACGTGGAGGAAAACGACGCGCGCTTTGAGCAGACCGTGGAGGTGGAGCCCAACGCCTATTACTGCATCAGCTGCATGGTGAAGGCGGAGGGCTGCCAGCTGGGCCGGGCCGGCGCGGGCATTTCCATCGCGGACACCTTCATTTCCTCGCAATACGCCTACGACACGGACGGGGAATGGGTCCGGCTGGAGCTGTACGGCAAGACCGCCTCCGGCCAGAACAGCCTGACCGTCATGTGCCGCCTGGGCGGCTACAGCTCGCTGAACGTGGGCAAGGCCTGGTTTGACGACGTGGAGGTGGTTCACCTGGCCGCGCTGCCGGCCGGCATCGAGGCCCGGAACCTGGCCACCAATTCTCCCTCCGGCGCGCCCGTGGAGGAGGACGAAGGGGAAATCGACTACACCCAAATGATCCTGCTCATCGCCGCACTGTACGTGCTAGCGGCGGCGGCCGCGGCCCTTTGGGAGCGGTATCGCCCGGGCGGCGCGCGGCGGGCGTTCGTGGTGTTCTATACGGCGCTGGCCGGTGGCGTCGCGGTGCGCGTCCTGCTGGCGGTGACGATTCGCGGCTTCGGCGTGGACATGAACTGCTTCGAGGGCTGGGCCGAGCAGATGGCCAACAACGGCCCCTGGGGCTTCTACAACGCGGGCTGGTGCGATTATCCTCCGGGCTACATGCTGCTGCTCTGGCCCTTCGGCCTAATCCGGCAGCTGTTCGGCATCGCCTACGATTCCTCCATCCACTGGCTGCTGATCAAGACGGTGCCCATGGCCTGCGACTTGATGATCGCGCTGCTGCTGTATAAGATCGCCCGCCGGAAGCTGAGCGAGTGCGGCGCGGTATATATCATGGCGGCGTATCTCATCAACCCCGCGGTGATCTTCAACGCGGCGGTGTGGGGCCAGGTGGACTCCGTGCTCACGCTGCTGCTGCTGCTGGCGATTTACCTCACCGTGCGGCGCAGGTGGGTGTGGGCGATTCCCGTGTTCGCGTGCGCGGCGCTCTGCAAGCCCCAGGCGCTCATGTTCGCGCCCATCGGCCTGTTGGCTATCGTGGGCGAAATCGCCTGGTCCGGCGAGAAGCGGGGCAGGGCCCTGAGAGACATCGGCCTGGGCCTGATTGTCGCGCTGGCGGTGTTTGTGGGCCTGGCCGCGCCCTTCGCGCTGGGACAGGGTCAGAATCCCTTCACCTGGCTGTGGAGCCGATACAGCGAAACGCTGAACGAATACAACTACATCACCGTCAACGCCTGCAACGTCTATCAGCTGCTGGGCATGAACTGGCGCGCGCTGGATCAGGCGGGCGGGTGGACCTATTTTGCCTGGGCGGCCTACGCCCTGGCCTTCGGCCTGGCCGGCTGGTTCTACATCGCCTCCAGGGATCGGAAGAAGCTGTTCCTGCTCTGCGCCATGGCGCTGGGGGTCATCTTCGCCTTCGGCGCGAAGATGCACGAGCGCTATCTGTATCCCGTCATCGGCCTGCTGCTGGCCTCCTACGCGCTGGAGCGGGACGCCCGGGTGCTGATCGCGGCGCTGATGTTCTCGGCGTCGGCCTTCGTGAATGAATCGCTGGTGCTGGAGGACGCCTACCTGACCAATCACGGCACCAGCGCGGCGCTCACCGCC
>CADARO010000322.1 GCA_902790345.1 uncultured Eubacteriales bacterium | reverse complement strand
TACGGTTTATTTCTGCGCTTTTGCTTTCTTTGCTGCCTTTTTGGCGGCCTTCTTTGCCTGCTTATCCAGATATTTCTGGTTCTCGGTGTCGAAGTCCAGGCCCTTTTTCTGGCAGTATTCCTTCAGCTCCTTGATGCGGTTTTCCTCAGCCTCCGCCTGCTGCTGGGCGATCTCGGCCTTCATCTGCTCCTCGTGGGAGACGTAGGGGATGCCCTTGGCCGCGCACTCGGCCTTTTTGCGCTCGATGAGAGCGTGGGTGACCTCCGGCATGCGCTTGTCGATGTCAAAGAAGAACACGAACAGGATGAGGAACAGCAGCGCGGTCAGCGCGATGGCGCCCTGATAGGAGAAATTGATCCAGGTGGTGGCGCCTGCGGTCTGATCGGCGTAGAGCTCGACCAGCTTGCCCTTCTTCTCCACGGTGCCGATCATCTCGGGCGTGGTGTACTTGCTCATCATCAGACCAAGGTTGAACAGGCCCTGGCCGATGCCGTTGGCCAGCGAGTGCATGAAGCCCACCAGAGCGGCGGTCACGCCTTCCACGCGGACGTGCTGGGAATACTCCACATGGTCGATCGCGTCGCCGGTGAAGCTCATCATGGTGTAGACGTAGTGTAGACGTAGAACATGGCGCCCACGCCGCCGAGACCGGTACCGGCATAGACAGGCATGGTGCTGCCGGCGCCGAAGAAGGCGATCAGCGCGCCCACGAAGGCGATGGCGGAGCCGAGAATGATCATCTTGGTGCGGCCGAACTTTTTGATGAGGGGCAGCACGACAAAGAGCATCGGGCCCATCGGCGCCATGGCGATCATGGTGAAGCGGGCCTGGATGGCGGCCGCCTCGCCGTAGGCGTTGCCGGCCACGACCCAGCCGGCGTAGTAGATCTGAGAAACGCTCTTGAGGGCGTTGAGTACCTGATAGACGAAAATCAGGATGATAAACATGACCCAGTACTTGTCCTTGAGGCAGGCCTTGAGCTGGGTGCCGAAGCTGGCTTCCTTGACCTGGACCAGTTCGCCCTCGCCCTCGGTAACGCGGCGCTCTTCGGTGATACGCTCACGGGTGTAGAAGTACTGGATGAAGGTCAGAGGCACGGCGATGGCGCACATGACGGCGAGAGACACCAGATAGCCCTGCTTGTCGCCGCCCACGCTACGGGAAATCATGGACAGGATCGTCGGGAACAGGATGGAGATGATGCCGGTGCCGATGTTCTTGGTGACCTGGCCCGCGATGGAGTTGCCGGAGCGCTGCTTGACGTTGCGGGTGGAGAGCGCGGCGGACAACTCATAGGCCATGTACCACATGGTGTAGCCGACTGAGTAGAAGAGGTTATACGAGATCACGACCCAGATGGCCTGGGCCTTGGCGCCCATATTCGGGATGGCGAACATCATGATGATGCTGGCCACCGTGATGGGCAGAGACAGGATAAACCAGGGGCGCAGCTTACCTTGGCGGCACTTGGTGTTGTCCAGAATCTTCGCCATGATCACATTGGTGATGGCGTCGAGCAGCTTGGACAGCACCGGGAACACGACCATGAAGCTGGCGATCCACATGCCTCGGGTGACCGTGAAGCCCAGGGTATCGGTCAGGTACTTGTTGAAGTAGCTGTTGACAATGGACTGCAGCAGCATCACGCCGAAGGGGCCGGCCACATAGCCCAGCCAGCGCTCCTTGCCATGGACGTTGGCGGAGGTGATCTTCGTGTCCCAGAACGAGGATTCAAACCAACCGCTCAGCAAGCCTTTCTTTGTTTTTGTACTCATGTGCATCCTCCTAATCATTTTTCCGATTTTGGGATAATCCTACCATAGCATGAGTTTTTCCACTTGAATATTCGCAAATTTGTTTTAATGTTTTTGTATTCGTCAGGTTTACAAGGAAGCAAATTTGCGGATAAAAAAGCGAATTCACCGGCTTTTCACGTTCTGATTTTTCTTTATAATGTAGATACAATCCATCATGGAGGGAGAACTATGTCTGCCGCCCTGCATCAAATCACAGTCATCTTTATTGGGATCCTGGCAGGCTTTGTCTGCCGTAAGCTCCGTGTGCTCACTGAAGAGGGCACCGCCACGGTGTCAAACATCGTGGTCAAAATCATTTTACCTTTCTATCTGTTCAGTGCGATTTTGAATTCCGGCTCCGGTGTGGACTCCCGCGGCGTTTTCATCACGTTAGGCCTCTCCTTCGGGATGTTTCTGCTCAGCGGGCTCGTGGCTATGGTCGTGGTGCCTCTGTTGAAGCCGCCTGCCGACGACCGGGGCGTGTACCTCTTTGAGACCATGTGCGGGAACGTCACCTATATTGGCATCCCGGTCTGCGCCGCGGTGCTGGGTGGGAACGCCGCGTTCTATGCCTCGCTGCTGAACATCCCCTATAATCTGCTGTGCTTCTCGCTGGGGATCTGGCTGCTGGCGGGAAAGCTGCCGCTGAAAAAGATCTTGAACCCGGCCTTTCTCTCCGGTGTG
>CADARO010000321.1:705-2617 GCA_902790345.1 uncultured Eubacteriales bacterium | reverse complement strand
ACATTATTTTTGCATTTCTATGTAGTTTGATGCACTTTTATGCACTTTCAAAAACGAAGAAAAGCCCTTGATACTACTGACTTTTCCAGCAATATCAAGGGCTTGAGCTTTGGTCGGAGTGCGGAGATTTGAACTCTATAATTTTGTTGCAAAATCAAGCGTATCCCTAAATAGTAAAGACAAAAACACAGCTTTGACGCAGATGAGGCGAAAAAGCGCGCGTCATCATTTCCTGTGCGCCTCGTGGGCGGCCTTCACCATGGCCTCGATGTCCTCGCGGGTGATTTCATCCGGCACCTGATCGGCGGGCAGGAGATCCGCCAGAAACTCGATGTTGCCCTCCGGCCCGGTGATGGGCGAGAAGTCGATGGTGCGGGCCTTCCAGCCCAGGGTGGGCACGAAGCGCACGATGGATTCCACCACGTCCGCGTGGGTCGCGGGGTCGCTCACGACGCCCTTTTTGCCCACGCGCTCCCGGCCGGCCTCGAACTGGGGCTTGATGAGCGAGATGAATCGCCCGCCCGGCCCGAGGATCTGGAACGCCGCGGGCAAGATCAGCTTGATGGAGATGAACGACACGTCCATCACGGCCAGCGAGGGCGGGGGATCGAACATGTCCGCCGTGATGGCCCGGGCGTTGGTGCGCTCCATCACGGTCACCCGCTCATCGGAGCGGATGCGCCAGTCCAGCTGGCCGAAGCCCACGTCGATGGCGTACACATGGGCCGCGCCGTTTCGCAGCAGCACGTCGGTAAATCCGCCGGTGGACGCGCCCAGATCCATGGCCACCACGCCCGTGGGGTCGCAGCCGAACACGCGCAGCGCCTTCTCCAGCTTCAGCCCGCCCCGGGACACATAGGGATGCGCCGCGCCGCGCACGCTGAGCTGATCCTCCGGCTTCACCGCCTCGGAGGGCTTCAGCACCTTTTCCTCGGCGATGTACACCAGTCCCGCCATGATGAGGGCCTGCGCCTTTTCGCGGCTCTCCGCCAGTCCGCGCTCCACCAGTGCCACATCGGCGCGCTGTTTCTTGGGTTTGTCCATGGGTCAGTCTCCTTTACGTCGTTCAGTCCTCGATGCCCCGGGCCTTGCGGCGCTCCCGCAGCCGCTCCTCCTGGCCCTGATCGCTGGGCACATAGTAGGGAAGACCCCGCGCCTCCACGGGGGCATACTGCTGCTTCACGTAGTGGCCGGGATAATCGTGGGGATACTTGTAGCCCGCGCCGGAGCCGATCTTCTCATGGCCGGCGTAGTGAGTGTCCCGCAGGTGGATGGGCACCGGCTGGAAGCCGCCCTTCTCGGCGTCCTCCATGGCGCGGTCCACCGCCACCGCCACGCTGTTGGATTTCGGGCTTTCGCACACGGCGATGATGGCCTGGGCGATGGACAGCCGGGCCTCCGGCATGCCGTTGAACTCCAGCGCCTGAGCCGCGGCCACGGCCTGCAGCATGGCGGTGGGGTTGGCCAGGCCCACGTCCTCGCTGGCGTGGGCGATGACCCGGCGCACGATAACGCGCGGATCCACGCCGGCGTAGATCATGCGGGCGAACCAGGCCAGGGCGGCGTCGCTGTCCGAGCCCCGCAGGGATTTGCAGAAGGCGCTGAGCATGTCGTAGAACATGGACTCGTCGCAGCGCAGCACGCGCTTCTGAATGGATTCCTCGGCCACCTCCCGGGTGATGTGGACGCCGCCGTCCGCGCCGACGGGGGTGGTGAGCACCGCCAGCTCCAGCGCGTTGAGGGCGCTGCGCACGTCGCCGCCCGCCACCTGGGCGATGTGGTGGAGCGCGTCCTCGTCGATGGTCACATTCTGCCGCCCATAGCCGCGCTCCTCGTCCTTCACGGCGCGGAGGATGGCGGTCTCCACGTCCCGCTGGGTGAGCGCCTCGAACTGGAACAGCCGGCAGCGGCT
>CADARO010000321.1:0-682 GCA_902790345.1 uncultured Eubacteriales bacterium | reverse complement strand
ATGGCGATCATGGGGTTCTCCGTGGTGGAGCCGATAAAGCGCACCACGCCCTTCTCGATGGCTGGCAGGATGGAGTCAGACTGGGACTTCGACCAGCGGTGGCACTCGTCCAGCAGCAGGTAGGTGCTCTGGCCGTACAGGCGCAGGCGGCTTTCCGCCTCCTTCAGGGCCTCGCGCACCTCGCCCACGCCGCTGGTGACCGCGTTCATGCGGATGAACGCGGCGGCGGTGGTCTCCGCGATGATGGAGGCCAGCGTGGTCTTGCCCGTGCCCGGCGGGCCGAAGAAGATGGAGCTGGTGAGCCGATCGGCCTCGATGGCGCGCCGCAGCAGCCGGCCTTCGCCCACGATGTGCTTCTGGCCGATGAACTCGTTCAGACTGCGCGGGCGCATGCGGTCGGCCAGCGGGGCCTGAGACCGGGCGTTGGAAGAGAACAGATCCTGCATGGAATGAAAACCTCGGCATAGAAAGGATGAATCGGGAGGCAAAAACTCCCACAATGACAGTATAGACCATTCCGGTTAAAAAGGAAAGCGCGTTTTCGTCAGGGCGCGCTGAAAAATACCTGGTGAGAAAAGATCACGACTGTGATATAATGTGGATATGGAAAAGACGAGACCATGAACATGAGAGCTCGGCATCAAAAATCACTCTGTATTCTGTTATCATTATAAAAAATCAA
>CADARO010000320.1:1959-3597 GCA_902790345.1 uncultured Eubacteriales bacterium | reverse complement strand
CGCCTTCAGGAGCTCCTCCAGCGTGCAGCCGAGCTCCGCCACGCGGGAGGGCCCGTCCGGGTGGGTGCTGTAAACCCAGGCCTCCGCAAAGGGCGAGACCGGCACGTTCAGGTTGAAATCGTCGTTGAGCCTCGAGCCGCCCCAGAGGTAGTCCTTCGCGGCGGGGGTCAGAAGATACGGGCGGTTCATAGCGGCCACTCGTACTTCTTCTTGTCGGCGACGCTGATGTCGTTGCCGATCTGCACCTCCATCAGCTGGAGGCCCCCCTCCCCGGCGATGACCGTGTGCTTGCATCCGGCGGCCATGGTGATCACGTCCCCGGGCTTGACGGGCTGCTCCATGCCGTCAACGATCGTGCGTCCCTCGCCCTTGAGCACCGTCCACACCTCGTCGCGCCTTTCGTGGCTGTGATAGTTCATCCTGTGCCCGGGATTCAGCGTCACCTTGACGGTCATGCTGTCCTCCTCCACGTCCAGGACGCGATAGGAGCCCCAGGACTTCTCCGCAAACATGATCTGCTGGTCGATGGCGTCCACATAGGGCTTGATGTAGGAGCTCTGCTCCTTGTCGGACACGAGTATGCCGTCCGGCGACGCCGCGATCACCATGTCCCTGGCGCCCATGACGAGGATCGGCACGCCCAGCTCGTTGATGGCGTGGACGTTGACGCTGGTCTCGTTCATGCGGACGTCGCCGACCATGTTGCCGTCCATGGACTCGGTCAGCGTGTTCCAGGTGCCCAGGTCCCTCCAGGTGCCGCTGTACTTCAGCACCTCGATGCTCGTCTCCTGCTCGACCACGGCGTAGTCAAAGGAGATCTTCCTCAGGGAGGCATAGCCCGAGAACAGCGCGTGATAGTCGTCGGTGCCCAGCAGCTCCCGGCTCTTTTCGAGCACATAGCTGAGCTTGAAGGCGAACACGCCGCCGTTCCACAGGGCGCCCGCGGCGATGTACTCCTCCGCCTTCTCCCGGGTCGGCTTTTCCGTGAAGGTGTAGCCCCCCGCGCCGTGGCGGTTGTCCGGCTTGATATAGCCGTACTTTTCGGACGGGTAGGTGGGATCGACGCCCATCAACACGAGCTTCTTGTCGCCGTTCTGCGCCGCCGCGCACATGGCCTCCAGGGTCTTGAAGTAGCCCGCCTCCACATAGGGGTCCACCGGGCAGACCACCACCGCCTCGTCCGCGGGCACGCCCTGGCAGTCGTGCAGGTAGGCGGTGGCGAGGGCGATCGCGGCAAAGGTGTCCCGCCTGCAGGGCTCCACGCTGATGCCCACGTCCTCGCCGAGCTGATTGTGGATGGCGGAGACCTGGGACTTGCTGGTCGCTATGGTCACGATGGCGTCGGGGTCCACCGACTTGATCTGGCGGTAGACCCGCTGGACCATGGATTCGTATTCGTCGGCGGGCTCCGACCCCATGGGAACGCAGTGCTCCGGCCGCCGGAATATCTTTATGAACTGCTTGCTTCGGATGTCATTGCTCAGCGGCCAGAGGCGCTTGCCCGAGCCGCCGGACAGCAGTATGATCTTCATGCGCATATCCTCCCCATACAGACCCCGCGCCGTCGCCGCGGCGGGATGGTCGTGCTATCGCTGTGCCCGCGTGGTATTTTCGAGGAAATCCCGATACGCCAGGCGG
>CADARO010000320.1:0-1934 GCA_902790345.1 uncultured Eubacteriales bacterium | reverse complement strand
GGCGTGCCGTTGGGCTTGGAGGCATCCCACTCGATGCTCCCCTCGTAGCCCACGACCTTTGCCACCAGCTCCGCCAGCGCCTTGATGGTCAGCTCCCTGCCCGTTCCCGCGTTCACGGTCTCGTTGCCGCTGTAATGATTCATCAAAAACACGCAGAGGCTGGCGAGATCGTCCACATAGAGAAATTCCCTCAGCGCGCTGCCGTCCCCCCAGCAGGTCACGCTCCGCGCGCCGCTGACCTTCGCCTCGTGGAAGCGGCGGATGAAGGCGGGCAGCACGTGGGAGTGGGTGGGGTGGTAGTTGTCGTTCGGGCCGTAGAGGTTGGTGGGCATGACGCTGATATAGTCCGTGCCGTACTGCCGGTTCAGGTACTCGCAGTACTTGAGGCCGCTGATCTTCGCCAGCGCGTAGGCCTCGTTGGTCTTCTCCAGCGCCCCCGTCAGCAGGCAGGATTCCGTCATCGGCTGCGGCGCCAGGCGGGGATAGATGCAGGAGGAGCCCAAAAACTCCAGCTTTTTGCAGCCGTTGCGCCACGCGGCATGGATGACGTTCATCTCAAGCATCATGTTTTCATACATGAAGTCCGCCAGCGCCGAGGCATTGGCCTCGATGCCGCCGACCTTCGCCGCCGCCAGGAACACATACTCCGGCTTTTCCGCGGCAAAGAACGCCTCCACGGCGTCCTGCCGCAGCAGGTCCAGCTCCCGGTGGGTGCGCGTGACGATGTTGCCGTAGCCCTGACGGTTCAGCTCCCGGACGATCGCCGAGCCGACCATTCCCCGATGACCGGCGACATAGATTTTCGCACTTTTCTCCATTGTTCAGATCATCTCACTCATCTACTCGGCGGCGACTTTCTTCATGTCATGCCTGACCATGATCTCAACCAGCTCCTCGAAGCTGGTCTTGGTGGGGTTCCAGCCCAGCTCTCTCTTCGCCTTGCTGGGATCGCCCCACAGGTTGACCACATCGGTGGGCCTGTAAAACCTGGGGCTGACCTCCACGAGCACCCGGCCCGTCGCACGGTCGATGCCCTTCTCGTCCATGCCCTCGCCCTGCCACTCCAGCTCGATGCCGGCGTGATGGAAGGCGAGCGTCGCGAACTCGCGCACGGAATGCTGAACGCCGGTGGCGATGACAAAGTCCTCGGGCTTGTCGTTTTGGAGGATCAGCCACATGCACTCCACGTAGTCCTTTGCGTAGCCCCAGTCCCGGAGGCTGGAGAGGTTCCCCAGGTACAGCCTGTCCTGCTTGCCCTGGGCGATGCGCGCCGCCGCCAGCGTGATCTTGCGGGTGACAAACGTCTCGCCCCGGCGCTCCGACTCGTGGTTGAACAGTATGCCCGAGCAGCAGAACATGTTGTAGGCCTCGCGGTACTCCTTGATGATCCAGTAGCCGTACAGCTTGGCCACGGCGTAGGGCGAGTAGGGATGGAAGGGGGTGTTCTCGTTCTGGGGCACCTCCTCCACCTTGCCGTACAGCTCGCTGGTGCTGGCCTGGTAGATGCGGGTGTGATCCCCCAGCCCCACGACCCTCACGGCCTCCAGCACGCGCAGGACGCCCGTCGCGTCGATGTCCGCCGTGAACTCGGGACTGTCGAAGGACACCTGCACGTGGCTCTGCGCCGCCAGGTTGTAGATCTCATCGGGCTGTACCGCGGCAATGACCTTCACCAGGGAGCTGGTATCGCTCAGATCGCCGTAGTGCAGGTGAAAGTGCTCCCTGCCCTCCAGATGGGCGATGCGCTCCCGGTAATCGACGCTGCTCCTGCGGATGATGCCGTGGACATCGTAGCCCTTCTCCATCAGAAACTCGCTCAGATAGCTGCCGTCCTGACCCGTGACTCCCGTAATCAATGCCTTTTTCACGATAAATCCCTCCATCAATCATTATATCGCCTGTCTGATCACTACTTTTTTCGTCCCTTGCGCATC
>CADARO010000319.1 GCA_902790345.1 uncultured Eubacteriales bacterium | reverse complement strand
GCGCCGTCGAAGCCCTCCGTGTCGGTGCAGGTGCAGTCTTTCTCGTCTACAAAATAATGAAACGGGATCACCGTGACGTTGTTTTCTTTGAGCCAGCGGCAATCCAGATTTGACGATGTATCGGTTATGACGGAGAACACGAATAACACCTCTTACTGTAAATCTAATTTGCAATATTAGATTATCACATTTTATGAACCAGGTCAAGTAATATTTTGCCGTGTTTTCTTAATTCCTTAATTTTTCTGTGTTATACTGCCAGCATGGGAGGTGACCGGCCGGATGTTTGACAGCGATTTGATCGCGGCGAAGCTGCGCCGCTGGGAGAAATTCCTGGAGAGATACCGCCTGCCCGCCTGGGAAGAAATCCCGGATATCGGGCTGTACATGGAGCAGGTCATCGTCATCCTCAAGCAGTATCTTGATTACATGCCGCCGGAATTGAAGGACGAGCAGATCATCACGGCCTCCGCCATTAACAACTACGTGCGCATGAAGATCATGCCCAAGCCGGAAAAGAAGCGCTATTACCGCGCCCACATCGTCTATCTGATCATGATCTGTTCGCTGAAGCAGGGGCTGTCCATCTCCATGATCCAGCGGATCATTCCCAGCGACTTGGACGAGACCGCCCTGCACGCCATCTACGACAGCTACGTGGAGCGGCATAAGATCGCCGCGCGCCAGTTCATCGAGCATGTGCGCCTGACGGCCGGGCCGCTCCTGAAGCACGACAATCCCCCGGATTTCGCCAGCGAAAACACGGAGGACATGGTGGTGTTCTACGCCATGACCGGGTCCTTCGCGCTGCTGCTGGCGGAAAAGCTGCTGCTGCTGGAGGGCAAGACCATGGAAAACGGCGGCGACACCAGCATTGTTTGACAAACGGATTAAACTTAAACAGAGCGCGTCGCGCGGGCTTCGCTTTCATGCGAAACCCGCGCGCCTTTGTCAGTGCTTCTCATGCGCTTCTTTCCAGGCCTTGATCTGCTCAAGACGTTCCTTGAAGCGCCCCTCCACGCCCTGGGTGGTGGGCTGGTAGTATTCGCGGCCCAGCAGGGAATCGGGGAGGCAGCGCATGTCGGTCAGCTTCTCCTCGGTGTCGTGGGCGTACTGATAGCCCTTGCCGTAGCCCTCGCTGCGCATCAGGCCGGTGACGCCGTTTCGGATGTGCAGCGGCACCGGTTCGGAGAGCTGGGACAGGGCGTCCCGCTTCGCGGATTCGTAGGCGGTGTACAGCGCGTTGGATTTCGGCGCCAGGGAAAGATACACCACCGCCTCCGTCAGGTGCACGGAGCACTCCGGCATGCCGTAATGGCAGGCCTGATAGGCGGCCACGGCAATTTCCAGCGCCCGCGGGTCGGCCAGCCCCACGTCCTCGCTGGCAAAGCGGGTGACCCGGCGGGCCACGTAGAGGGGATCCTCGCCGGCCTCCAGCATGCGGGCTAGCCAATACACCGCCGCGTCCGGATCGGAATTGCGCATGGATTTGTGCAGCGCGGAGATGAGGTTGTAGTGTTCCTCGCCGGCCTTGTCGTAGAGCAGGGATTTACGGGAAGTGCACTGCTCCACGGTCTCGCGGGTGACGATGGTTTCATCCCCGCTGAGTTCGCCGTTCAGCACCGCCATCTCCAGCGTGGAGAGCGCCGCCCGGGCGTCTCCATTGGCGAAGGCGGCGATCAGGCGCAGCACCTCCTCCTCCACGCGCACCCGCTGGCCGCCGAAGCCCTTCGGGCTTTCCAGCGCCCGCCTGAGCAGCGCCAGCACCTCGTCCTCGGAGAGCGCCTTGAGCACGAACACCTTGCAGCGGGAGAGCAGCGCGCCGTTGACCTCAAAGGAAGGGTTCTCCGTGGTGGCGCCGATGAGGATGATGCTGCCCTTCTCCACGAAGGGCAGAAACGCGTCCTGCTGCGCCTTGTTGAAGCGGTGAATCTCATCCACGAACACAATGGTCTTCTCGCCGAAGCGGCGATTGTCCTCGGCCTGCTGCATCACGGCGCGAATGTCCTTGATGCCGGTGGTCACAGCGGAGAAATTGATGAAGCGCGCCTTCGTGTGCAAGGCGATCACGTTGGCCAGGGTGGTCTTGCCCACCCCAGGCGGTCCCCAGAAGATCATGGAGGAGACCATATCCTGCTCGATGAGCCGCCTCAGCACCTTGCCTTCGCCCAGCAAATGCCTCTGACCCACGATCTCGTCGATGCTTTGGGGCCGCAGGCGGGAGGGCAGGGGCTGGGCGGCCTCCCGGTCAAACAGCGTGGTTTGTTCGCTCATATTCATGCCTTCCCGATGGTCGTTCTGTATGTAAAGGTGTCAAAGCGCGTCACGCCGAACAGGCGCAGCCGTTCAACGCTGGCCTCCACATCCGCCTGTTCGTTGAAGCCTGGGATCAGCGGCACCCGCGCCAGCACCCGTTCCGGGCCGACGGCCTTGACCAGCGCCGCCAGATTGAGCAGCGCCTGTTTGTTATCCGAGCCGGTGTAGCGGCGATAGATGGCCGGGTTCGTGTCCTTCACATCCACGATGAATTCGTCCACACATTCTATGGCCACGTTGAGCATGGGTTCCGGGATGTTCAGGCAGGTTTCCGCGCTGAGGCGCCACTTGTCGCCGCACAGCTGGCGAAAGGCCTGAATGAATGGCGCGTGCGTCAGCGGCTCGCCGCCGCCGAAGGTTACGCCGCCTCCTGTGGCCTGGAAGTACAGATCGTCCATCTTCACCTGATCGTAGAGCTCCAGTGCGGTCACCGCCATGAACGCGGTGCCCTTGCGCCAGGATTGGGGATTGAGGCACATGGCGCACCGCAGCGGGCAGCCGTAGGCCGCGGCCAGCGTGGTCACGCCCTGGCCGTCTGTGGCCAGGCGGTGGCGCTCCAGGGCAAACAGGGGGAATCGGGGTTCATCACGGCGCATCAACGGCTTCCTCCGTTTCTGGTATATAGGGAACGTCGCCCATGAGCTGGAACTCGTAGTCGCTGGGCACTTCGCCGTCCAGCACGTCCACCGGGCCTTCGGCGCGCCCGGGATTGACGGCCTTCAGCAGCGTTTCGCCGATGGGGGACTCCGCGATGGTGTCCAGCACCGCGCAGCCCGACAGCGCCACGGTGATGCCGGCGGAAATGCCGGCCAGGGCCACGGTCTTTTTCAGGCAGCGGCGCTTCTCCAGTTCCGCCTCCAGATAGCGCACCTCGCTCTCGCAGCGGGGGCAGGTGCCCCGACATTCACCCTTGTGCGCGCAGGCCTCGATCACCAGGCT
>CADARO010000318.1 GCA_902790345.1 uncultured Eubacteriales bacterium | reverse complement strand
AGGATATCGACTGCGTCTACGCGGGCGAGATCGCCGCGGCCGTGGGCTTCAAGGACACGACCACCGGTGATACCCTGTGCGACGAGAAGCATCCGATCGTGCTTGAGAACATGATCTTCCCCGACCCGGTGATCCAGGTCGCCATTGAGCCCAAGACCAAGGCCGGTCAGGACAAGATGGCGCTGGCGCTTCAGCGCCTGGCGGAAGAAGATCCGACCTTCAAGACCTACACCGATCAGGAGACGGTCCAGACGATCATCGCCGGCATGGGCGAACTGCATCTGGAAATCATCGTCGATCGCATGATGCGCGAGTTCCGCGTGGAAGCGACCGTCGGCCGTCCTCAGGTCGCGTACAAGGAAACGATCCGCAAAAAGGCCACCGCGGAAGGGCGCTTCGTGCGCCAGACCGGCGGCCACGGCCAGTACGGCCACTGCGTGATCGAGCTCGAGCCTCTTGAGCCCGGTCAGGGCTACCAGTTTGAGAACGCCATCGTCGGCGGCGTGATCCCCAAGGAATTCATCGCCCCGATCGACGCCGGTATCCAGGAAGCGGCGAAAGCCGGTGCCCTGGGCGGCTTCGAGGTCGTGGACTTCAAGGCCCGCGTCATCGACGGCAGCTATCACGACGTCGACTCTTCCGAAATGGCGTTCAAGATCGCCGGCTCCATGGCCTTCAAGGAGTGCCTGCCCAAGTGCGGCGAGGTCCTGCTTGAGCCGATGATGAAGGTCGAGGTCGTGATCCCGGAGCAGTATCTGGGCGACGTCGTGGGCGACATCAACAGCCGCCGCGGCAGGATCGAGTCCTTCGAAGCGAACATGGGCGACCAGACTGTGCACTGCTTCGTGCCGCTGAGCGAAATGTTCGGTTACGCGACCGACCTGCGCTCCCGCACCCAGGGCCGCGGACTCTTCTCGATGCAGTTCGACCATTATGAACAGGTTCCCGCCAACGTCGCCGAAAAAGTCGTTGGCAAACGAAATTAAATTGTCCCGGGCTCCGGCCTGTCCGGCAGCCCACATAACGAGGAGGAACGATACTCATGGCTAAGCAACATTTTGAGCGTACCAAGCCCCACGTAAACATTGGTACGATCGGTCACGTTGACCACGGCAAGACCACCCTGACCGCCGCCATCACGATGGTACTGGCCAAGGCGGGTCAGGCCCAGGCGATGAAGTACGACGAAATCGACAAGGCGCCTGAAGAGAAAGCCCGCGGCATCACGATCAACACCGCTCACGTCGAGTACGAGACGAAGTCCCGTCACTATGCTCACGTGGACTGCCCCGGCCACGCTGACTATGTCAAGAACATGATCACCGGCGCGGCGCAGATGGACGGCGCGATCCTGCTGGTTTCTGCTCCCGACGGCCCCATGCCCCAGACCCGCGAGCACATCCTGCTTGCCCGTCAGGTAGGCGTGCCCTACATCGTGGTCTTCATGAACAAGACCGACCTGATGGATGACCCCGAGCTGCTCGAACTGGTCGAGATGGAAGTCCGCGACCTGCTGTCCAGCTACGATTTCCCGGGCGACGACATCCCGATGATCAAGGGTTCTGCGCTGAAGGCTCTGGAATACATGCAGAACGACGGCTCTGGAATACATGCAGAACGACGGTTCCGACCCCGAGCATGCTCCCGAGTGCCAGTGCATCTACGAGCTGATGAAGGCGGTTGACGAATACATTCCGACTCCGCAACGCGCGACCGACAAGCCCTTCCTGATGCCCGTTGAAGACGTGTTCTCCATCACCGGCCGCGGCACCGTGGCCACGGGCCGTATCGAGCGCGGCACCGTCAAGCTGAACGACACTGTTGAAATCGTTGGTCTGGTCGAAAAGAGCCGCACCACGGTCGTCACCGGTGTTGAAATGTTCCACAAGCTGCTGGACGACGCCCAGGCTGGCGACAACGTCGGTCTGCTGCTGCGCGGCATCCAGCGCACCGAGATCGAGCGCGGCCAGGTCATCGCGAAGCCGGGCACGATCAAGCCCCACACCCACTTCTGGGGTCAGGTGTACGTGCTGAAGAAGGAAGAAGGCGGCCGCCACACTCCGTTCTTCAACAACTATCGTCCGCAGTTCTACTTCCGCACCACCGACGTGACGGGCACCATCAAGCTGCCGGAAGGCACTGAAATGGTCATGCCGGGCGACAACGTCGAAATGGAAGTCGAACTGATCACCCCGATCGCCATCGAAAAGGGTCTCCGCTTCGCTATCCGCGAAGGCGGCCACACCGTTGGCGCCGGTTCCGTTACCCGCACCGAGGAATAATCCTCTCCCCCGCCCGGCCGGCTTAAACCGGCCGGGATGAGCAGTCAAACGAAAGAGGTGTTATCACCATGGCAGCGAAAGAAGCCCGCGCCAATATTGTGCTGGCGTGCACCGAATGCAAGCAGCGCAATTACAACACCAAGAAGAACCGTAAGAACTCTCCGGATCGCATCGAGCTGAAGAAGTACTGCCGTTTCTGCAGGAAGCATACCGTTCACCGCGAAACGAAGTAACGGGAGGACATAGTCATGGCAGACGAAAAGAACGTACAGAAGAAAGCGGACGCAAAGCCGGCCACCGGCAACAAGTTCGTCAACTTCTTCAAGAACCTGCCGGCAAACATTGCCCGGCCGTTCCGTGACATGTGGCATGAGCTCAAGAAGGTGACCTGGCCCTCCAAGAAGGACCTGATCAACTACACCCTGCTCGTGCTTGCGTTCATCGTGTTCATGGGCGTTGTGATCGGTCTGCTGGACCTTGGCGCCAGCGAACTGGTCAAGGCGCTGATCAATCTCTGATAAGCGCAGCAAGTCCCTTTCAACCCCGGAGGAAGCAATCGCATGGCTGACAATTCTGATCGTCCCGGAACACTGGAATGGTATGTGGTCCATACCTATTCCGGCTATGAGAACAAGGTCAAGGACAACCTGGAAAAGGCCGTTGAAAACAACGGCATGCAGGACCTGATCAAGGATGTCCGGGTGCCTGTCGAGGAGATCGTCGAGATCAAGAACGGCAAGCGCCGGATCACCCAGAGAAAGACCTTCCCGGGCTACGTACTGGTACGCATGATCATCACCAACGAAAGCTGGTATGTCGTGCGCAACACCCGCGGCGTGACCGGCTTTGTCGGGCCCGAAAGCAAGCCCGTGCCGCTGACCGCCGCCGAGCTGGATACGATGCTGAACAACCCGGCGTCCCGTGTCGATTACAAGATCGCCGTGGGCGAAGAGGTCCGCATCCTGTCCGGTCCCCTGGAGAATTTCACCGGTACCGTGGAAGAGATCGACACGCTCCGTGAGAAGATGACGGTGCGCGTCAAGATGTTCCTGGGCCGCGAAATGCAGGTGGAGCTGGATCTGGACCAGGTTGACAAGGTGTCCGAAGACAAATGAGCACAGGCGCTTCCGGCCTGAATCATCCGGCCGGTGGGTTCATCCTGTCGTGTTTTTCCCTGGTGGGAGGCGGGGAGCGCCCCTGCCGCCAATACCACAAGTGAATAGGAGGTGCCATTCCCCATGGCAAAGAAAATTACCGCCGTTATCAAGCTTCAGGTTCCTGCCGCGAAGGCAACGCCCGCGCCCCCGATCGGTCCCGCTCTGGG
>CADARO010000317.1 GCA_902790345.1 uncultured Eubacteriales bacterium | reverse complement strand
GACCATTGGCATAGACAGTTCCTCCTGTTCTCTTTTTAAACCTTTTCCTTTTCGAAGGCATGGACCCAGTCCGCCTTCACGGTGTAGACTGCCAGGAAAATCGTGCTCAGGCACCAGGTCAGGGGGTAGACCCAGTTGACCACGTCGATGCTGTGGAAGATGGGCACGGCGATCTTCAAAAAGCTCACCCGGATCACGCACCAGAAGGAGAGCATGGAGATCATCGGGATCACCGCCTTTCCCGCGCCGCGCAGGACCGCGGCCAGGCTGTGGCTCGCCGCCAGCAGGAAGAAGAACAGCGAGCAGATCCGGGATTTGCCCACGCCGAAGGCGATGGCCTCCGGCTCCGAGGTGAAGAGGCCGATCAGCAGCGGGGCCGCCAGATACAGCAGCAATCCCATCAGCTCCGCGGCGACGAGGCAGACCACCACGCCGAAGGCCGCGCCGCGCTTGGCGCGCTCGTGCTGCCCGGCGCCCAGATTCTGGCCCACGAAGGTGGTCAGGGCGATGGTAAAGCTGGTGATGGGCAGGAAGGCGAAGCCCTCCAGCTTGCCGTAGGCGCCGCAGCCGGCCACGGCCATGGTGCCGAAGACGTTGATGTTCGCCTGCACCACCACGTTGGCCAGGCCGATCACGGAGTTTTGCAGTCCCGAGGGCAGGCCGTAGTTCACGATACGGCGGAGCATGGCGGGATCAAAGCGGATCTTCCGCAGCTCCACCCGGTATTCCTCTTTGGTCGTCATCAGCTTGCGCAGACAGAGCAGGCCGCTGAGGAACTGGGAGAGGATCGTCGCCAGGGCCGCGCCGCCCACGCCGGTGTGAGAAACACGCCGATGAAGGTGATATCCAGCACCACGTTCAACAGCGAGGAAAAGATCAGGTAATACAGGGGGTTCTTCCCGTCGCCCACGGCCTGCATGATGCCGCGCAGGCCGTTATAGAGCACCAGACCCAGGCTGCCGGCGAAAAAGATGCGGGTATAGGTCACGGCCAGGGGCATCACGTCCTCCGGCGTGTCCATCCAGCGGAGGATGGTAGGGGTCATGGTGGTGCCGATCAGGGTCATGAGCAGGCCCGCCGTAAAGCTGAAGGCCAGGTTGGTATGGATGGCCGCCTCCAGCTTTTCCGGATCCTCCGCGCCGAAATAGCGGGAGATCAGCACGCCGGCGCCGGCGGCAATGCCCATGAAAAAGCTGATGAGCAGATAGTGCAGGTTGCCCGTGGCGCTGACGGCGGCCAGGGCGTCGTTGCCCAGCATACGCCCCACGATCAGCGCGTCCGCGGTATTATAGAGTTGTTGAAAGAGATTCCCGATAAACAGAGGCAGGGCAAAGGCCAGCATCTGCCTGACGATGCTCCCCTCCGTCATGCGAAGATCCGAATGGTGCATGATACACGATCGACCGCTTTCTGTATAGTTCTTGTTACGTATAATAGTAAAGAATTCTCAATCGTCTGTCAAGTGCGCGCTCCGGCAAAAAAGGCGGTCCGAAGACCGCCTTTTTATTTAGATGATCCGCACGCGCAGCACGTTTTCCATGTTGCGGATGCTGTCCGCGGTGTCCTCGCCGATGGGCTCAGCCAGGTCGACGATGGTGTAGGCGTACTCCCCGCGGGGCTTGTTGATCATGTGCTCGACGTTGATGTTCTTGTCGCTGATGAAGTCCAGGATGCGGGTGATCATACGCGGGACGTTCCGGTGCACCACGCACAGGCGGCACACGCCCATGCGGCTCAGCGCCACGTTCGGCAGGTTCACGGAATTCTTGATGTTGCCGTTGAGCAGATAGTCATACAGCTCGTTGGCCGCCATCACCGCGCAGCGGTCCTCGCTCTCCGGGGTGCAGGCCCCCAGATGGGGCATGGCGATCACATTGGGGGCCTTGAGGATAGTTTCATTCGGGAAATCGGTCACGTACTTGGCCACCTTGCCGCTCTCGAGGGCGTGGGTCATGGCCACGTCGTCCACCACCTCGGCCCGGGACTCATTGAGGATGCGCACACCATGCTTCATCTTGGCAAAGGCGGCGTCGTTGAGCATGTTGTGGGTGTCCTCGGTATAGGGGATGTTCAGGGAGATGTAGTCGCTCTGCTCAAAGATCTCATCCGTGGTGTCGGCGCGGCGGATCTCGCTGGAGAGCATCCAGGCTCCGTCCACCGAGAGGAAGGGATCGTAGCCGATGACCTTCATGCCGATGGCGAGGGCGGCGTTGGCCACCTGCGCGCCGGTGGCGCCCAGGCCGATGACGCCCAGGGTCTTGCCCAGCAGCTCCGGTCCGGCGAAGGCCGACTTGCCCTTTTCCACCAGAGCCGGGATCTTATCGCCCTGGTCGGCGATGGAGCGCACCCAGGCGATGCTGCCCAGCACGTCCCGGGAGGACATGACCAGCGCGGCCATCTCCTGCTCCTTGACGGCCTCGGCGTTGGCGCCGGGGGCGTTGAAGACGGCGATGCCCTCTTCGGTGCAGCGCTCGATGGGGATGTTGTTGGTGCCGGCGCCGGCACGGGCGATGGCCAGCAGGCTCTTGGGGAAGGTCACGCTGTGCAGATCGGCGCTGCGCAGGATCAGGCCCTCGGGATTGTCCATCGAAGCGCTCACCTGGCAGCCGTGCTTGTGCAGCACGTCGATACCGGCCGAGGCGATGGTGTTCATGGTCAGGATCTTAAACATGGTGCTTCACCTCAAAGTCTTTCATATAGCTCAGCAGCGCGTCCACGCCCTCCATGGGCATGGCGTTATAGAGGGAGGCGCGCATGCCGCCGGAGATGCGGTGGCCCTTCACGTTCAGCAGGCCTCGCTCCGCCGCGCCCTTGACAAACTCCGCGTCCAGCGCCTCGCTGG
>CADARO010000316.1:2050-3756 GCA_902790345.1 uncultured Eubacteriales bacterium | reverse complement strand
CAAGGGCCGCATGGAGGTGCACGGCGAGTGCTACATGCGCCTGTCCGTCCTGGAGGCCTACAACAAAACCGCCCAGGAGCCTCTCAAAAATCCCCGAAACGCCGCCGCCGGCGCCCTGCGCAATCTGGACCCGAAGGTCACGGCCTCCCGGCATCTCTCCGCCAGCATGTACGGCGTGGACTACATCGAGGGCAAGAGCTTCCGCGATCACGCCGAGATGCTGGATTTCCTGAGAGAGAACCGTTTCCCTGTGTCCGAATGCGAGCTGTGGGCGGACAGCATCGACCAGGTGGTTGAGAACATCCGCCGGATCGAGGAGACCCGGGGCGAGCTGGACTACATGATCGACGGCGCGGTGGTGGACATTTGCGACTTCGCCACCCGGCGGGCCCTGGGCTACACGGACAAATTCCCCCGCTGGGCGGTGGCCTTCAAATTTGAGGCGGAGGAAGTGACCACGAAGCTGCTGGACGTGACCTGGGAGGCCGGGCGCACGGGCAAGCTGACGCCCCTGGCCCATCTGGAGCCGGTGGAGCTGGCCGGGGCCACCATTCGCCGCGCCACGCTGAACAACTGGGGCGACATCCTGAGAAAGCGGGTGCGGTTGAACGCCCGGGTGTGGGTGCGCCGGTCCAACGAGGTCATTCCGGAGATCATGGGCCGGGTGGACGAGTTCGAGCCGGACGAGCGGGACGTGGAGAAGCCCACCGTGTGCCCGGCCTGCGGCGCGGCGCTGATCGAGCGCGGGGCCCACATCTTCTGCCCCAACCGGGACGGCTGCATGCCCCAGATCGTGGCACGCCTGTCCCACTTCGCCGGCCGGGAGGCCATGGACATCGACACGCTGAGCGAGAAGACCGCCGCGCAGCTCTATCAGGAGCTGGGCGTGGCGGAGCCCAGCGCGCTGTACGCCCTCACCGCCGAGCGGCTGGCCGCGCTGGATCGCTTCGGCGAGGTGAAGGCGAAGAAGCTCATCGACGCCATCGACGCCAGCCGCGACTGCGAGCTGGATCGCTTCATTCACGCCCTGGGCATCCCCACGCCCGGGACCTGGCCCAGCGATTCGGCAGCGTGGAAGCCCTCCGCAAGGCGGACATCGAGGCGCTCACCGCCATCGACGACGTGGGCGAAATCGTGGCCGGCAGCATTGTGGATTTCTTCGCGGATCCCCTGAATGCCGCGGAGGTGGACAGGCTGCTGGCGGCGGGGGTGACCCCCCGGGCGCGGGAAGTGGCTCAGGGCGGCCCCTTCGCGGGCATGACCATCGTGGTCACGGGCACGCTGGAATCCCTCTCCCGGGCGGAGGCGGAGCAGCTGATCCGGGATCTGGGCGGGACCGCAGGCTCCAGTGTGTCGAAAAAGACCAGCCTGGTGGTGGCGGGAGAGAAGGCCGGCAGCAAGCTGGACAAGGCGCGGAAGCTGGGCGTTCCCGTGATCGGCGAGGCCGAGTTCCTGGCGAAGGCCGGGCGATGAGCGTAATTCATACAATTTTATGATTTTAACGAAACTTAAAGCGGATACACAGGCCATAACGGGGGCAAGTGTGCTATAATTATGTGAATCCTGATAGGGAGGAATCGACGATGTACAGCATGACGGGCTATGGCCGCGCCGCCGTCGAGCGCGACGGGCGGGCGCTGACCATTGAGCTCAAGTCAGTCAATCACCGCTTTTTGGATATTTCATTCCGCATGCCCCGCTCCTTC
>CADARO010000316.1:0-2024 GCA_902790345.1 uncultured Eubacteriales bacterium | reverse complement strand
CAACATGCGGGACGACTCCAAGCTGGTTCAGGTGGACGAGGCGCTGCTGAAGGCCTACATGACCGCCTTCGACCGCATCGGCGAGGCGGCTGACCTGCGTGACGACCGGTCCCTCTCCGTGGCGGCACGGCTGCCGGACGTGATGGTGGTGGCCGAGGCGGAGGAGGATCAGGAGGCGCTCAGGGCGCTGGTTGAGGAGGCGCTGTCCGGCGCGCTCGGGCAGATGCTCGCCATGCGGGCCAAGGAGGGCGAGGCCCTGAGGGAGGACATCGCCTCCCGGGTGGATCGCCTGGAGACCATGACCGAAGCCATCGAGGCGCGCTATCCGGACACGGTTCTGGAATACAAGCAGAAGCTGGAGGCCCGGGTTCAGGAGTTGCTGGGCGGAGCCACGGTGGACGAGCAGCGGCTGCTGCAGGAGGTGGCGCTCATGGCGGACCGCAGCGCCATCGCCGAGGAAACGGTGCGCCTGCACAGCCATTTCCAGCAGATCCGCATGTTCCTCTCCCAGAAGGAGCCCGCGGGCCGCAAGCTGGATTTCATCGTGCAGGAGCTGAACCGCGAGGTGAACACCATCTCCTCCAAATCCCAGGACGTGCCCATCACGAACCTGGTGGTGGAGGCGAAGGCGGAGATCGAGAAGATCCGCGAGCAGGTTCAGAACGTGGAGTAAGGCAGGGAGGTGCCGGAAGTGCCGCTTCAGCTCATCAACATCGGCTTTGGCAACATCGTGTCCGCCAGCCGGATCATCGCCATCGTGGGGCCGGAGGCGGCGCCCGTGAAGCGCATGGTTCAGGACGCGCGGGAACGCGGCCTTCTGATCGACGCCACCTGTGGAAGACGGACGCGCGCCGTGCTGGTCACGGACAGCGGGCACATCGTGCTCTCCGCCGTGCAGCCCGAGACGATCGCCCATCGCCTCGAAGCGCGCGAAGCGATAACGGAAGAGGAAGAGGAGGCTTAGCCGGCCATGCACAGGAAAATGACGTTTGTGGTATCCGGCCCGTCGGGCGTAGGCAAGGGAACGATCTGCGATCGGCTGGTGAAGGAGATGGACAGCCTGGCGCTGTCCGTGTCCTGCGCAACGAGGCCGCCGCGTCCGCTGAAGGACGGCGGCATGGAGCAGGACGGCGTGCACTATCATTTCATTACGCCGGAGCGCTTCCAGACCATGATCGACGAGGGCGACTTCTACGAATACGCCTGCGTGCACAACAGCTACTACGGCACCTCCCGCAGCTTCGTGAAGCAGCAGATGGATGCCGGAAACGACGTCATTCTGGAAATTGAGATGCAGGGGGCCCTGCAGGTGAAGGCGGCCGACCCGGACGCGGTGCTGATCTTCATTTTGCCGCCCTCCTACGAGGAGCTCAGGCGGCGGCTGGTGGGCCGCCAGTCCGAGACGCCCGAGCAGGTGGAAAAGCGCCTGTCGGACGCCGCCGGGCAGCTGGCCTTCGCGTATATTTACGATTACCTGGTGATCAACGACGACCTGGATCAGGCGGTGGAGGACGTGGCGGAGATCATCCGCGCCAGCCGGCTGCGGGCCCGGGCCAACAAGAAACTTCTCGACGACTTCAAACGCTCTTTTCAGGAGGTAAAGTGATATGCCTATGATCAATCCCCCCATCGGCGAACTGCTGGACAAGGTGGACTGCCGATACACTCTGGCCGTGGAGGCCGCCAAGCGCGCCCGCGAGCTGGTGGGCGGCGCGCAGCCCCTGGTGGTGCCCAAGGACACCAAGCCGCTGGTCATCGCCATCGACGAGATCAACCGCGGCCTCATCACCTACAAGCGCGACGACAGCGTGCCCACGCCGGAAATGGAAGGCGAGGAGAAGGAGATCGAGGCGGCGAAGCACAACATCGACTGATGACTGAGGAGTTTGAGTGGAAAGGAGAGAGAAGCGAAATGCTGGAGGGAAAGTGCGTCGTTTTGGGCGTGACCGGCGGCATCGCGGCCTACAAGGCCTGCGAGATCGTCAGCCGGCTGAAAAAACTGCGCGCGGCGGTGCGGGTGGTCA
>CADARO010000315.1 GCA_902790345.1 uncultured Eubacteriales bacterium | reverse complement strand
TCACTTCCAGGCCTTGGAGCAATCGTTCATGCCGGTATAGCGAATGGCGTTGCTCGTATGGCAGGCATCGTTCGAGCTACACCAGCTGCCATCTTCCACGGTCGCCGCGCAATTCGGGAAGCTGCCATTATAGATGCTGCGGTGTTCCTCGAGAAAACAGTTCGCCTGCTGCGTCAGCGAGCAGCTATTGCCGTCATTGATAGGTGAAGTAACGACGTTTTGCCCTTGCGGGCAAGCGTTGCCTCCAGCGACTGCGTCCATCTCATCTGTGGACAATTCCTGTCCCAGAACGGCATCCTCCTGCGCAGCGGCGAGGGCGCGTATGAATTCCGTGAACCTGCCCTCGTCCACGCCCAGCCTCTCAAAGAGTTCCTTTTCGTTGATCGGCCCGTTCAGCGCCTTGGTCAGAATGGCCTTCTGCTCCTCGGTCAGCTCGCCTAGGATCGCCATCAGCTGCTCCAGTTTCTCCTTATTCAACATGTCTCCATCCTCCTTGTGTGTTCTGTATTCTCCAAAGCGGCTGCGCCACCCTCTTGTTTTCCCTCCGGCGCGGGCGGGAAGCTGTCCTTGTAGCGCTCGACCAGCGCCTGGGCGCGCTCGTACCAACCGCTCTTGAAGAAGTGGCAGGCGTCCTCGTCGATGCCGAAGTAGTCCGTGCCCGTCTCCCCGCAGGCGCAGGCCCGGCAGCCCGTGCCACAGGCCAGGCGATACTGACAGTCCCGGCACGCTTCGTTGTGGGCGATGCAATCGCCCATCTTCGCCAGGCAGATGTCGCGGTAGTGGGAATCCGACAGGATCTCGGAAAGCGGCTTCTCCAGCGCGGATTCAAACATGGGGTCGATGGCCGTGCCGCCCAGCGTCATGCAGGGCAGGATCTTTCCCGTCGGGGAAATGTACATGCCGTTCTTCACCGCGCCGCAGGCGAAAGCGCGGTCGGCCCCCTCCACGCCGGAATACTTCTGGAAGGGGATCATGATCTGCCGCGCTTCCCGGTTGAAGTCGATGAAGCCGCAGAACTGCGCCGAAACGGGCATACCGTCCGCCACATATTGCGGCAGATACGCCTCGATGGCCTCAAACGCCGCGTCCTGGGAAATGAAGTGCTCCGTTTCGTTCTTCCAGCGCCCAGTGGGGGAGGCCACATTCATCTTGACGTGGCACACGCCCTCCCTGGCCAGCAGGTCGATGCTCTCCTTCAGTCCGTCGATGTTGTGCAGGTGCAGGCACATGGACACGCTGGTCTGAAAGCCGCGCTCCCGCAGCAGCCGGAAGGCCCGGATCACCGCAGCCTCCGCGCCGTCCACGCCGCGCAGCCAGTCGTGCCAGCCCGCGCCGTCGTAGCTCAGGTGGAAGGCGGGCTGCAGCTTGCGCTTCTCCAGCACGTCCAGCAGCCGCGCGTCCACCAGCTCGCCGTTGGTGTACAGGGTCTCCAGCTCGATATTCCGCGCCGCGATCTCATCCAGGATCTCGAAGAAGCGCGGATGCACCAGCGCCTCGCCGCCGGTCAGCGCCACGCTGCGGATGCCGCATTCCCGAAGGCCGTCTAGGATGCGGACGACCTGTTCCATGGTCAGATCCTCGCCCTTAAAATCCGGCGCAGACATGAAGCAATGCCGGCATTTGTAGTTGCATTTTCCCGTGATCGACCACTGTACGCTGTTTTTGTACATGGCGGGGTAGCATTTGTACTCCTGCCACGGTGCGAGGGCCTTCATGCCGTCGCTGGGAATGGCGATGCCACGCTCAACCAGCCGATCCAGCAGCTTCTTCTGCGAATCCGTCAGGCTTTCCTGGTCGATATCGTGCTTCCCGTCCAGCCAATATACCAGGCGGTAATCCTCGCGGTCGAAGAAGTCCGCAAAGTGAGGGTTGGGATAGCGCAGGGCGAAAGGAAGCCCCTTCCACCCGCACAGCTCAAAGCCATCCTGCAAAACATAATAAGCCATGGCGTCTCGTACCTTTCACTTGACAGGATATGGATAAGATTTATTAACGCTGTTCATTTGGAATACTTGATGAGTTCTCCGCCATGA
>CADARO010000314.1 GCA_902790345.1 uncultured Eubacteriales bacterium | reverse complement strand
GAAGCTTGTCGAGCGCGGTGTGGCGCACATCAAGTCTTCTTTCAATAACACCATCGTCACCATCACCGATCCCAACGGCAACGCTCTGTCCTGGGCTTCCGCCGGCGGCATGGGCTTCCGCGGAAACAAGAAGTCCACTCCTTTCGCCGCTCAGATGGCCGCCGAGACCGCCGCGAAGGCTTCTCTGGACTACGGCCTGAAGTTTGTGGACGTGATGGTCAAGGGCCCCGGTTCCGGCCGTGAAGCCGCGATCCGTGCGCTGCAGACCGCCGGCCTGGAGGTCACCATGATCAAAGACGTGACCCCCATCCCGCACAATGGCTGCCGCCCGCCCAAGCGTCGCCGCGTGTAATGAAGGAGGAGTGTAAGGATGGCAAACAATAAACAGCCGATCGCCCGGAGATGCCGTGCTCTTGACATTTCTCCGGCCGTTATGGGCTATGCGAACAAGAAGTCTCATCGGAACCCCAACGGCAACCGCCGCAAGAAGGTCTCCGAATACGGCGCCCAGCTGAAGGAAAAGCAGAAGGTGCGTTTCATCTACGGCGTGCTGGAAAAGCAGTTCCGTCACTATTTTGAAAAGGCGTCCAACATGAAGGGCGTTACCGGCGAAAACATGCTGCAGCTCCTCGAGCTCCGCTTGGACAACGTCGTGTACCGTCTCGGCCTGGCCAAGACCCGCCGTATGGCCCGTCAGGTGGTCGGTCACGGCCACATCCGCGTCAACGGCAAGAAGGTCGATATTCCTTCCTACCAGGTGAAGGCCGGCGACGTGATCACCCTGCGTCAGCGCTCCATGGAAAGCGAAATGTTCAAGAGCCTGCGGGAAGGCACCAGCGTGCTGCTGCCCAAGTGGCTGACCTTTGACGCCCAGAACCTCACCGGCACGGTGGCCGCGCTGCCCAGCCGCGAGGATATCGATTACGAAGTGCAGGAGAACATGATCGTTGAATTCTACAGCCGTTAATCATGTCGCTGCATGATTGCTGCCATTTGGAATAGAAACGACGGTACCTGACAGGAGGGTTGGACCCAGTGATCGCAGAATTTGAAAAGGCGCACATCGAATGCACGGAGCTTTCTGAAAACAACCAATTCGGACGCTTTGTGGTGGAACCGCTCGAGCGCGGCTTCGGCCATACGCTCGGCAACGCCCTGCGCAGGGTGCTTTTGAGCAGCCTGACCGGCGCGGCCGTGACCTCCGTCCAGATCGACGGGGTACAGCACGAGTTTTCCACCATTCCGGGCGTCAAGGAAGATGTCACCGAAATCATTCTCAACTTCAAGGAACTGGCGCTCAAGCTCTTCTCTGACGGCACGAAAAAGATCGAAATCGACGTGGTCGGCCCCTGTGATTTCACGGGCGGAGACATCAAGACGGACGACGAAGTGGAGATCATCAACACCGACCTTCACATCGCCACGCTGGACGACGGCGCCCGCCTGCACATGTTCATCACCCTGGATCACGGCCGCGGCTACGTCCAGGCGGACAAGAACAAGGATCCGCAGAGCCCCATCGGCGTGATCCCGATCGATTCGATTTACACCCCGATCCGCAAGGTCAACTACGCGGTGGAGGATACCCGTGTCGGTCAGATTACCGACTATGACAAGCTGACGTTGGAAGTGACGACCGACGGCACCATCAACCCCGAGGAAGCGATTTCCTCGGCGGCCCGCATCCTGACCGAGCAGCTGTCGCTCTTCTGCGGCCTGACTGACCAGGCGATTCCCGCCCCGGTTGCCGAGCCGGAGGAGACCAAGAGCGAGCGTCTGCTGGACATGACCATCGAAGAGTTGGATCTGTCCGTGCGTGCGTATAACTGCCTGAAGCGTGCCGGCATCAACACCGTCAACGAGCTTGTACAGAAGAACCAGGAGGACATGATGAAGGTCCGGAACCTGGGCAAAAAGAGCCTTGAGGAAGTGGAGCAGAAGCTGCAGGCCCTTGGCCTGGGCCTGCGCGCCACGGAAGAATAAATAGGAGGAAACGACATATGGCATTGGAGCGCAAGCTGGGCCGCACCGCGAGCCAGCGCAA
>CADARO010000313.1 GCA_902790345.1 uncultured Eubacteriales bacterium | reverse complement strand
CGTTCAGCAGGCCGTAGGTGAGGCGCAGGTTGCGGGTCATGACCTTCTGCCGGCGCAGCATGAGGCAGTCGGCGTCGTTGTCCCACCACCTGGCCATGTACCAGCGCAGCAGGTTCTGCTTCACCGTGAAGGGCACGGTCTTGCCACCGCCTTCGCCGCCCTCCAGCCCGGCGCTGGACCACATGGACAGCACATCCGAGCCGGTGCGCTGGGCGTCCGCGATGCCGAGGGCGGCGTCGTACAGCCCGCCGCACACCAGCAGGTAGCTGTCCGGCCCGATGCCTTCCCGCACCGCCTCCATGGCGCGGCGGTAGGCCAGGGGCAGGGGCAGGGTCATGTCGAAGCGCGGGGCGTCCTCGTAGAGGATGGCCGCCCGGGTGAAGTCCAGCTTGTGATAGCGATAGCCCCAATCCTCCGTCAGCGTGCGGTACAGCTGGCGCACATACTCTACCACCGCCGGGATGGTGATGTCCAGCACGTGGTACACCGTGTCGTTCATGGGAAAGAGCACCGGCTGGCCGGAGGCGTCCCGCAGCTTCCAGTCCGGATGCGCCTGCCACACGGACGTGGTCTCGTGGGCGATGAAGGGGCTGGTCCACAGGCCGGGGGTCATGCCGGCCGCGCGGATTTCGTCCGCCAGCGCCTTCATGGAGACGGGGAATTTTGCGTTGGGCCGCCACTCGCCCAGGGTCACCTCCCAGCCCTCGTCGATCTGGAACACGTCATAGGGTATCCGCTTCTCCGCGATCGCCGCGATGTTCTCCCGCACGTCCTCGAGGGTCACGGTGAGGCCGTAGTAATACCAGGTGCAGAACACGGCGGGCGTCCGTCCGCGCCGCGCGGGCACGCCGAACCGGGCCGCCTTTTCCTCCGCCCACCGCCCGATGAGCGCCCGGGGATCAGCGCCGGCCCGCAGCAGCAGCGGCTCGCCCTCCAGCGCCGCCCCGGCCGGCAGATCCACGCCAGGCTGGCAGCCCGAGACGAGGGCGGGCGACTCGCCATCCGGGTGAATGAGGGTGGAGCAGAACAGGCGATGGCCCTCCGGGAAGGCGATGAGCAGGTTGCGTTCCCCGGCGCGCAGCAGGGTCATGGTGTCGCTCTGCAGCAGGTGGGCGGTTTCGCCGTCCGACAGGCGCTGCCCGTTCTCCTGCATGCCGCCCGCCGCGTCGCGGGCGTTGTCGTCCCACCGGCCGAAGGTCACGATGGAGGGAATGTCGTTCTTGTGCCGCCCCTGGATGTAGGCCTGTATCGACGCCCAGGGCATGCCCATGTGCAGGCAGGCGGGCGTGTCCAGCCGCAGCGCATCCAGGCTCACCACGTGGATGGTCTCCGTCGAATCGTTGACGATTCGCGTTGTGATGACCACGCCGTCCGCTGTCTGCTCCACGTTCCGCTCCACCCGCACGCCGCCCCGCGCCTCGCCCGCCGGGCAGGTGATTTCGCCGCTTCCCGTTCGCCAGGTGGCGGTGGTATCGAATTGGAGAAAGATGTCCTCGCCAATCGTCAGCGCCGTTTTGTCATTGCTCATGTGAATCCCTCCCGCGCGTCCGCTCGTTGTATTGCCTTCAGTATAAACAATAAAGAACATGCCGTCAATATCAGAAAACAAAGATATGAAATGCGATTAAAAATAATCGAAAATCGATAAATTTTAATTGACATGCATCGCTTTCCGTGCTATGATGAGGGCAAAAGGAGGGAAACCCATGAGCCCAAACACTGTCAGGCCATTGCCGGCTGTGGCGCTGGCCGCGAATCTGCTGATTCCCGTGTTGTCCGGCGTCGCCGGGCTGTTCGGCTGGACATACGCGCCCCGCGACAGGGCGGTTTTCGCGGGCGTGCTGGCACTATTGACCGTTGTGGCGGCGCTGCTCACGAGGCGGGAGGGCGGCGTGTTCTCCCTGGTGTGCGCGCTGCTGGTGCCGCCCGTCTCCGTCGCGGCGTTTGTGAGCCTTGTGCCGGCGACGCGCTGGCTGGACATCTGCGCGAAGGTTGTAAATGGCTGCTGGAAGGTCTTTGTATACTGCAAAGCAGACTGTACATTTCC
>CADARO010000312.1 GCA_902790345.1 uncultured Eubacteriales bacterium | reverse complement strand
TCCTGGCGGGCACCGTCACGATGAAGGGCGTCACCTCCAGGCGCTCGGGGCCCTGGGTCATCACGCCCAGGTACACACCATAGGCCAGGTTGTTGAACACCGTCGCGCCGTTGACCAGCTTCTGGGTGGTGCCGGTGTAGTTGGCCTTGCCCACGATGTCGTTGGCCAGCCGCGTGGCGGCACGGCCCAGCTCCTCGGAGGTACTGGCCTCGATGATCTTATAGCCGGCAAACTCGTCATCGATCTTCCAGCCGGCCTTGGTGTCGGGGGCCGCCGTGCCGATCCGGTAGAGTGTAAACGCGATGGTCGCGTCCTTGGGCAGCTTGGCATAGGTGTCCGCTTTGAGCGCCACCTTCAGGCTGCCCGTGCCGCTCTGTTCGGCTGCGGCGCCGGGAACCGGCATCATGCCCAACAACAGCAGCGCGCACATCAGGATTGCCAGCAGCTTTCCGCCGTATACACGTTTGCTCAGGTTCTTCATGTCGTCACACTCTCCATATTAATTAGTCGGTCATGCATCGTACCAACCCGTTCTCAACAGATGGTCCCACGGTTACAGTTTCATGCGCTTGATGCGCCGCCTGCGCAGCGCCCGCGCCAGCCTGTCCAGCAGCGCCAGCAGCAGCAGGCCCGCCGCGGCCACGGGGGCCGCGAAGATCAGCCGGGATTCCCACTCGGGCAGCGCCCGGGAATCGTCGGCCAGCGGCGTGGCGCGCCGCGATACGCGCGTCGCCCGCACCAGCAGTCTTTGGGTGTCCTCGCGGTAGGGCGTCGTGGTCATCAGCAGACATTCGTCCGCCCTGGGATCGTAGGCCGTCTCCGCCAGCGCCTCCGGCGCCAGCGTCTGTTCCTGGACCACCTCATAGACCAGCGTATCCTGCAGCGTATGGATATAGAAGCAATCCCCGGCGATCAGCCGGTCCAGCCCCGCGAAGGGGCCCGCGAACCAACCGCCCCTCCGGGCGATCAGCGCGCAGCGCGTGCCCGTGCCGCCCACCGGAAGATCCGTGTCCTCCACGTGTCCGACGCCCGCGCCCAGCGCCGCGTCCCGCGTGCCGTGGTAGACCGGCAGCACCGCGCCCAGCTTGGGCACCTCCAGCACGGCCATCACGCCGTTGCCCGCGGGATTGAGCAGCTCCCCGTAATCCGCGTTCGCCTCCCCGTCGGCCTCCCCGGCAAAGGGATCGGCCAACGGTCCGGAGCCGTGCGAATCGTTGTAGCTTCGCGCCGCGGCCAGCAGCGTGCCGCACTCCAGCGTGTCCAGCGCGCCGGCCGCGTCCAGGTACTCCCGGGCGATGTGGGCGTCGCGCCAGCGCCGCCACTGTCGAACGGCCACCGGGGCCAGCGCCAGGGCGATAAACGCGATGCCCAGCGCGAAGGCCAGCAGCCTCATCAGGAATCTCTTCATCATCGGTTCCCCGTAAGCTCTTCCGCCGGCAGGGTCACGCGATAGACGGGCCACACCACGGCCTTCACCAGGCCCAGCACATCGGCCTTGGCCACCAGCCCAAACCGGCTGCTGCGGCTGTCCAGCGCGTTTTCCCGATTGTCGCAAAGCACGAACAGCCTGCCCTCGGGCACCGTCAGCGGGTAATCCAGATCGTCCCCCTGCGTCACCGCCTCGGGCTGGGCGGGTTCCTCGGTATAATCATATTCCCCGTCCGCGAACGGGTTTTCCAGCGCGCCGCCGGGGCGCGCCTCGCCGACGCCGGTCCAATCGCTCTCCACGCGATAGGCCGCGTAGCTCTCCGCCAGGGGCTCGCCGTTCAGGGTCACATGGCCGTCGGGCTCCACGGAGATGACGTCCCCGGCCGTGCCCACCACGCGGCGCACCGTTTCGCGGTTCATGCCGCTCTCGGTATAGCGGATCAGCGCCAGGTCTCCCCGCCCGGGGCTGCGGCCCAGCATCGGCGCGGAGGCCTTCACGCAAAGCGCCACGTCGCCGCCGATGAGCGCGCCGGACATGCCGTCGCCGCGCACGTCCACCAGCGTGAACATCATCCGGGCGGCCACCGCCCCGACGGCGAACGCCAGCGCCAGCACCACCGCC
>CADARO010000311.1 GCA_902790345.1 uncultured Eubacteriales bacterium | reverse complement strand
CATAACCGCATTTCTAATTCATTTTGCATTCAAAACCTCTTGACAGTCTGCCCGACGGTATGCTATGCTTTTCGCGTGACAAGGCAAGGGAGTCGTGTTTATGCGGCCCCTTGCCCCTTTTTTATTTCGGAGGTGTGATTATGAGCAAGTACACGAAGGAAGACATCATCAGGCTCGTCAAGGACGGCGATGTGGAGTTCATCCGCATGCAGTTTACCGACATCTTCGGCCAGCTGAAAAACGTGGCCATCACGGCCAGCCAGATCGAGAAGGCCGTGAACAACGAGATCATGATCGACGGCAGCTCCATCGAGGGCTTTGTCCGCATCAACGAATCGGACCAGTACCTGCGGCCCGACCTGGACACCTTCGCCATACTGCCCTGGCGGCCCCAGCACGGCAAGGTGGCGCGCCTGATCTGCGACGTGTACAACCCGGACGGCACGCCCTTTACGGGCGATCCTCGCGGCACGCTGAAGCGCATCCTGAAAAAGGCTGCCGACATGGGCTACAGCTTCAATGTGGGTCCGGAGTGCGAGTTCTTCCTGTTCCAGACCGACGAGCAGGGTCGGCCGACCACCACCACCGGCGACGAGGCGGGCTACTTCGACCTGGGCCCGCTGGACCACGGCGAGAGCACCCGGCGGGAGATTTGCATGGCGCTGGAGCAGATGGGCTTTGAAATCGAAGCCAGCCATCACGAAGTGGCCGCCGGCCAGCACGAGATCGACTTCAAGTACGCCGACGCGCTGACCGCCGCCGACAACATCATGACCTTCAAGCTGGCGGTGAAGACCCTGGCCCAGAAGAACGGCCTGCACGCCACCTTCATGCCCAAGCCGGTGTTTGGCATCAACGGCAGCGGCATGCACACCAACATGAGCCTGTTCAAGGACGGCAAAAACGTGTTCGCCGATCCCGCCGACAAGCGCGGCCTCTCCAAGGAAGCCTATTCCTTCATCGCCGGCATCCTCGCCCACGTGCGCGGCATGGCGGCCGTCACCAATCCGCTGGTGAACAGCTACAAGCGCCTGGTGCCGGGCTATGAAGCGCCCTGCTACCTGGCCTGGAGCGCGAGCAACCGCTCCGCGCTGATCCGCATCCCCGCCGCCCGCGGCATGGGAACGCGCGTCGAACTGCGCTGCCCCGATCCCACCTGCAATCCGTACCTGAACATGGCGGTTTGCCTGGCGGCCGGCCTGGACGGCATCGAAAAGGGCCTGACGCCGCCCGACGAGATCACCGAGAACATTTTCGCGATGGACGGGCCCACCCGCGAAGCGAAGGGCATCAAGTCCCTGCCCGGCACGCTGATCGAGGCGGTGGAATGCCTGCAGGCCGATCCCGTGATCTGCGACGCCCTGGGCGAGCACGTGCTTTCCCAGTATGTGGAAGGCAAGCGGAAGGAATGGGACGCCTACCGCACGCATGTGAGCAAATGGGAGATCGACCGGTATATCGTGATGTACTGACAAAAGCCCCGGACAAAGAGACGAGGAGGTGAGGAAGCGTGGCGAGAATCGTCATTGCCAGCGCCTCGGGAACGAGCCGGGAACAGCTTTCCCGCCTGCTGTCCTCTTCCGGTTTTTCGGTGTTCCGGTGCTGCGCGTCGGGGAGCGAGCTGAGAAGGACCATCAACGCCTGCGACGACGGCGTGGTGATCCAGATCGGCGGCCTGCCCGACTGCAAGCCCGACGAATTGCTCTGGGATTACGCGGAGCGCGTTCAGATCCTGCTGATCGGAAAGCCCGCCCTGCTGGAAAGCTGCGAAGCGCCGGAGATCTTCCGCCTGGCGCTTCCGGCCTCCAGCCAGGCGGTGATCGGCGCGGTGGAGATGCTCAGCCAGCTGCATCAGATGCGGCTGCCCAAGCGGGTCGGCAGCGAAAAGCAGACCGTCGAAAAGGCCAAACGGCTGCTGATGCACAGGCATGGCCTGACCGAGCCGGAGGCGCACAGGGCTTTGCAGCAGTACGCAATGAATCACGGCATGAAGATGGCCGATTACGCGGCGCAGATCGTCAGTTCGTCAAAGAGGACGGAGGAATGACCATGCGGGACCGACAGTATCCGCTTTATCA
>CADARO010000310.1 GCA_902790345.1 uncultured Eubacteriales bacterium | reverse complement strand
ATCTGATCTACGCTCTCAGCGATGAGGACGGCAAAGCCCTGCGGGAGCGCATCGAGACCCGCCACGGCCATCGCCAGCTCTCCTACATGAAGGAGATGGGCATGGGCAACAGCCGCTACGTGCTGCTGGACGCGGACAACGGTGACAAGCGCATCTGTCCCGCCGACGCGGTGGTGGGCGTGAAGCCCTTCGTGGAGGACCCCAAGACCGCCGAGCGGCGCATGAAGGCGCTGCTGGCCATGGCGGAGGCGGAGAAGGAACAGGAGAAGTGACGCACCGAAAAGCCCCATCAATACGAAAAAGAACCGCCTCCAATCCGGAAGCGGTTCTTTTGATTGCTGCGCTCGCTTATTCAGCGGCTTCGCCGGGCATCACAACGTTGGTGATGTGGGGCTGGGGGCCTTCGTACCAGTAGAGGAAGCCTTCCAGGTCGATCACATCGCCCACGCCCAGGCTCATGACCTTCTTGTAAACCTCGGTGTCGGGGCCGCACAGATAGGACTCGACGGTGAAGGTGTAGGTGTTCTCGCCGATGGTGACGTTGAAGTACAGGTCGTCACCCTCGGAGCCGGAGCCGTCCCACTTGAACAGGAAGGGAGCGCCGTTGTCGTTGGAGGCCGCCACGGTGGCGCCCTTCACGGCGACGAAGCGGTTGATCTTCGCGGCCAGATCGTCGGTGCCGAACAGCTCGGTCACGTCCTCAGCCTCGGCCACGTAGGGCTCGGCGTCTTCGATGATCTCGAAGGTGGCGTCCACGATCTCAACCTCGCCGGACCACTCGGCCTTGTAACCGGTCACGCGGATCTTGGTGCCGGGAACCAGGGCCTCGTACTCCTCCTCGGAGCAGGGCAGGTTGTACAGGAAGTAAGCGCCGTCCTCAGACTGGGTGTAGATGGAAGCCTGGCTCACGCCGGAGTTGGAGTCGGTCCACCAGCCCTGCTTGGCCTGAACGTAGGTCTCAACGGTGACTTCGGTGTCCACCTCGGCGGCGACGAACTCCTCGTAGGTGGTGACGGCGGTCTCATCCGCGGTCGCGAAGGCGAACAGGGACATGACCATCAGGGCAGCCAGAACCAGAGTAATGATACGCTTCATGATAATTCTCCTCCTTATTTGGATTTACCCCTATTATACTGGATGGTGTAAACAATTACATGACGCTTATGTTATTTTCCGATGCTTTTTCGCCTTGACCGCCTGGGCGAGCACATACGCGCCGATCAGCGCCCAGGCGACGGCCAGCGCCGCCAGCAGCGCCACGGCCGTGCCCGGGAGCGGCCCCAGTTCCGCCCTCGCCGCGCCCGCGGCTCCGCCTTCGCCGCTCAAATTCAGGCGATAGAGGGAGATCATGTCCTCGTACATTTTGGGGATGCTCTCCTCGTTCACCGCCTGCTTGCGCCGGGTGGCCTTGGTCACATTCTCGATCATCTGCCCCGCGGCGTCCCGCAGGGAAGCGGAGCCGTTGAACACCGGCGTCACGAAGGTATCCGCCGTATGGCTGAGCAGCAGGCGGGTGGCGTCGATCTTCACGTAATAGTGCTCTTCGTTGTCCTCGCCGGAGCGGCTCAGGTAATCCTGGTATTCCGGCGTCTGCTGGGCTTTGAGGGTGACAGGCACATAGCCCTCGGTCTCGGCGTAGCTCGTCTGCACCTCATTGGTGATCAGGTACTGGGCGAACAGCCAGCTGGCCAGCACCTGCTGGGGATCGGTTTTGTTGAACACGCAGATGGACGGTCCCTGGGAGATCATTTTTGGATGCTCCGGATCGATCTGCGGGATCGGGCGCACCACCGTTTCAAAGGGCACCACCTTGTCCGGTGCGATATCCATCAGGGGCGCGTCGGTGCCCATCCAGGTAGCGCCGGCGGTGGAATCGATGGCGAAGATGCACTGCCCCGCGTTCAGGAAGTTGCCCGGATAGCTGGAGATCTTAAAGGTGGAGAAAGCGCCGTTCTTCACATGCTCGTTCACCGTCAGCAGGTGCTTCCTGGTCACGTCGTTGAAGATCTCGATCTTCCCCTCCGGCGTGGAGTATCCTCCGCCGCTCTGCCTGAGCAGCTGGATCATCATATTGTCGGTGGACTTGTAGAT
>CADARO010000309.1 GCA_902790345.1 uncultured Eubacteriales bacterium | reverse complement strand
ACTCGGCGTTCACCGATACGATGCGGCCCTGGCCGTAGGGATTCTCATAGCCTTCGCTCACGACGCCGCCCAGGGTGCCGGTGATGTAATCGATCAGCACCTGGTTATCCAGCTTGACGGATTTCTGCAGCACCTTGCAGCCCTTGAACATGGTGTAGCCGTCGCCGCTTTCCAGCAGCTGGTAGTCATGGGAAACGACCTTGTAAGTCTTTTCGGGATCGATGGGTTCGCCGCCCACCAGCACGTTGCGCACGCGGCGCTCTACGCCCTCTTCCATACCGGTGAAGAAGCCATGATCATCCTGGGTGCAGGGGGTGGGGATGGTAGCGTCCACCTCGAAGGTCAGGCCCGCCACCTGGTCAAAGCCGCCGAACTCGCCGGGCATGGCATGCACGGACCATTCGAGCGCGTCCAGCACCTGCTGACCGGTGGCCTCGATCACGGTGAGGCTGTTGCCGAAGGGATGCACTTTGAGGATGTCGTTGAGGGTGATGTTGCCCTTGTTGATGTTCACGCGGATGCCGCCGCCGTTTATCATGGCGATGTCAGCGCCGCTGGACTGGTCCAGATAGGCGTCGGCGCACAGGTCGCCCAGATTGGTTTCGGTGCGGCGAATGATACGCACGGACTTGCCGTCGTCCGTCTTGGCTACGGGATCATAGATAATCAGATCCACAGTGGTGGAAGCCACCACTTCATTCAGCTTTTCGCTCAGCACGGAAGAGGCGACGGCCACCGCCTGGCTGCCCGCGTTATCCAGGCCCAGCAGCTTGGGCGCGGGGATGGAGGCGCTCCAGGGCAGCAGCTCGGAGGAGATCTTGCCGTCCGTGGTGATGGTCAGCATGCCGATGCTTTCCAGCTTGGTGCCGCAGGCGGAGCGGACAACGTCTTCGCCGTTCTTGTTCTTCATGATGACCTGCTCGGTATCATGGCTGTGACCGTCCAGCAGGGCGTCGATGCCGGTCGTGTTGCCAATCACATCCATATACCGCCAGGGGCGGCATTCGTCCTCATCGCCCAGGTGAGCCATGAGGATCACGTACTGGGCGCCGGATTCACGGGCTTCGTCCACAGCCTTCTGCACGGCGGCGTACACGGCCTCGCCGTCGTCATCCTGCATGAAGCCGTAGATGTAGTTGCCGTTTCCGTCCATGAAGTAGCGGGGTGTGGAGGAGCGCAGGGTCGTCGGGGTGGTGACACCCACAAAGGCAACCTTCACGCCGTCAAACTCTTCGATGTTGTAGGGCGCGAATACCAATTCGCCCTCTTTGTTGAAGTTGCAGCTCAGATAGGTGTATCTGGCCTTTTCGGCCAGCTCCATGAAGCGGTCCATGCCGTAGTCGAACTCATGGTTGCCGGGGATGGCGTAGGTGTAGCCGACTGCGTCCATGATGTCCACGATGACTTCGCCCTTGGCCAGGGTGCCGATGGGCTCGCCCTGGATGGCGTCGCCGTCGTCCACCAGGATCACATGGTTATCGGCGGAGAGGGCTTCCTTGACGGCGTACACGCCGGCGTAGCCCCAGCCCTGATCGACGCCGCAGTGCACGTCGCTGGTATAGAGGATCACCAGGTTCTTTTGCAGCGCGGGAGCGGCTTCCTCCGCGAAGGCCGCGCAGCACAGCAGCGCGAGCACGAGCAGCAGGCCCAATAATTTCTTCATGTTTCGTCCTCCTTTGATGGTAGATATAATAACCGATACTTTATTTTACTTCAAAAGCGGCGACTTTTCAATAAGCCGCCGCTGATTTTAAAAGGTTTTTTCGCAGGGAAAAGACGCTAATGCTATGCGCGTTCTAAGCGCCATGATGCGAAGGGTGAATTAGGACAGAAAGCGCCGGATTTCCGCGAAACAGGCAGGGGAAACGCGCTTTCTTCTGAGAAGAAAGCTGCAAAGAAGCAATCCGCGATGCTGCGTTGGGCGGCGATCTCAGTGGCTTCCGCGTGTTGATGGAATGGGGCAGCCTGCCGTTCCCGGGCGACCGGCTTCGCCGGTCGAGCGGCGCGAAGCGCCGCGCAAAGGCAGGACAGAGGCGCGGGAGAAAGCAGGCGGATCGTTACGAATGGGATATCCCAAACGTGGCTTTCCGCCTGTTTT
>CADARO010000308.1 GCA_902790345.1 uncultured Eubacteriales bacterium | reverse complement strand
CGGCGGGCGATGCCCTCCACGTCGATGCAGGTGCGGCCGCAGGTGGGGCAGGCGATCACGTCCACGCCGCCCCGCAGGCCCACCGCCCGCAGGATGTCGATGCCCGCCGCCACCTCGGGCTGCGGGTCGCCGGTGAGGGACACGCGGATGGTGTCGCCGATGCCGTCCGCCAGCAGCGCGCCGATGCCGATGGCGCTCTTGATCTGCCCCATGCCCACGGAGCCGGCGTGAGTCACGCCCACGTGCAGCGGATACTCGCAGGTCCGGGCCGCCAGGCGGTAGCTCTCGATGGTGCGCTTCACGTCCGGGGCCTTCATGGAGATGACCACGTCGTAAAAGCCGCACTTTTCCAGCATTTTCACATGCCCCAGCGCGCTCTCCACCATGGCCTCCGGGGTGACGCCGCCGTATTTGGCCAAAATGTCCTTCTCCAGTGAACCGGCGTTGACGCCCACGCGCACCGGGATATGATGCGCCTTCAGGCAGTCCGCCAGGATCCTCACCCGCGCCTCGCCGCCGATGTTGCCGGGGTTGATGCGCAGCTTCGAAATGCCGTTTTCAATGGAACGCACGGCCAGCCGGTAGTCGAAGTGGATATCGGCCACCAGCGGCACGGGGCTGGCGTCCACCAGCGCCCGCACGTTGTCCGCGCAGGCCTCGTCAAACACCGACACGCGCACGATGTCCGCGCCCGCCTGAGCCAGCCGCTTGATCTGCGCCGAAGTCGCTTCCAAGTCGCGGGTATCCGTGTTAGTCATGGTTTGCACCGTCACCGGCGCGCCGCCGCCAATCTTCACGCCCCCCGCGATAACCTGTCTCGTCATGTTTTTTCCTCCATTATCCCGCGATGATGCGGGCGATGTCGTGCCAAGTGAGCACGATGAACAGCACAAAGAACATCGCCAGGCCCACCAGGTGCACCAGACCTTCCTTGTCCCGGGGCACGGGCTTGCGGCGGATGCCCTCCACGATGAGGAACACCAGCCGGCCGCCGTCCAGCGCGGGCAGGGGCAGCAGGTTCACGATGCCCAGGTTGGTGGAGATGATGAGGATCCAGTACAGCACCATGTCGAAGCCCTGGCTCACCGTGCGGCTGACCTCGCTCACGATGCCCACCGTGCCGGTGACTTCATTGAGGCCCTCGCCGTGGAACACCAGATTCTTGAGCGAGACCAGCATCTCCCGGGTGAGCGTGACCATCAGCGTGCCGCCATAGCGCACGGCGTCGAAAAAGCCCATCTTCGCCCGGGCCTGGGTCATGTAGATGCCCATCTTCCAGTCGCCGGACTCCTCGTCCCGATAGAGCCCGGTCTCGATGGCCACCTCATTCCCGCCGCGCTTTACCACCAGCGCCAGCGGCTCGCCCTGGGTGTGGGTGGCCATGATTTCCTTCATGCGGTCGTAGCCCGCCTGATCGTAGGTGATGGCCTCGCCGTCCACCGACACGATCACGTCGCCCGGCGTCAGGCCGGACTCCATCGCCGGGGTGGAGGGCACCAGGTCGTCCACCCGAGGCAGGACCTCGTCGGTGTACATGCCGAAGCCCGTCAGGAAGATCACCGCCACCAGATAGCCCAGCACGAAGTTCATCGCCGGGCCGGCCAGCACCGTCAGGAAGCGCTTCCACACCGCCTGATTGTTGAAGGCGCGGGGATCGTCGCTGTCCTCGTCCTCGCCGGTGAAACGCACATAGCCCCCCAGCAGCACCAGGCGGATGGAATAGAGAATGCCGTTTTTCTTCCACTGCACCAGCTTTTTGCCGAAGCCCACGGAAAACTCCTCGATGCCGATGTCGCAGAGCCGGCCCACGGTGTAGTGGCCCAGCTCGTGGACGATGATGATGAAGGCCAGCATGAGAATCGCGTAGATAATTGACATAGAAACACCCCGAAATGAATTAGGAATTTGGAATCAGGAATTAGGAATCCCAGTTTGACTCATCAGTTTTTGGGCAGCGGCGCGGGCCAGGCGGTCGGCCTCGTAGACGTCCTCCACGCGGGCGACGGGCCGGTTTTCGGTTTGATCCAGCACCGCCTGAACCAGGCGGGCGATGCCGCCGAAGGGGATTTCGTCCCGCAGGAAGGCCGCCACGGCCACCTCGT
>CADARO010000307.1 GCA_902790345.1 uncultured Eubacteriales bacterium | reverse complement strand
CGGATTCGGCAGCGATCAGCGCGTTGATCACGCGGTCCACGTTGCCGCCCGCCAGCAGATGCGCTTCCATCTCGTTCATGTCCACCTTCAGGCCCGCCTTGGTGGCCTTGATCAGCGGCAGCACGATGCGGGCGGGGTTGATGCGGCGGAACCGCATGCCGACCAGCGTGGCGATGGACACATGCACGCCGGACGCCGTGGCCGAGATCCACAGGCTCAGCGGAACCAGGTTCAGGAAAATAATCAGGAAAATAACCACCAGCACCAGAATGATTACCAGCGTTGCAACTTCAAATCCCATGATGACTGCCTCCTCCGACTTCGTTCACTGTTATGACAGATGCTTCAGGGCATTTTCGAGCCTCTCGAGAAACGCCTGCTCTCCAAAGGTATTGATCTTGAAAAACATGGCCTGACTACCGCCTGAAGCGATGGCCGAGAGACGCACGTTCTCACTGCCCGCTCCCTGGAACAGCGTCACGCTCAAGCTCACGCGATTGCCGCCTATCCAGCTGTAGCGTTCAAACACCCGCACCGAACACACTGATCCGTTCTCCTCGAAATCGCTCACGTCCTCGAGCGAGGCCGATACGCTCCCGTGCAGGATCTCTTTTTCGATCACCGCCCGCACCTCGGCCAGGCGGTGTCCGCGAATCGTCGCTTCGTACTTTGCCATGCGACCCCCTCCCTATTCATCTTCGCGAGGGACTTTCGATACCCGTCGCTTTCCGTGGCGTCATGAAGCCATCCTGACGAAAATCCGATTGCCTTCCACACGCTCAACGACGATCTTCGCGTTCTCGTCGATAAAATCGCCGTCGGTGAGCACGTTCAGCCTCACGCCCTCGATCTCCGCCACGCCCGCCGGCCGCAGGATGGTCTTCGCCGTGCCCTTTTTGCCCACGTAGTAGCCCAGGGCGTTGTCCTGCTCCTCCGGAGAAGTGCTGGTCTCCTTCAGCACGAAGCGCGACTTGGCCAGCCGCCCCCGCGCCGCGGAGCGAATGGAGATCGACAGCGCCACGCACAAAAGCGCCACCACGATCAGAGTGACCAGAAGGCCCGTGAGCACATTGCCCCCGGAGAGGAAGAAGATGCCCACCACCAGGCAGATCAGCCCGCTGATGCCCGGCAGGCCAAAGCCCGGAATGTACATTTCAACCACCACCAGGGCATAGCCGACGATCACCAGGGCGATCCACGGCGCGCTGCCCCACGCGGCCACAGCGTCAAACAGCCCATTCACATTCTCAATCCGCCTTTCCGCGGAGCGCGCCGCCGTCATCGGCTTCCGCGCTCCCTTTTGATGGCTTTATTATATCGAAAGAAGGGGCGTTTGAAAAGGGTTCTCGTCTCAAAAGTACATTTTTACGTCTGAATTGTCAGTCTCTTCGCCATGAGTCTGTCCACCGGAGCCAGATCGAAGCACAGCAGCTCCTCCGGACGCGCCCAGGCCAGCGCGGCCTCGTCGATGGGCTTCGGCTCGCCCAGCAGCCGCGCCTTGTAGAACAAAAGCAGCACGTCCTTTTCCGGATAGCTGTAGGGAATCGCTGCCGCGATGGAGCCGATTTCGGCGTCCACGCCCAGTTCTTCCTTTAATTCCCGCCGGAGCGCTTCCTCGGGCAGCTCGCCCTTCTCCAGCTTGCCGCCGGGAAACTCCCACTTGCCGCCCATGTGCCTGTCATCCGGCCGCCGGGCGATGAGCAGCTTCCCGTCTCGCTCGGCCAGGGCCGCCACAACCGCGATCATCCCCTCATCTCCCCTCATTCGTTTCCCCGCTCCAGCCGCCTGCCGCCGCGCACCGACAGAAGCGCAAAGGCCATGCTGCCCAGCGCCACCACGCACCACAGCGTGAACACCACGGGCCAGCCCGCCGCGTCGCTGATGGCTCCTGTGACCACGCCCGCCAGCGAGGAACCCAGATAGATGAAGCAATCGCTCATGCCGGCCACCAGGCCCACGCGACCCGCCTTCTCATACTCCATGGGAATGAGCTGGGTCAGCATGGGATTGATGCCGTAGGTGGCCGAGCAGCACAGGCCCAGCACCAGCGCGCAGCTGATCATGGCCCCGCTGGCCGCGTGCAGCAGCAGCGCCAGCGCCGCGCT
>CADARO010000306.1 GCA_902790345.1 uncultured Eubacteriales bacterium | reverse complement strand
GCCCTGGGTGTCCAGCGTTACCGCCATCAGGCTGCGCACCGCCGCATCGTCCTCCACCACCAGTATCAGGGGTTTATTGTTCATAGCCTTCGACCTCCATAATTGGAAGGGTAAACCAGAATTTCGCGCCGTGGGGCTCGATGTTTTTCACGCCGATCTCGCCCCCGTGGGCCTGCACGATGCTCTTGCACAGCGCCAGCCCCAATCCGATGCCCCGGCGGCTGTCCGGGGAGCGCTTCACGCCGGTGTAAAACATGTCGAACACACGGTCCTCATCCCCGGGCGGCACACCCTGGCCGTCGTCCTCCACCCAAATTATCGCCATGTCATCCTCCCTCCGGACGCCGACGATGATCCTCGCCCCTTCCGGCGTATACTTCACCGCGTTGTTCAGGAGGTTCACCAGCACCTGCACGATCAGCCCCGCATCCATCCGAGTCAGCAGCATCTCCTCCGGCAGGTCTGTCATGATCTGCTTATGAGCGGCTTCCCTGTCGATGTGCCGCAGGGCTTCCTCCACGGTGTCCGCCACAAGCTCCGTCTGCAAGTTCAGCTTCATGGTGCCGTTTTCGGTGCGGGTGATGGTCAGCAGGTTTTCCACCAAGCCGTTGAGCCAGATGGCGTCGTCATAGATGGAGGTGTACAGCCGCTTGAGGCTCGCCTCGCTCAGCTGTCCCTGGTTCTCCATCAGGATGGCCGCGTTGCCGGAGATGCTGGTCAGGGGCGTGCGCAGATCGTGGGAGATGGAGCGCAGTAGGTTGGCCCGCAGCGATTCCTGGCGGGCGTTTTCCTCCATGCGCTGCTTCTCGCGGGTCATGTGGTCCTTCTCCACCGCCAGGGCGCACTCGTCCAGTATGGAGATCATCAGGTTTTTTCGGTATTCGTCGATGGGAGGACTGTTGTCCGCCCGTATGCCGATGACGGCCCAGACGCGGCCTTCGCTGCGCACGGCCATGTACAGGCATCTGGCCTCCGGGAACATATGGGTCGTGCGGCCCGCGTGCTTGGCGTTCTCGCGCACCCACCGGGCAACGCGGCGTTCACCAGCCAGATCGATCCCCTCGAACCCGCCATCCTGCTCGATGGCGCAGAGCGCAGGCGCGTCGAGATCCGAATCGTAGCACAGCACGCTGTGCTCCAGCAGCCGGCTCAGCTGCCGCTGCACGACCTCCAGTATTGCCCGCCTGTCGTCCGCCTTTTGCAGCAGCTGGCTGGTGGAGAGCAGCACCTCCGTCTGGTAGGCCTTGTTCGCCGTCTGGATGGACTGGGCCTTGATACGACTGGTCAGCGAGCTGGACAGCAGCGCCGCGGTGAACATCACCGCGAAGGTGGCGAGGTAATCCGGGCTGGAGCGCAGCGAGTAGAAGGGCTCGGTGAAGAAGAAGTTGAACACCAGCACGGAGAGGAGTGAGGACAGCAGGCTGTATACGTAGCCTGTGGTCGTGAGCGCCACGCCCATCACGCCCAGGATATAAATCAGCACCACGTTGGTGATGGCCAGGCCGATGCTGGAGAACAAAAAGCCCACGCCGGTGCAGGCGGCCAGGATCAGCGCGGTCTTCGCCAAATCCCCGAAGGAGAAGCGCTCCCTGCCCAGGAATCGAAACAGCCGGGAGGGATTTGTGTCCGCGGTCAGGCGGTTGGGAATGATGATGATCTCCACATTCGGGGCCAGCTCGTTGAGCCGGGCCATCAGCGTGTCTCGCGTGCGCCGCCCGGGGCTCTTGCCCAGCACGATCTTGGTGATGCCGCTGACCCGGGCGTATTCGGCGATGGCCGTGGCGGGGTCGTTGCCATAGATGGTCGTCAGCATGGCGCCGTGCTTCTCCGCCAGGCTCAGGTGGTCGTGCACCGCCCGGGCCTGCGCCTCGTCGCGCAGCTCCACATCCTCCACGTAGACAGCGATCAGCTCAGCGCCCATGGCATCCGAAAGCGCCGCCGCCCGGCGAATGACATCGGCGTTGGTGGGCGAGGCTGAGACGCACACCAATATCCGCTCCTGTTCCGACATACGCCCCACCTCCCTATCTGCTGTTATTCTGTGTATTATAGCACATATCGCATAAAAGGGAAGATAAAATAATCGGCAGCGCATTAAGATGGCAT
>CADARO010000305.1 GCA_902790345.1 uncultured Eubacteriales bacterium | reverse complement strand
CTGTTCATTTGTCCGGCAATGTCGGACGCACTCGGCGCGTCAGGGCCGTCCGGATGGCTGTGGACGATCGCCAGCGCGCCGGGCATCTTATCGAGCACGGCCGCCGGCAGGGCAAAATGCTCCTGCGGATCCTCGGCCACGTTGAGCATCGGCAGATAACCTTCGTCGGTGATGATCCCGCAGGCTTCTTTGGGATATTCCGCCGCAGCGTGGGCAGCGATAGCCGGGTAATACTTATCGAAATCCATGAGAATCAGCTCCTTGTGCGCGCCAAGCCGGGAAATCCGCCATACGGCAGGGCCTTTCGCGTGCCGAATCGGCGCACGCAGTCGCTCAGCGTGTGCCCGCAGGCATCATCGGCCGGATCACACGACTGGCCGAACTTGTCGAAGCACTTGCTGCCGGTGTACGGGCAGGCGTTGCCAGTCTGGTCGTACACCCACGAATTGCCGCTGCGATAGCGGTACACCCACGGGCACATGTCGCGCAGGGCGACGCGGGCGGGCAGTTCGCAGCGGGGCAGGTCAAGCGGCGTGATGAGTTCCAGCGTGACAAGGCTTTTTGTCAGCGTGGTGACGCGATCGACGATGTACAAATCGCTGCTGAACTTAATACCGCGTCCGCCGTATTCGTGCCCGTCGAGGAACTTGGCCAGCGTGCGTTCGCGAAGCAGCAGCGCCCCCTGCGCGCCGTTGGTTAGCACGATGAGGGAATAAAACGTGTCGTTCAGTGCCGACGCGCTCATTTTGGGGCGCGGCAGCGTACCATCGCTGTTCCACTCAAAGCCTTCTGTCTTGACGGAAATCTGCGGGAACTGATTGCCGCCGAACATGACGGGAGATCCGTCAGCCTCGCGTTCGGTGCAAAAACGATGGATTGCTCCGCCCACGTTCGAGGCGTCAAGCGTGAACAGGTGGATCACCGACGAGGGATTCAGGCTCTGCGCCTCGCGGCTCAGCAACGAGGTCATGCAAAGACCTCCTCAAGCGTAGCCGACACGCTGGCGTGGCGCTCCACATAAGCGACGCTCCAAGTGGTACAGCGCCACAGCTTCTGGATCGACTGCTGCGGCGGCGTCCAGTTGAACGGCACTGCATAGCGAGCCTGGAAGAAAGCATCAATACTGTTTGTCTGGGCGATCGTAAGGTTGTCCCACTTGACCGTCAGCTTGTCGCGCAGCGCATTCAGCCCATCGGCCTGCGTCTGCTCGTAGCCGTCGCCGAACTCCGTGCCGATGACGCGCACTTCGCGCGACCGGTCGACCGAAGTGGGCGCACGGGCGGGAGAGAATGTCGCATAGCTAGGCATTGTTTATCACCTCGTTAATAACTTGCTGTTGTATTTTATTTGTACTGTGATACAATACAAATAAAGGAGCGTGATTCAAATGACTGACAGTGTTGTTGTCCAAGCCCGGATCCCTGCTGATTTAAAACGAGATACAGAAAACATTTTCAGTTCAATGGGGATCGATTTTGCCACAGGCATTCGCATGTTTCTCGCTCAGGTCAGGATGAGGAACGGACTGCCTTTTGAAGTCCAGGCTGACCCATTCTGGTCGGAGAAGAATCAGCGCCGTCTTCACGAATCGATAGAGCAATACAAAAACGGAGAGATCGTTCATCACGACATCATCGAGGTTTGAAATGCTCAACCTTGAATGGACACGAAACAGCTGGGAAGAATATCAATGGTACATCGAAAACGACAAGGCCGGCGCGCGCAAGGTGAACAGGCTCATCAAGGAGATGCGCCGTTCCGGACGTGCCGATGAAGGCGAAGGGCTTCCTGAACCTCTGACCGGCAGCCTGTCTGGATGCTGGAGCCGCCGCATCAACAAGAAAGACCGCCTGATTTACTTCATCGAAGAAGAAAAACTCGTGATCTACCAGTGCGGCGGTCATTATGACGATAAGTGAATAGTTCAGGGCGGCCTCCTTTGGGGGGCCGCCCTGATTGTTAGGCAAACGCGCCGCCGTAGTAGCCCATGCGGCGATAATTGTACAGGTCTTCGGCAACGCGCGCGTCGATGGCGTCGCGCAGAGTGCGGCTCATGTTCTCGGCCTGCTCGTCGCTCATGTCACCGCCGCCGTTGTTGTTGACGGTGA
>CADARO010000304.1 GCA_902790345.1 uncultured Eubacteriales bacterium | reverse complement strand
GCACCATCGCGGTGCTGCAGGTCTCCATGGAGGAGGCCACCCGTTTCGGCATCATGAACGTGGGCGAGAACGGCTACGTCTGCGAATTTGAGGAGAAGCCCAAGCATCCGAAGAGCGATCTGGCCTCCATGGGCATTTACATCTTCAACTGGAAAAAGCTGAAGCAGTATCTGGAAGCCGATGCGGCGGATCCCAATTCCTCCAACGACTTCGGCAAGAACATCATCCCCGCCATGCTGAACGCGGGCGAGAAGCTCTGGCCTTACCGCTTTGACGGCTACTGGCGCGATGTGGGCACCATCACCTCCCTCTGGGATGCGAACATGGATATGCTCTCCACCACGCTCATCACCCTCTACGATCCCAGCTGGCCCATCGGCGCGCGCACCCCCGTCTGCCCGCCCCACTATGCCGGTGAGCACGCGCAGATCATCCACTCCATCATCACCGAGGGCTGCGAGATCGACGGCCATGTGGAAAACTCCGTCCTCTCTCCCGAGGTCGTTGTGGAAGAGGGTGCAAAGGTCCTCTACAGCGTGCTGATGCCCGGCGCCGTGGTCAAGAAGGGCGCTGTGGTGGAATACGCCATCGTCGGCGAGAACACGGTCATCGAGCCCGGGGCCCATGTGGGCGCCGCCCCCGACGGCACCGACGGCTGGGGCGTCGCCACCTGCGGTCCCAACATCACGATCCGTCAAGGCGCTGTGGTTCCGGCCGCGGCCATGATCTATACGGGCGAGGAGGTTTAAGCCATGAGAAAGTATCAGGGTATTATCTTTGCCTACCGGGAAGAGCCGGAGCTGCGCGAGCTGACGGCCAACCGTACCGCCGCCTCTCTGCCCTTCTGCGGGCGCTATCGTCTGATCGACTTCCCCCTTTCCTCCCTGCGCAATGCGGGCGTGCTGGATGTGGGCGTCATCATGCAGCGTGACTATCAGTCCCTGCTGGACCACATCGGCAGCGGCAAGGCCTGGGATATGAGCCGCCGCAGCGGCGGTCTGCGTATGCTGCCTCCCTTCGGCCTGCCCCAGTACCACAACGGCAACTACAACGGCACCATGGAAGCCCTGAACGCGGTCGGCTCCTATCTGCGGGACAGCAGTGCGGAAAACGTGATCCTGATGCTCGGCAGTGTTGCCGCCAACATCGATCTGGCCGCCGCCATCCAGAAGTATGAGGAGTCCGACGCCGACGCGCTGGCCATCTGCATGGATCACGATCCCATGGGCGTCCACCACCGCTTCAATGTGGGTCCGGACGGCTATGTCAACGGCCTGAATCTGTATCGCCGCGGTGCCGGCGACGGCCTGCCCTCCCTGGAGGCCTACATCTTCCGCAAGGACATCCTGCTGGAGCTGATGGATTACTGCCGCGCCAACAACCACTATCTCTTCCACCGCGACGCCATCACCCTGTTCCTCAGCCGCGGCGGCAAGATGACGGTTTACGTCCACGAGGGCTATGCCAACAGCATCCGCAGCGTGGAGGAATACTATCAGGTCAGCCGCGATATGCTGAAGGCGGAGAACCGCCGCCAGATGTTCCCGGCCGGCCGCCCCGTCCGCGCCAAGACCCACGAGGATGTGAGCACCTATTACGGCGAGACGGCCCGTTCCGTCAACAGCCTGGTGGGCGACAAGTGCATCATCGAGGGCGACGTGGAAAACTGCATCATCTTCTCCGGCGTGCATGTGGCCCCCGGCGCCAAGCTGCGCGACTGCATCATCATGAAGGGCTGCGACGTGGGCGAAGGCGCAGAGCTGAGCTGCGTGATCGCCGATAAGGCCTGTAAGTTCTCCCCAGCATCCGTTTTGATCGGCAGCCCCAAGCTGCCCACCGTCGTTCCCAAGGGAACCGAGATCTGAATCTGAACGAGGCGGCCTGAGAAGGTCAGGCCGCCTCGTTTTCTGTGCAAATGAAACCGTTTCCATGACTTGACTTTGTTGACAAAATGCGGTATTCTCCTGCATTGTATATATGTTAACTATTTAGCCCCTTGCGAAGCGGCTTTCAAAGGGGACTGTCACCACGGAGGTTTTTCCTATGATCACTGAAATTTCCCGCGACGAAGTGCGCAGCGCCATTGAGGATAAGCTCTGCGCCTATTTTGCCACGTCC
>CADARO010000303.1 GCA_902790345.1 uncultured Eubacteriales bacterium | reverse complement strand
CAAGCTTGATGCGGATAGTATGCATGAGAATCTGTGCAGATGCCATCTGGAGCTGTTCGACGCATACCTGAAAAAAGTGAAGGACATACCGGACATCAGAAGCAACGACGCGATCACCGTGACCGAATTCCCCCCGGATATCCGGACCGTCCGCGGCGCGCCGTAAAAAGGAGGACGGGCGGCGTCCTGCGCCTGCCGAAAAAAACGGCGCTGATTTCAGTTTCTCCTTTCCATAATGGCCGGTCCGCTTATCCGATGGATTCGGTTTCAAACTGCGCCCAGGGCACATGCACGGGTTTCTTTTCCACAATGATCTCGTAAATGTGCATCAGCAGCGGGAAGTCCTCGGCCCGCAGCTCGCCCAGGGCGATCTTTCTTTTGACGGCCCGCGCCGAGCGCGTGGCGATCACGATGGATTCCAGCGTGACGCCCTTGAGCTCCTCCATCGCCTCGTCGAATGTGAAGCCGCGGCCCAGCAGCGTACCGATCTTGCGGGTGCGCCCGCCGTATACCGTCACGTACAGGTCGCCGATGCCCAGCATCAGGCTGTCCTCGCGCGCGCCCATGTACGAGAGCAGGCGCTTCATCTCCCTGGCGCTCTGGCCGAACAGCGCCGCCTGCGAATTGTAATGCAGCGAGCCGATTTTGCCGTCCCGTTTTTCCGCCAGGCCCACCGCCAGCGTGACGCCCAGGGCGTAGGCGTTCTTCATGGCCACGGCGCACTCCACGCCGCGCACGTCGGTGGAGAGACTGATGTGGTAGTAGTCGCACTCGAACAGGCTCTTGATCCAGCGCAGCAGCGCGGGCTCGTCGCCGCAGAAGCAGACTTCGGTCGGATCGTGGTCGGCCAGCTCGTAGCTGGTGCAGGGGCCGCCCACCGCGCACAGGCGCATCCGGCGGCCGGGGTGCTTGGTGCGGTAGTACTCGGGATAGGAGATGAGGGAGCCGTCCGGCAGGTTCACCATGCCCTTGGTGACGCCCAGGATGGGCATGTCCTCCGGGATGAGGGGCAGCATGGTCTCCGAGAACCACTCCACGCCGAAGCTGGATACGCCGCTCACAATCAGCTCCGCGCCGTCCATGGCCTTTTCAAGCTCGGAGAAATGGTAGAATTTGAAGCCCTCCGGGATGGGGCGCTTCATGGTCAGGTGGGTGTGGGTGGCGATGGCGTGGTCGATGATGGCGTCGTCCAGCGGGGTGCCCACCAGGCGGATCTCGTGGCCGTTTCCGGCGGCGGGATAGCCGATGGCCGTGCCCATCATGCCCGCGCCGACGATGGTGATGATGCTCATGGGGCGATTGATCCTTTCATACATAATACGGCGCGCCGCCTGGGGCGGCGCGCAGGGGATGGCGGAGACTATCAGAATTTCAGGCCGATGAAGGTGCTGATCTCGATCTCGGTCATGCCGTCGATGACCAGGATCTGACCCTCCTCCAGCGTGAACTTCTCAACGGGCTCCTTGGCGGTCACGGTGTACATGGTGGCCAGATTCTCGTCCACGTGGGGGTCGCCGTTGTAGATGCCCACAACGGTCATGGGCGGATTACTGGTGGAGTAGGTGCCCGCGGGCAGATCGATGCCGACGGTGTAGGTGCCGTGGGCGGACTTGAGGGTGGCGTAGTCGGCGGAGGCGGTCAGCTGCTCGGTGAGCGCCTGGCGCTGGGCCTGCAGCTCCTCGAGGGAGCCTTCCACCGGGTCGCCCTCGATGGATAGCACGGTGAAGGTCATCTGGGAGCCGGTCATCACCAGCACGTTGCCCTCGGCCAGCACGAACTCCTCCAGGGGTTCCTTCTGGGCGACGGTGTATTCGGCGAGGGGCTCGGCGTCCTCGATGGGGGCGGCCTCGTACACCGAGATGGCGGTCATCACTTTGGTTTCCACGCGGTAGCTGCCGGCCGGCAGGTCGACGCCGACCTCAAAGGTGCCCTGTCCGATGGTGAAGGAGCCGATGCCGGCGGCGATCACCTGGCGGTCCAGCTCCTGGCGCTGAGCCACGAGCTCCTCGAAGGAGCCGCCCTCGGCGAAGGCGCAGGTGAAGAACAGCGAGACGAGCGCGATCAGGGTGATGGCACGGATAAGCTGTTTCATGATAAAACCTCCTTAATCATTCCGGCGCGT
>CADARO010000302.1 GCA_902790345.1 uncultured Eubacteriales bacterium | reverse complement strand
GGCGATGATGCAGTAGATCTCGTATTTGGCGCCCACGTCGATGCCGCGCGTGGGCTCGTCCAGGATCAGCACGTCGGGATTGTTGGCCAGCCAGCGCCCTACCAGCACCTTCTGCTGGTTGCCGCCGGACAGGCTCTTGATCAGGGTTTTGGAGGAGGGCGTTTTGATGTTCATCTTCTGCACGTTGTCCTGCACCAGCTGCTCCACCTTTTTGCTGTTGATGGCGATGCCGTAATCCAGGTACTTGTTCAGCGACGCGATGGAGATGTTGTCGGCCACGCTGAGCACGCCCATGATGCCGCTGCCGCGGCGGTCCTCGGTCAAAAGGGCGATGCCCTGGTCGATGGCGTCCTTGGGGCGGCTGATATGCATTTCCTTGCCCTTGTAGAAGATCTGGCCCTTGCTGTGGCTGCGGATGCCGAATATGCCCTCCATCAGCTCGGTGCGCTGCGCGCCCACCAGGCCGCCTACGCCCAGGATCTCGCCGCGGCGCAGCTGGAAATTGACGTTCCGGAAGGAACGCGGATTGATGGAGGTGAAATCCTTGACCTCAAACACCACCTCGCCCGGCACGTTGGCCTTGGGCGGATACAGGTTGGTCAGCTCGCGGCCCACCATCTGGGTGATGATCTTGTCGGTGGTCAGGTCCTTGGCCTCCCAGGTGCCGATGTACTTGCCGTCGCGCATGATGGTCACGTCGTCGCCGATGCGCAATATCTCATCCATTTTGTGACTGATGTACACGATGGCCACGTTTTCGGCCTTGAGGTCCTCGATGATGCGGAACAGCGCCTCGACCTCGTTGGCGGTGAGCGAGCTGGTGGGCTCGTCCAGGATCAGCACGCGGCAGTTGGCGGAGACGGCCTTGGCGATCTCGACCGACTGCATCTGGGATACGCTCAGTTCGCCCACCTTCTGATGCGGGTCAAAGCTCATGCGCACCTTTTTGAGCAGCTCGGCGGTATCGGCGTACATTTTTTTGTGGTCCACGATATTGATGAAGCCCAGGAACTTCTTGAGCGGATAGCGGCCCAGGAAGATGTTTTCGCCCACGGTGCGCGCCGGGATGGGCTGCAGCTCCTGGTGCACCATGGCGATGCCCTTGCGCAGGGCGTCCATGGGATCGTGGATGGTGACGGGCTGGCCGTCCAGCTTCATCTGCCCCTCGTCCATCTTATAGATGCCGAACATGCACTTCATCAGCGTGGATTTGCCCGCGCCGTTTTCGCCCATCAGCGCGTGCACCCTGCCGGGGCGGAGCTTCAGTTGCGCGTGGTCCAGCGCCTTGACGCCGGGGAAGGATTTGCATACGTCCGTCATTTCCAGAACGTATTCGGACATGGGAGCATGCCCCCCTTTCTTAAATGTTGCAGTGCCCTTCGCACGGCGTCCGCTGCCGGGCGCTGTGCGAAAGACAATGAACAATGCACAATGTACAATGTGAGAATGAATAATGAACAATGAATAATGAATAATGATTGGAATGATAATGATTTTATGGCGCTCAGGGGCATTTGTTGACTATTAATTCTTCATTATTCATTATTCATTCTTCATTCCTGAAAAAGTGGGTGAGCCAGGTGTTGGCTCACCCACCTTTTCGATCATTCGTTCATGGAGAGCGAGGGATCAATAGTTGGCTTCGGCGTAGGCCTTGTCGACCATCACGTAGTCAACCCAGTAGTAGTTCTGGATCTCTTCGCCCTTGAGCAGCTTCACAGCCACGTCCACAGCCGCATGGCTCTGGCCGATGTGGTCGTTCAGCACGGTGCCGGTCATGTCGCCGGCCTTGATCAGATCGACGGCCTCGGGCAGCGCGTCAACGCCAACCAGGTAGATGTCCTCGCCGACCTTGCGCTGCGCGGTCTCGATGGCGGTCGCGGCGCCCAGCGCCATGCCGTCGTTGTTGCAGAACACGACTTCGATCTTATCGCCGTACTTGCTCAGGGCGTTGGCGCACAGCTCCTGGCCCTTGGTCTGGTCCCAGTTGCCCACCTGGTCGTCCAGGCATTCCACTTCGTAGCCCGCGTCGGTCAGGTACTTGATGGAGAAAACGGTGCGGTACTGGGCGTCGATGTTCTCGGGGTCGCCCTCGATCATGATGTAGCTGATCTTGCCGTCGCCGTT
>CADARO010000301.1 GCA_902790345.1 uncultured Eubacteriales bacterium | reverse complement strand
GGGCCGCCTCGATGTCGCCCTTCGCTTCGTTCAGCTGAGCCACCGTTTCATACAGGGAAGTATCCTGGGTCCGTTCGATATATTTCTCCAGGCTCTCGATGGCCGCATCCACGTTGCCCTGGGCCGCGTACACCTGCGTGCGCACCAGGTACGCGTCCGCCAGGTCCGGCTGCACGCGGATGGCCGCGTCCAGGTTCAGAAGCGCCATGTCGATCTTCTCCTCGATCACGTCGATGCAGGCGCGCTTTAAAAGCAGGTCCGCGTACATGGCGGGATTGGTCTGCGGGTCGCAGTACGCGAAGCACACGCTCAGGTATTCCTTCGCCGTGTCATAGTCCTCGGCGTTGATGGCGTTCAGCGCCAGGGTGTAGCTGGCGTCCAGCTTCTGGGTATCGACGATAGAGCTCTGCACCTCCGGGGCCGCCTCCTCGGCCAGCACCGGCATCGCCATCAGCAGCAGGGCCACGGTCAGCAGAACGACCATCAATTTTTTCATGTTATTCATCATAAGTACCTCCTGATGGTTATTAAACACCCATTATCCTATTTAAGCATTATAGGGCACGGGGCGTACAAAGGCGTAACAAACCAATCCCTTCTCTACAAAAAAAGAAGGGTTTGATCCCTTCTTCATATAATCTTAACATTTTTCTTTCGCCTACTTGCGAAAGTGAAGTCGTCCCCCCGTCATCTCCGCCCAGCTGTACTGGGTCATGTATTCGCCGCGCCACGCGTTCACTGATTGCATATCCCCGGCCAGCATCCGGTAATAATCGCAGGGGATCCGATCCGGCCGCACGGCCAGCTGCTTGTTTCTGCGCACCAGTATCTCCTCCATGCCGATGGCGGACAGCGCCTTTTTCATGTCCATGATGAGCTGGCGAAGCCGGTTTTTCGCGGCGGCCATGTCAAGCTCGTCCTCCCACAGCACCCCGATGATCTCCTCCGTGGTGCAAAGGGCTCCCTCGCGGTCGATCAGGTAGGCCAGCAGCTCTTTGGTCTGGCGGCGGGCAAAGCGCAGCGGCTGTCGCTCCCAAAACACCTCGAAGTTGCCGAAGCAGCGCACCCACAGCCCGTCCGGCATCCGGGGTGGGGGCGCGATGTTATCCAGTTCCACCCGGATACTTTCCGCGGTCACGGGCTTCATCACATATCCGCTGGCGTGCAGCTGGAACGCGTCGTAGGCATACTCGGAATAGGCCGTGACGAACACCACCTTCGTCCCCGGCGAAGCCGTCCTGATCCTCGCCGCCAGCGCCAGCCCGTCCAGCTGCGGCATGCGAATGTCACAGAAAACCACGTCCGGGCGCTTCTGCTCCTCCTCCATGGCCCGAAGCGCGTCGGTGCCGAGGGAGAAATCGTCGATCCCGGCCTGAGGCGCCGCCTGGGCGATGGCGTTGTGCAGCACCCGCAGGGCGCTCTTTTCATCGTCGATCGCGAAAATCAGCATGGGGCCATCCTCCTATTGCTTTGGTATGCGTATGATCGCGGCGGTGCCTTCGCCGGGCGCAGATCGATATTCCAGCGAGCCATCGACGATCTGGCGAAGCCTTTCCCGCACGTTGGCGATGCCCACGTGCATTTGTCCGTCCTCCGGCAACCGGTCGGGATCGAAGCCCGGCCCGTCGTCCGTCACGGTGATCTCATAGCCATCCGGCGTTTCGCGAGTGGCGATGACCACCGTACCCCTGCCGTCAGGCTTTTCGCGAACGCCGTGGCGCACCGCGTTTTCCGCCAGCGGCTCCACCGTCAGCGCCGGAAGGCTGAAGCCTGTGCAGGCGATGTCGTAACGCACCTGTAAATCGCCCGCAAAGCGCATCTGCTCGATGTCCAGATAGAGCTTCGTGTGCTCCAGTTCCTTCTCGAAGGAGATCGGGCCGGTCCTGTCGATGGATTCCATGTTCCCGCGCAGATACCTGGAGAACTCCACCGTGGCCTCCTTGGCCTTCTGGGGGGCCGTGTCGCACAGATCGATGATCAATGTCAGCGCGTTGTGCAGAAAATGGGGCTTGATCTGGCTGAGCATCTGCTGTACCCTCTGCCCGGTCACCAGCGCGTCCTCGTGCTCGCGCACGAACTGCAAATGCAGCCAGGTATAATAAAACACGCAGCTGATGGCGATGGCCATGGTCAGGTAG
>CADARO010000300.1 GCA_902790345.1 uncultured Eubacteriales bacterium | reverse complement strand
CGTCGCCGTTGATGTCGCCGCCGCAGGTCAGATTGCCATCGGCTGAAGCATTGCCCTGGATATCGCCGTCGCAGGTAAGGGCCGCGCCGGCTGAGGCGTGCCCCTGGATGTCGCCCCGGCATTCCAGATGGCCGCCGGCGCTGGCGTGCCCCTGGATGTCGCCGCCGCAGGTGAGGCTTCCGCCGGCGCTGGCGTCGCCCTGGATCACGCCCCGGCACTCGACGCTTCCGAGCGCCTCCAGGTCCCCCTGGATGTCGCCCGCGCACAGCGCCTGGCCTCCGACGCGCATGTCGCCCTGAACCGCGCCTTCGATGCGGGCCGGGCCGAGGATCTCCACGGTGAGGACCAGCCGCCGCCGCTGGTCCTCGCTGAGCCCGCTTTTCAGCGCCTCCTCGATGGCCAGGGGGATGGGCGGCGTATCCAGCGTCTGCCCGTCGGCCTTCAGCAGCCGGCTTCCGAAAAACTGGGCCACCCGCAGCCTGTTGTCGTCGGGGAAGAGCGGCGCGGCTTCAGCGGTCTCCGCCTGGGGCTCCTCCCGGCCGAACAGCGCGGCCAGGGACAGGCCGAGGCAGTCCGCGATGTCCGGCAGCAGGGTCACGTCCGGCAGCGACTGGCCGATCTCCCACTTGCTCACGGCCTGCACGCTCACCCCCGTGGCCTGGGCCAGGTCCTGCTGGGTGAGGCTCCGGTTTTTCCTCTGTTCTTTGATGATGACGCCCATCTGTTCAGCGGTAATGCTCATAAGATCACGCTCCTCGCGTTGTTTTTTGCTCGGATCCGATGGGCTTATGATAGCATAATCGCCGATCCGGCGCAATGGAGCCGCAGTTGACACCGACCCGCCGGCATTCAACCGTTGGTTGAATCAAGCCTTTTGCCCTTCCGAATTTTCCGATTTACAATCCTCGGAAAACGTGGTATGCTATAAAGAGATTTTGTGGACGGGTGGCGATGGAGCATGGGTTATCAGGCGCTTTACCGCAAGTGGCGGCCCGAATTCTTCCGCGACTTCGTGGGCCAGGAGCGCATCGTCACCACCCTGACCAACCAGATCACCTCCGGCCGCATCGCCCACGCCTACCTGTTCTGCGGCAGCCGGGGCACCGGCAAGACCTCCACCGCCAAGGTGCTCTCCCGGGCCATCAACTGCCTGGAGCCGGAAAACGGCGAGCCCTGCGGCCACTGCGCGGCCTGCGTGCAGCTGTCCGGCGAGAACAACCTGGACATCGTGGAGATCGACGCCGCCTCCAACAACGGCGTGGACGAGATCCGCGACCTGCGGGACAAGGTGAAGTATCCCCCCACCGTGGGGCGGTACAAGGTGTATATCATCGACGAGGTGCACATGCTCTCCACCGGCGCGTTCAACGCGCTGTTGAAGACCCTGGAGGAGCCCCCGGCCCACGCCGTGTTCATCCTGGCCACCACCGAGCCCCAGCGGCTGCCCGCCACCATCCTGTCCCGCTGCCAGCGCTTCGATTTCAAGCGCATCCCGGCCCATCTCATCGAGAAGCGGCTCAGGCAGGTGCTGGATTCCATGGACACCGGCACGGAGGACGAGGCCGTGTCCCTGGTGGCCCGGGCCGCGGAGGGCGGCATGCGCGACGCCCTGAGCATTCTGGACATGTGCCTCTCCTACGGCGGCGGCCATCTCACCGCGGCGCTGGTGCGGGAGGTGCTGGGCGCTTCCGACCGGTCGTTCCTGTTCGACTTTGCCCAGGCCCTCATCGACGGCCAGGCCGCCCGCGCCATCGAAATGATCGGCCAGGTGATGCGGGACGGCCGCGACCCGGCGGTGTTCGCCCGGGAGGTCACCGGCCACATGCGGGCGCTGCTGGTGGCCCGCACCTGCGGCGAGGGGCTGGAGGACATCCTGGAAATCACCCGGGAGGACGCGGAGCGCATGAGGGAGCAGGCCCAGGCCGCCTCCCAGCCCCGGCTGATGCGGCTGATGGAGCTGTTCATTCAGGCGGAGAACGACATGAAGTGGTCCTCCCAGCAGCGGATCGTGCTGGAGCTGTGCGCCGTGCGCGGGTGCCATCCCGAGCGGGAGCAGGGCGAGGAGGCGCTGGAGGATCGGCTGGCCTCCCTGGAAAAGGCCATGGCCGAGGGCGTCCGCCCGGCCCGCCCCCGTGCCCGAG
>CADARO010000299.1 GCA_902790345.1 uncultured Eubacteriales bacterium | reverse complement strand
AGGTCTTTTTTATCCTGTTCGCTCAGGAACGCCTGACGCAGCACCTTCCCGGGGAAGCTCATGCTCTTGCGGTCGCTGAGCACGCCGCCGGTGAGCACCCGGCAGTGGGCTTCGGTGCCGTTTTCAAGGCTTTCGACCTCGAAGATCACCAGGCCGTTATTGACCAGGATGCGGTCGCCCACGCTCAGGTCGTTCACCAGCCCGGCATAGCTGACCGACACAATGTGCTCGTCGCCCTCGACCTCGCGGGTGGTGAAGGTGAAGCTGTCGCCGTCGTTCAGGGCCACCTTGCCGCCGCGGAAGGTGCGGATGCGGTATTCCGGGCCTTTTGTATCCAGCATGATGGCGATGGGCAGGTTCAGCTCGTCGCGCACCGCCTTGATCATGTCGATCTTCTTCTGGTGTTCCTCGTGCGTGCCGTGGGAGAAGTTGAGCCGGGCCACGTTAAGCCCTTTTAAACACATGGCCTTGAAGATCGCCGGATCCTCGCTGGCCGGGCCGATGGTGCAGATGATTTTCGTCTTGCGCATAGCCTATCTCCTCTCGTTCAATGCTTTTCCGCGTTCAGCATCCGCTGGGCTTCATCCAATTGCTTTCGGTTCAGGGCGATGTTGCGGCTTTCGGCGGCGACGCTGTCGAATATGCCGAACACGATCTTTTCCATATCGCTGCCCTCGCTGTAATCGGTGGGCGCCACGAAATGCACGCGCCCGTGAATCAGCATATCGTTGACCACGGCGTTGCGCTCTCCGGTGTACACGCCGATGCTGTGTCCGCCGCGGCTGCCCACCAGCTTCATGCAGGGCACGTCGGTTGTGCCGTCGCCCACATAGATCATGTTGGTAAAGGGCACGCGGCGCATATCGTGCGGCGTATGCTCGTTGAGGCGCGCGTTCTCCGTCACGTCCAGAATGCCCTTGTTGATGCGGTAGATGAACTGGGTTTTATTGGTGTAATTGACCGCCATGGCGGGCCATTCCGGCTCGCCGGTCTCGTCGTTGTACACGAACTCGGCGGCGTAGATCATCTTGAACCGGTCGGCGATGGGCGTGCCCTCCACGATCTCCTTGATGCCCGAGGACAGCACGTAATGCTCCACGTCGAAGCCCAGTTTGTCGCCGTAGGCGTTCACGCGGTCGAACCAGGTGAGCATGCCGGGGAACAGCTCCACGTGCGCGCCCTGGCGGTTGAAGGTGCCGCGGCTCAGTTTCATGCCGCGCCTGCGCGCCTCCCAGATCATCACATACATGTACGCCAGGATCGAATCCATGCGGTGCCTGACGCCCACGCTTTGGCACAGCGCCCAGAAATCCCGGTCCTCCATGCCCAGCTCCGGAATAAATGCGTATTCCTGCATATCCCGCGGGGACAGCGTGTGATCAAAATCGTACATCAGGGCCAGAATCGGCCTTCCTGCCTGCATATGCGTCCCTCCCGCCATCATGAATAACGGTCGTATTTTCTTCCTAAATCATATCAAAATTGGGACGGAATGTCAATTGATGCACAGCAATTCTCCATGCCGCGTACCATGATAGGGAAGGGAGGAAATACCATGGCTTATATCAACGGCATTCAGTATGCAACCAACGCCGCCGTGGTGGCCAATCCCGGCCGCCGGGAAAGCGGCTGCGATATAGAGATCCGTTACCTCAACGACCAGGGCCGTCAGCAAAACCTGATCCTGCGCGTCACCGACAGTACCGTCCTCCGCGACGTGGACGGCAACCGCGTCTCCTGCGCCAGCTTCACCGCAGGCCAGCGCGTCAACGCCGCCTTCACCGCCGCCCAAAGCAACAGCACCCCGCCCATGGCGAGAGCGTACAGCATCATCCGGCAGAGCGGCGGCGGTATGGTGGGAATCAGTATTGACGGGGCGTGAGTGAGAGAGGCAGAAGGGGGAGAACGCGCTTTCTTCTGAGAAGAAAGCTGCAAAGAAGCACGGATGCGATGGGGCGTCGGACGGCGATGGGGGTTGATTCCGCTTGCTGAGTGGGCGGGGTGAGCCGCGACCGGAGCTGACGGCCATGTCAAGCGCCACCGAACCCGTGCAAGCACGGTTCGGCGTCTCTTGCCATGACCGGGTCTGCGCTACGCGCAGACCTCGTCCTGCTGCGCAGGATGACCCCGGTCGCTCGCGCC
>CADARO010000298.1 GCA_902790345.1 uncultured Eubacteriales bacterium | reverse complement strand
ACAAGAAAAAATCCGGGGAAACGCCTGAACGCAGGCTTCCCCGGATATTTTTTATTTGTTCTTGTCCTTCGGCTTGAAGAGCAGCGCCGCCAGCAGACCGAAGAACACCGCCGCCGCGGTGCCGCCGGCGGCCGCGGTAAAGCCGCCGGTGAAGGCGCCCAGCAAACCCTGCTCCGCCACGGCTTTTTTGACGCCCTTAGCCAGGGCGTTGCCAAAGCCGGTGAGGGGCACGGTGGCCCCGGCCCCGGCCCAGTCGGCCAGGGGCTGATACAGGCCCAGCGCCCCGAGGATCACCCCGGCCACCACGTAGCCGGTGAGGATCCGGGCGGGGGTCAGACGGGTGCGATCGATGAGCAGCTGGCCGATCAGGCACAGCAGCCCGCCCACCAGAAAGGCCTTTCCGTATTCCAAAAGCGTCTCCATCTTATTCCATCCTTTCCAGCGCCACCGCGTGGCAGATGCCCGGGATGCTCTCCCCCTGCTGGGAGCTGGTGGGGGACATGAGGGCCCCGGTGGCCGCGAAGAGCACCCGGTTCCAGAGTCCTTTTTCCATCCCGGGCAAAATCTGCGCGCCCAGCACCGAGGCGCAGCAGCCGCAGCCCGAGCCGCCCGCGCCCACGTCCTGGGCCGACCGGTCGTAGACCAGCACGCCGCAGTCCATATAGCGCACACCCAGCTCGAAACCCTGATTCTGGAGCAGATCCTCCAGAATGTCATGGCCCAGGGCGCCCAGGTCGCCGGTGAAGATGGCGTCGTAGTCCTCCGGGCGGCGGCCCGTCTCCCGGAAATGGGCTGTGAGCGTATCCAGCGCCGCGGGGGCCATGGCCCCGCCCATGTGCGTGGCGTCGGCCACGCCCGCGTCCACGATGCGCCCGGTGGTCACGTGGGTCAGGCGGATCCCTGTGCCGCCGCGGCCCAGGATCACTGCCCCCGCCCCGGTGACGGTCCACTGGGAGGTGGGGGTGCGCTGGCCGCCGTACTCCAGGGGGAAGCGGTACTGCCGCTCCGCCGAGCAGAAATGGGAGCCGGTCAGCGCGCAGCAGCGCCCCGCCGCACCGCCGTCCAGCAGCAGCGCCGCCAGGCTCAGTCCCTCCGCCATGGTGGAGCAGGCCCCGTAGAGCCCGAAGTAGGGCAGGGCGCTGTCCTTCATGGCGAAGGCGGAGCTGACGCACTGGTTCAAGAGATCGCCCGCGAACACATAGTCCAGGGACGCACTCGGCAGCCCGCCCTTCTCGCAGGCCAGCTGAAAACACTGCTTGAGCATGCGGCTCTCGGCCTTTTCCCAGCTGGCCTCGCCGAAATAGGAATCCTCGGAGAGAAAATCGAAACCGCGTTTGAGCGGCCCCTCACCCTCTTTTTTGCCGCCCACCGCGGCGTAGGAGAGAACCACCGGCGGCCGCTCCAGCCGGATGGTCTGTCGGCCGAGCCGTTTTGCCATAAAAACGCCTCCCTTTCGTATTTGTACCATGCCTTTAGTGTGCGCAGGAGACGGCCAAAATATCAGAAAGTATAAACATGCGTTTTTGTTGAAAAAAGCGGATGAATCCGAGAGACACCTGTGGTATAATAGCCGCATATGGAAAAAAGCGGAAGCTTTGCCCGGAGAGGAGAGAGCGCGATGGAGAGCATGACAAAGCCGGTGGCCGTGCTGGCCGGGACCCCGGTGGATACCCAAATGGGCGCGGAGGTGCTGGAGGCCCACGGCATCACGCCGATGAATTTCCCTCTCTCCCGCATTCCGCCGGAGCAAGCCTATTTCCAGGTCCAGCCCCCGGAAAAGAAACGGGAGCGGGTGTTGGGCATCCTGCGGGAGGCCATGGACAAGGGCTGCGGCAGCGCCTTTGTCTACTGCAATTCGCTCTCCGGCGCGGTGGATTTTGTGCCGCTGTCCCAGGAGCTGGGCCTCAAGATCGTGACGCCCATGGACGCCTACGGCAGCATCGCCCGGGCGCACAAAAAGCTCGCCATCATCGCCTACAACGCCCAGGCCATGGTGGGCCAGGACACGGCCATGATGCGCGCCAATCCCGACATCACCATGCTGACGGCCAGCGTCTCCCAGGTGGCCATCGACATCGAGGCGGGCTGGGCGCCGGAGGAGATCCTCCGCCGGAACCATCTGGATCTGCTGACGCGCTATTTCGAGGCCTGCGGCTGCGAGGCGCTGGTGC
>CADARO010000297.1 GCA_902790345.1 uncultured Eubacteriales bacterium | reverse complement strand
AAGATCACGTTGGTGTGGGTCTTGCCGGGGACGATGCGGAAATCGTGGATCGTGATGGCGGGGTCGATGCGCTGCACCAGCCGGGCCACCTTTTCCCGCATGGCGAGAACCTCCTCGTTGTCCGATTCGATGGGGTCCATGTGGATCGTAGCGTGGCAGCCGCACTCCCGCGTCAGCTCGCGCTCGATGTTGTCGATCGCGTCGTGCAGGGTGAAGAAGTCGCCCTTGCCGTCCACCTCGGTGTGGAGCGTCACCATCTTGCGGCCCGGGCCGTAGTCATGCACCACAAGGTCGTGGATGCCGAGGACCTCCGGGTGGGCCATGACGATCTCGTTCACGCGCTGCACGAGCTCCGGGTCGGGCGCCTGCCCCAGCAGCGGCGCCAGCGTGTCCTTCGCCGCGCCGTAGCCGGCGTAGAGGATAAAGAGCGCCACGAGCAGGCCGGCCCAGCCGTCGATGTTGACGCGGAAGAAATAGGCGACGATCATGCTGAGCAGGACGACGGTGGTGGCGATGGAGTCGGAGAGGGAGTCCGTCGCCGTGGCAATCATGGCGGCAGAGTCGATCTTCCGGCCGACGCTGCGGTTATACAGGAACATGTAGACCTTGACGCAGATGGACGCCACCAGGATCGCGGCGGGGAGCCAGCCGGCCTGGATCGGCTCCGGCGAAATGATCTTCCCGATGGAGCTCTTCGCCAGCTCGAAGCCCATCAGAAGGATCAGGAAGGAGACGATCAGACCGGAGATGTACTCGATGCGGCCGTGGCCGTAGGGGTGGTCCGGGTCGGGCTTTTTCCCGGCGAGGCGGAAGCCCAAAAGCGTGATGAGGGAGCTGCCCGCGTCGGAGAGGTTGTTGAAGGAGTCCGCGACGATGGCGATGGAGCCGGAGATCGTGCCGGCAAAGTATTTGCCGAGGAACAGCAGAATGTTCAGGCAGATGCCCGCCGCCCCGCAGAGCGTGCCGTAGGCCTGGCGCACCCGCGGGTTTTCGTAGTCCTTATGGTTTTTGATGAACAGCCGCGAGAGGAGAGAGATCATGGCGCGATGCCTCCGAATTTGAGATTGGGCCATCGTACCCCTCGGTCTCAGGCGTACTCCGGTGCGGTGGGTTCCCTTTGATTTTCCTTATTTCAGACGGATGCGGGGATCGACGAGCTGGTAAGCCACGTCGGCGAGGAAGTTGACGAAAATGACGAGAGCCGAGATGATCATAATGATGCTCAGCACCACGGGATAGTCCCGGTTGGAGATCGACAGCAGCAGCAGCCGCCCCAGGCCGGGGACGATGAAGACCTGCTCCACGATGATGCTGCCGGCGACGATGTCGGCGATCGTCACGGCCAGGAAGGTGATGACCGGGATGATCGAATTGCGCAGGACGTGGTAGCGCAGGGCGCTTTTGCGGCTGTGGCCGCGGGAGTAGGCCGTGCGGACATAGTCCTCGTCCAGCTCGCCCAGGATGCTGCTGCGCAGGAGCTTGACGGTCATGGCGCTCTTCGGCAGGGCGATGGAGAGCGCCGGGAAGAACAGATAAGCGAGGAAGGCGCCGAAGTTCTCCTGCGCGCTGACGAAGTTGCCGGCCACGAACAGGCGCAGCGCCAGCCCGAAGACGCTGGTGAAGATGATGCCGATGAAAAAGGGCGGGATGCTCATCGTGACCTGCGTGATCGTGGAAAAGGCGCGGTCGAACAGCGAGCCCTCCTTGCGCGCCAGCAGCAGGGCCAGCGGGATGGCGATGACGATGACCAGCAGGAAGGCGATCAGCGACAGCATTGCCGTGATGCCGAGCTTGCCGGCCAAAAGCGTCCGCACCGGCTGGGAATAGCTGTAACTGACGCCCAGGTCGCCGCCGAAGAAGCCGCCCAGCCAGCGCAGATAGCGCAGGGGCAGCGGCGCGTCCAGCCCCAGCTCGCTCCGCAGGGCCTCGGCGCGCTCGGCGGTCCATTCGGTGCCCAGCAGCTTGGTGGTCGGGTCGCCGGGCAGGACCTCAAAGGCGAGGAAGGCGAGGATGGAAATGACCAGCAGGGTGACGAGCATCGCCACGGCTTTTTTCGCGATGTATTTCATTCCGGCCCTCCTCTCTTACAGACTTACAAATGCGCCGCGTCCCCGGAGATAAGAATCCCCGGGGCACGGTGTCAAAAACAGTATTATTTCGCTTCGGTGAAGT
>CADARO010000296.1 GCA_902790345.1 uncultured Eubacteriales bacterium | reverse complement strand
GTAGCCGCGGTCACGGCCATCGTCATGATGCGATGGGGGCTTTGGGCCGCGCTGCATGCCGTATTGGGCGGGATCGTGTTTTGTCTCGTCTCGCACGGCACGCTCGCGCAGTTTGCCATTTACTGCATCGGCAATCTGTTCGGCCTAACGGGGCTTGCATGGATCAGGGCGCTCGGAGCCGAAAGGCTGCGGGAGGATTCCTTCAAAAGCCTTGCGTATGGCTTTACCGTGCTGCTGTGCATGCAGCTGGGCCGCGGGCTTGTGTCCCTGCTTTTCGGCACGAAGCCTGCCGTGGCGGCCGGGTTCGTCACCACGGACGTCATTTCTTATTTGTTTACACTGCTGATAATATGGATCGTCCGGCGTCTGGACGGCGTTTTTGAAGATCAGATACACTACCTTCGCCGCGTGAACAAGGAGCGGGAAGAAGAAAAAGGAGGATTTTGATGAAGGGGAAAGCAGCGGATTATCTTGTCTATGACGAAATCAGCGGCACCTATCATGAAAACCCCGAACAGATAGTTCGAGACGATGTGGAGAAGCATTACTGGCTTCATGTCGGGCGCACGATCGTAAAGGACTGGCGGCTCTACGTCATGCTGGTTCCCATGCTGCTCGTGTTCCTGTTCTGGCGGTATTTCCCCATGTACGAGCTGCTGGGCTGCTTCAAGGTGTCGGATACCGTGCTGCCGGTCAGCAAGCAGCTGTTTTCCGGCTTCAGCTATTTCAAGCGGCTGCTGGTGGGCGGGGACAGCCTGAGCGCCAATTTCTGGATGGCGATGCGCAACACCTTCCTGCTCAGCTTCTACGGCCTGTGCTTCGGCTTCCCCATGCCGATCATCCTGGCGCTGTTCTTCAACGAGATCCGCTCCAACGCGGCGCGCAGCGTGTACCAGGTGCTGACCTACCTGCCCAAGTTCATGTCCACCGTCGTCATGACCTCCCTGGTGACCATGCTGGTCAAGCAGGGCTCGATCATCGGCCAGATGGGCATTGTCTCCCAGGCACTGGTCAAGCTGGGCGTGATCTCCGAGGAGGTCGGCAACGCCGGTTTGCTCAACAATCCCAGCTTCTTCCGCGCCATCTACCAGATCAGCGGCATCTGGGAGGGCGCGGGCTACGACAGCATCGTGTATTTCGCCGCCATCATCGCCATCGCGCCCACCAGCTACGAGGCCGCGCAGATCGACGGCGCGAACAAATGGGCGCAGATGCGCTATGTGGTGCTGCCCAGCATCCTCTCCACCATCGTGATCATGCTGATCACCCGCATCGGCTCGCTGCTGAACATCGGCTATGAAAAGGTCCTGCTGCTGTACAACACCAAGACTTACGTGACAGCCGACGTGATCTCCACCCTGTCCTACCGCACCGGCCTGTCCGGCGGCGCGGGCACCGGCATCGCCAGCGCGGCCGAAATGATGAACAACGTGGTCGGCATGCTGCTGGTCATCGGCGCCAACACCATCGCGCGCAAGGCGGCCAACACATCGCTGTATTAAGGAGGGTTCGGCATGAAAAGAAAGCTTGAGATTTCCGAGCTCATCTTCAGGATCCTCAGCTATACGCTGCTGACGGTGTTCGCACTGGGCTGTCTGTATCCCTTCGTATACGCCATTTCCGCCTCGCTCAGCGGCCGCCACGCCGTGGAATACGGCCAGGTGGTGCTCTTTCCCAAGGACGTGCAGTTCGAGGCCTTCTCGATGATGTTCCAGAATAACATGTTCTGGAATTCCTACTCAAACACCCTGTTCCTCACCTGCTACGGCACCATCTGGGCGCTGGGCGTGTCGATCCTGGGCGCCTACGCGCTGTCCAAGAAGCGGCTTCTGTTCCGCAAGGTGTTCAACTTCTATCTGGTGTTCACCATGTGGTTTTCCGCCGGCATCGTGCCCCAGTATCTGAACTACCTGGCCACCAAGAAGGTGTTCAACTCCGTGGGCATCATGGACGACAAGTGGCTGGTGGTCATCGCCATGGGCATGGCGGCCATGAACATCATCCTGCTGCGAAACGCCTTTGAGAACGTGCCCAGCGAGATCGAAGAGGCCGCCATCGTGGACGGCGCCACGGAATTCCAGGTGCTCCGGACGGTGTACGTCCCGATGAGCAAATCCACCATCGCGACGGTCGCCCTGTTCTTCGCCATTTCCCGCTGGAACGGCTACTTCTGG
>CADARO010000295.1 GCA_902790345.1 uncultured Eubacteriales bacterium | reverse complement strand
ACGTTCACCCGCGAAATGTTTGACGAGATCAACGCCCAGATCGACCACCTGTGCGGCCTCACCTTCCGCAAAGAGGAGCTGGACTACCTGCGCTCCATCCGCTTCATCAAGAGCGACTACGTGGAGTTCCTGCGGCTGTGGCGGCCCATCCGGGACTACGTGGAAACCTCCCTGTCCGAGGATGGGCAACTGGGCATCGTGGTGCGGGGGCCCCTGTTCTCCGCCATGCAGTTCGAGATCTACCTGCTGGAGATCGTGAACGAGGTCTACTTCCGCATGAAATACGACTACGACGCCCTGCTGGCCTCCGCCGAGGCCCGGCTGAACGAGAAGATCCTTTCCTTCCAGCGGGGCAAATACACCTTCTCCTTCGCCGAGTTCGGCTGCCGGCGGCGGCTGTCCCGGGAATGGGAGGACGTGGTGGTGCGCCGCCTGGCTGCGGAGACGAAGAACTGCGCCGGCACATCCAACGTGTATCTGGCCATGAAGTATGGCCTCACTCCCATTGGCACCTACGCCCACGAATTCGTCCAGATGTATCAGGGCATCGACTCCATTCCCCTGGCCTACACCAATCACTACGCCCTGGAGGACTGGTACGACGAGTACCGGGGCGACAACGGCACCGCCCTCACCGACACCGTGACCACCGACCTGTTCCTGCTGGACTTCAACCGCGCCATGGTGAACAACTTCACCGGCGTGCGCCACGACAGCGGCGACCCCTACGCCTGGGGCGAGAAGATCATCGCCCACTACGAAAAGTACGGCGCGGACCCCAAGTCGAAGGTGCTGCTCTTCAGCGACAGTCTGGATTTCGACCGGGCCCAGGCCCTCTACGAGCACTTCAAGGATCGCTGCCGCGTGTCCTTCGGCATCGGCACCTTCGTGTCCAACGACACCTGCGTGGCGCCGCTGAACATCGTCATCAAGCTGCAGACCGTCAACGGCCGCCCGGTGGCGAAGCTCTCCGACAGTCCCGGCAAGGCCATGTGCCGCGACGAGGAATATTTGTCATATTTGAAGCGGTCGGTGTCGTTTCGGCTGGAGAGAGAAAAGTAGATCAATTCGCAATGCGCAATTAAAGCGCGGCTGAGGCCGCGCGGGGTCTGGCGGCGCGATGCGTCAAGGGTTAGTTGGCTGTGTTGACAGCGGACATACGTTCTTTTATAAGATGATATTGTAAGGCGAGGCAGAGAGCTTCGCCTTTTTCATATGGGAAAGGACCTCATTTGTCAGCCCTGCGGGCGGCAGAAAACCGCCCCATAGGAGAAGACTTCCCTCTAACACAGCGTAGATCGTTGCCTTCCCCTATGGAGAAGGTGGCGCGCAGCGCCGGATGAGGTCTCGCGGCCGTAGCCGCGCCCAATTGCGAATTGCGCATTGTGAATTGCGAATTGTTCATTGCGCATTGCGAATTCAATCATTCCGTGCTATAATGGGGCGGCGACAGCCAACAACACAGCAAAGGAGCGGAGGCGTCGGCCTCCGAATACGAATATGAAAAAGGACATCGTCATCGTTGGCGCGGGCCCTGCGGGCATCTTCACCGCGCTGGAAATGATTCGCAGGGGCAGCAAAAAGAGCATCATCATCGTTGAGAAGGGCCAGAGCGTGGAAAAACGGGCCTGCCCCAAGAGCAGGACAGGCCGCTGCATGAACTGCAAGCCCTACTGCCACATCACCACCGGCTTCTCCGGGGCCGGCGCGTTCTCGGACGGCAAACTGTCCCTCAGCTGCGAGGTGGGCGGCGACCTGCCCCAGCTCATCGGCGAGGGCCTGGCCCAGGAGACCATCGGCTACGCGGACAAGATCTACCTGGAGTTCGGCGCGGACACCCACGTGGAGGGCGTGGGCAATCCCGACGCGGTGAAGGAGATTCGCCGCCGGGCCATCAAGGCCGGGCTGAAGCTGGTGGACTGCCCCATCCGCCACATGGGTACCGAGAAGGCCCATGACATCTACCTGGGCATCGAGCGGTATCTGCAGGAGAACGGGGTGGAGATCCTGTTCGGCTGGGAGTGCGCCAACCTCATTCTGGAGGGCGCCACCTGCCGGGGCATCCAGATTCAGCGGCCCGACGGCAGCCAACCCCAGGACATCCTGGCGGAGCACACCGTCATCGCCACCGGCCGCCGGGGCGCGGACTGGCTGGAGAAGATCTGCGCGGAGCA
>CADARO010000294.1 GCA_902790345.1 uncultured Eubacteriales bacterium | reverse complement strand
CCCCGAGACCTGCCAGCAGAACGAGCGGTCCGGCCCAGACGACGGCAGGCATGTTCAGGAACCAAGAGCGTCCTTCATCCTGCTGTTTCTGCCAGGCGAACGAACCAATCAGCCGTGACACCCAGAAAGAGATGAGAAGAACTGCACCGATAAACCAAAGCAGTGCACCCGAAATGCCCCTTTCGGCGATCAGCGTAAAATACCCGTTCGCACCAACAGACGGCTGAGGCGGCAGTACAGTCCAGTCCTCCTTGCTGGCAAAGAACGGCGCCTGAAGAGGGAAAGTCCCCACGCCTGCGCCACTCCAGGGGTGATCAAGCCAGATGGCCTTGGATATACGAACGAGAGCCTCGTTCCTGTCTGCCAGCGCAGGAGGAAAGGCCTTCTCGACATCAAACCCAGAAGCTTTTGCCTCCTGAATGTCGGTAAAAGGAGGTAGAATCAGCGAGAAGACCGCCAGAATAGCGCCGAAGGCCAACATCGACGCTGCCCGCGCAGCTGCGGCCGCGCCAACACGGACTTTGAGAATGATCAGCGCGACAACGGCGATCAGCACAGCGGCCGACAGATAGGCCACGCACAGAATCCCCGGAAGAAAGAGGTATGCGCCAACACCATTGCCGGCCACTGCCCAAGCAAACACCAGGCGCGATTTCGTCATTCCGCATCCCTCCGCCTGAATGCCGCTAGCGATGACAATCGGCAGAAAAAGCGCAAACATGGAGCCGTAGAAGCAAGGAGCCCCAAAACCCGAGAGTGCCGTCGAAAGGAACGGTTCCGTTTTCATGCATATGGAAATGGCGGCCGCACATCCGCCAACGGCCGAGAAGGCCCCAGTGGCGATTCCAAACCAGATTCGCGCATTTCGCCCCAATGCGTGTTTCACACCAAGCGTCACAACACCCATCGAAACGGCAAGCGCCAACGGGAACAATCCGGCATCACCCGATGACGCAGGCAAAATGGTGGCTGAAGCCTCCGTTACGGCCCATGTCGCGCTCTCGGCATCGAACGCCAACCGCACACCGGAATTGATCCAGCGCGCAAATGCAAAAAGGATCGCAAACCCGAAAAACCAGAACAGCGGATCCCGAATGACATGCACCATTACACGTGCACGCGCATTTGCAACCGTCTCACCCGAAAAAACAGATGGCTCCAGAACCATCCAGAGAGCCGCAACAAGGGAGACCCAGAGCATCGAAACGGCGAGCGGAACATCTGAAACAAATTGCGCCAACGCCGCCGGCAAGGCGGCGGCGAGCGCAAGATGGGTGGCAAGCCCGTATCGTGAGATGTTCTGGTAAAGCATCCTGATCAGTAGTGGAAGCGCACACCAAGATTAGCTCGGACACGATCGTAATCGTAGTCGCTGTTGCCGCTGCCAGCCCATTCCTGCTCCCAACTTATGTTCGCAAAAACGCTCATCCAGCGATTGACGAGATAGTCGGCGCCAAGCCGGGCGGAAAGCCATGTTTCGTCGTAATTCTGCCGACGCGTATAGGAAGAGTCCGAATAGACGTTCTCCTCATAGCGCCAAGAAATGTTGGCGGTCAGATTAAGACGATCCCCAAGCGTCAGATAGGAGACGCCGCCGCCCAGCGTGTAGACCTTGACGGCCTGACCGACGGTGCGTTCTGAAGGCTGATAGTAACTCGAACCCAGAAGAGAGATCTGAACCTGACGATGGACACGCCAGTTCGCTGAGAGCGAGTAGACCCAGCCGCTATCGGTATCACCCGCATTACCGTATTCAAACCATGAGGCACCCATCAATGCACGGTAGGTGATCAGTTCGGTCATATGGGAACCGAGACCGGCCTGAATCGAATAGGCGTCGGAGTTGTTGCTGTAGTGACGATCCAAAGCCCAGCCCCTGCTGTTGGTCTTCTGGTCATAGCGGGTATAGCCGGCCGCCACAAGCAGATCCGTCCACCTTGAGGCCGCGTAGCCTGCCTGAACACCGGCACCATACTGGCTCCAGCCGTAGAGCGGCGCGTAGTGGCCCGTGTCGTTCTTGTAGTTGAGCCAATTGTACTGGCCCTGAACATCCATGTGCCAACGCTCCGTGAAACGGCGCTCCAGCACACCGGCGAGATCAAGCGACTCACGATCGCGCCAAAGGCCACGTCCGTTGCGCGAGGTGATGTCATCGGACTGATTGTAAAAGCCATACCGT
>CADARO010000293.1 GCA_902790345.1 uncultured Eubacteriales bacterium | reverse complement strand
CCTCCCCGGCGCCGACGGAATACGCCTCCGGGTCGAGCTCCATCGGAAGCAGGACGGAGAAGCAGCTCCCCTCCCCGATCTTGCTGTCCACGGTGATCGTGGCGCCCATCATGTCCGCCAGCATCTTGCAGACGGCGAGGCCCAGGCCCGTGCCGCTGTTATCCGACGCCTTGGCGTCGGCCCGCAGGGCGAACACGTCCCAGATATGCTCCAGCACCCGGCGGTCCATGCCGTGCCCGGTGTCGGCGATGTCAATCTTGAAGGTCGCGCTGCGGTCATTGGCCATGAGCTCCGTCACCCGGAAGGTGACCTGACCGCCGGGCGGCGTATATTTCATGGAATTGTTCAGCAGGTTCAGGATGATCTGCCGCAGATGCAGCGTATCGAACAGCACATAGGGGTGGGCGATGTCGTCGATAAAGCTGTTCAGGCGGATGTTTTTCTCCGCGGCCTGCTCCTCGACGGCGGCGCAGCAGCGCTTGGCGAACACCCGCATGTTCATCGGCTCGTGATGGATCTCAAAGCCGTCGCCCTTGTCGCGGGTGATGTCCAGAACGTCGTTGACCAGGCTGTATAGGTACTGGGCTGTCACGTCCGCCTTCTCCATGCTGGCCTGCAGCAGCTCCGTATCGGAGAGGTTTTCCCTGGCGTTCCGGAGCACGGTCTGGATGCTTTTCAGCGGCGAGAGGATGTCGTTGCTCATCTGGGTCAGGAAGTCGCTCTTCTGCTTTGTGGCCTCCTCCTGCGCGTGCCGCTCCAGCTCACGCCGTTTCTCCGTGTCCACATTGTGGACGCCCAGCACGACGCCGTTTTTGTCGTTGGGGTCCCGGATGTACTTGACCTGATAGATCCGCATCGAATCCTCATAGCGGATCCGGAACGCAACATAGTAGGCCTTGTTCTCCTCGATGCCCTTCATGACCTGCTCCGCGCTGGTCTGGATCAGAAAGCGGTCCCTGTCCTCGTCCACCACGAGGGCGTCGGCCAGCAGGCGGGCGCGGACGGCGTAATCCGTCACGCTGCGCCAGCCGGGGATGGATTTGGCGAAAACCTCGCTGACCCGGTAGGTCGTGACGCGGTTTTCGGCCATCTCCACATAGGCGACGCATTCAAAGTCGCTGGTCAGGCCGTCCAGCACCGCGCCCTGCACCATGCTCCGCCGGCGCTTCGCCGTGGCGACGTCGATGCTGTGATAGCCGATGACGACGTGATCTCTCCGCGCGCGGTCCGCGACCAGCTTCAGCTGATAGACGCGGTCCTTGCCGTTGAGGTTCACGCGGCAGTCCACATAGCTGACCGGACGCTCCGCGAGCATCCGGCGGACATTGTCGATCTGTACGCGCTTGAGGAAGTCCTCCCGCTCGGCGGAGACCACCAGCGCGTTGGCAAAGAGCATCATCTTCGCCGTATAGTTCTCGGTTTCGTTCCAGCCGTCGATACAGTCGTTGAGCGTCCGGCTGGGGCGCGGATCCGTCACGGTCTGGTTGACGAGGTCGACATACGAAACGCAGTCGAAGTCCTCCGCCAGGCAGGAGATGATCGCCGTCTGCTCGTATTTCTCCTTCCAGTTCTGGAGCTGTTCGTTCTGATCCATCCTTGATCCCGCTTTCTCTTCCGCTTTTACTCCGCCGTGATCTCCGCCTCGTCGCCGACCCAGGCCAGGCGTCCGTTCAGGCCGGCCTCGGTCGTGATGCGCTGCATATAGTCGAAGATCTCCTGTCCGACCTCGCCTTGTCCGTGGACGTAGGGCACGCCGTCCCGCTCCACCTTCATGAGCACCATCCGATAAGAGGCCACCTTCCCGTCTTCCAGCACCAGCTTGGCCACGGGGCAGTAGACCGATTCCGGATGGAAGGGATAGGTGGGATACTCCGGGTCGGGGATGAAGCCGAAGCGCCCCACGCGCTTTTTGACCCATTCCGCGTTGTTGCTGTCCTTCCCACCGTGCACCTCGCCCTTGAAGTTCGGGCTAGCTTGTGTGATGTCCATATGGTAGTTGCAGTCTTTCGCCGAAAGGATGAACTTCGATGTGCTGTCGCCAGACATCGGCGCCGTCGGGACCACGGAGCTGCCAGACGTCCAGTTGACGCAGAACTCAAGCGTCTTGCCCGATCCGATGTTGATCGCGCCGGGATTGCGCGGGCGCGGGAGGGTATGCTAGAATTTCCAGCAATCAACCGAGT
>CADARO010000292.1 GCA_902790345.1 uncultured Eubacteriales bacterium | reverse complement strand
GTGCTGGATCACCACAGGCAGGGCGAGGAGGCCATCAACAAGGCGACGCTGTCCTATATCGAGCCCTATGCCTCCAGTGCCAGTGAAATGGTGGCGGAGGTCCTGCAGTACATGATGGTGAACGTGCGGCTGACGCCGGAAGAGGCCGATGCCATGTACGCCGGCATCGTGGTGGACACCAACAACTTTATGAACAAGACCGGCGTGCGGACCTTTGAAGCGGCGGCCTATCTGCGCAGGAGCGGCGCCGACACGGCCCGGGTGCGCAAGATGTTCCGCGAGCCCATGGAGGATTATCAGGCCAAGGCCGAAACGGTGCGCAACGTGGAACTGGTGGGCGATCACTACGCCTTCGGCATCTGCAATGCGGAAGGGCTGGAGAGCCCTACGATCATCGCGGCACAGGCGGCCAACGACCTGCTGAACATCATCGGGGTCAAGGCCTCCATGGTATTTACGAAATTCCAGGATAAGGTCTATATCTCCGCCAGATCCATCGACGAGGTCAATGTGCAGCTCATTATGGAACGCCTGGGCGGCGGCGGGCACTTGAGCACCGCGGGAGCGCAGTTAAAGGGCTGCAGCATTGAAGAGGCAATGACGCTTGTGAAGGAAACGATACATCAAATGGAAGAAGAGGGGGCGATCTGATGAAGGTTATTTTATATGAAGATGTCCGGTCACTGGGCAAAAAAGGCGATATTGTTGAAGTGAGCGACGGCTACGGCCGCAACTTTATCATTCCCAAAAAGAAGGGCGTGGAAGCCACACCGGCCAACCTGAATACCTTAAAACAGCAGCAGCTGCACGACGCCAAGCTGGCGGCGCAGCATCTGGAGGCGGCCCAGGTTCTCGGTGCTTCTCTGGAAAAGAAGACGGTCACTCTGCCGGTCAAGGTGGGCGCGGGCGGCAAGCTCTTTGGCGCCATCGCCAGCAAGGACATCGCGGATGCGGTGAAAAAGCAGTACAACATCGAACTGGATAAGAAGAAGATCCAGCTGGACGAGCCCATCAAGGCGGTGGGCGAATATAAGGTGAATGTCAAACTGCACAAGGATGTTTCCGCACAGCTGAACGTGAACGTGATCGAGGGATAGAAAGCATGGACGAAAGCTCCTTAAAGCGAATGATGCCTCACAGCATTGAGGCGGAGCAGTCCGTGATCGGCGCGCTGTTCATGGACAACGAAGCCATGTCCGTGGTGGATACGCTGATCACCGGGGAAGACTTCTACCAGCGCCAGTACGGCATCATCTACGAGGCGATGCACGAACTGGTGGAGGAGGGGCGCCCCATCGACACGCTGACTTTGTCCGACAAGCTGCAGCAGAAGGACGTGGCGCCGGAGATCAGCAGCATGACGTATCTGGGCGAGATGATCGCCAATGTGCCCATCACGCAGAATGCCAAATACTATGCGGAGATCGTGCGGGAAAAGGCCATTCTGCGCCGTCTTATCCGTGCCAGCGAGGACGCTGCCAACAAGTGCTATGCCGGCAAGGATACGCTGGACAACATCATGGCAGAGACGGAAACGGAGATCTTCAATGTGCTGAACCAGCGGCGGACCACGGACTACGAGCCTATCAAGGACATTACCAGGGACGCGCTGCGGCGCATCCATGAGGCTGCCCAGAGCCGGAATCCTATTACGGGAATTCCTACAGGGTTCAAAGATCTGGACCTGAAGCTGGCCGGCCTGCAGCGGACGGACCTGATCCTGATCGCGGCAAGGCCTTCCGTAGGTAAAACGGCCTTCGCACTGAACCTGGCCCAGAACGCGGCGGTGCGCAATGACTATACCACGGCGATCTTTTCTCTGGAGATGAGCAAAGGCCAGCTGGTCAACCGTCTGCTTTCCATGGAGGGGCGCATTGACGCGAACAATCTGCGGACCGGTACGCTCAATGACGAGGATTGGGACAAGCTGGCGGATGCCGGCCGCGCCATCGCTCAGTCCAAGCTGATTCTGGATGATACCCCCGGCATTTCGGTGAATGAACTGCGAACCAAGTGCCGCAAGTATAAACTGGAACATAATTTAAAGCTGGTGATCATCGACTATCTGCAGCTGATGAGCGGCAATTCCAACCGCCGGTCCGAAAACCGTCAGCAGGAGGTCTCCGACATCTACCGCGCATTGAAGGCCCTGGCCAGAGAACTGGAATGCCCGGTCATTGCCCTGTCCCAGCTTTCACG
>CADARO010000291.1 GCA_902790345.1 uncultured Eubacteriales bacterium | reverse complement strand
TCACATAGCTGGTCCCGTACTCCACCGTTCCGCAGAGCACAAAGGACAGGGCAAAGGTAGTGCCCACGGAGGATTCCAGCGGCGCCAGACCGTTCACCGCCAGGGTGATGAGCACCGCGCCGCTGCCGTAGATGGGAAGCCAGGGGCCGGTCAGAAAGCCCCGGTTGATAAAACGGTGAAACTGAAAGTATTTCAGCGTTACCTCGATACACCAGCCCAGAAAGGAGTAGGCAAAAAACAGCAATACCAGATCAACTGCGTATTCCATGGCTTATTTCCCCACACAAAAACGCTGGAAGATCCGGTCGGTCACGTCCTGGCGGACGCTGCGCCCGGTAAGCTCGCCCAGCGCGCTCATGGCGGTCTCGGACTCGGTGAGCACCAGGTCCGGGGTCAGGCCCTGATCCAGGGCCTCCAGCGCCGCCCGGAGGGACTCCGCCGCTCTCCCCACGGCCTCCGCCTGCCGGGCGTTGGTCAGGATCTCCCCCGCCGGGGTCTGGGGCAGGGGGAAGAGGGCAGCGATGGCCGCCTCCAGCCGATCCAGCCCCTCGCCGGTGACGCTGCTCAGGGGGATCACCGGCAGGCTTGTTTCCACATGCGCCACAGCTGCGCTCAGATCCCGCTTGGACAGCACCACCAGGCCGTGCCTGGCTCGCTCCGCCGCCCGGAGGATCTCCCGGTCTTCCCCGGTGTAGTCCCGGCTGCCGTCCACCACCGCGATCACCAGCTCCGCCCCCTCCAGGGCGGCGCGGCTGCGCTGAACGCCCAGGCGCTCCACCTCGTCCTCGGTCTCCCGGATACCGGCGGTATCCGTCAGCCGCAGGCAAAGCCCGCCAAAGCGCAGCCGCTCCTCGATGGTGTCCCGGGTGGTGCCTGGCACCGCGGTGACGATGGCCCGCTCATAGCCCAGCAGGGCGTTCAGCAGCGAGCTTTTACCCGCGTTTGGCCTGCCCACGATCGCCGTGGGAATGCCCGCGAACGTCAAGGTGGACGCCTTCCCCGACAGGGTGTTCCACGGCAAGCTCGCGAAAATCGGCATCCTGCCCGACGGGCAGAGCGCGCAGCTGAACCCGGATCTCAAGATGTACAAGTGCGAGCTGGAGTGCGACTTCTCGGACGTGGTGATCCGCCCTGGCATGAGCTGCGACGTGGAGCTCGTGAAGGACTCGTTCGAGAAGGTGATGTACTGCCCGATGCAGTGCGTCACGCGCATCGACGGCGTGCCGCACGTGTATGTGCGCGTCGGCGACGAGTGGACGCCGCGCAAGGTGGAGGTGGGCCTCGACAACAACCGCATGATACATCTCGTCTCCGGCGTTTCCGTGGGCGACACGATCATGATGGCACCGCCTGTGAAGGAGTCGAACGAGCCCTCCGCCGCCACGCCCGGTGCCGAGAACCTGCAAAAGGAGCCGCCGCTCAGGCGGCGACCGCATCCTGTTCGCCAGAAAACGCAGCCGCAGTGACGAGGTATCATGATGGAATTCGATTCGGTTGAAGAATGCCTGGCCGCGCTGAAGCGCGGGGAGATAGTGGTCGTAACGGACGACGAGGATCGCGAGAACGAGGGCGACTGCATATGCGCCGCGGAGTTCGCCACCACGGCGAACGTGAACTTCATGGCCACTTACGCCAAGGGGCTCATCTGCATGCCGATGACGCGCGACTGGTGCGAGAGGCTTGACCTGCCGCAGATGGTGGCAACGAACACCGACAACCACCAGACTGCGTTCACCGTGTCGATCGACTCCGTGGAGACGACGACCGGTATCTCGGCGGCGGAGCGTTCGATGACCGCGCTCGCGTGCGTGCGCGAGGGCGCGAGGCCCGGGGATTTCCGCCGACCGGGGCACATGTTCCCGCTGCAGGCGCGTCCGGGAGGTGTCCTCAAGCGGGCGGGCCACACGGAGGCGACCGTGGACCTGTGCCGCCTGGCGGGGCTAAAGGAGGTGGGGCTCTGCTGCGAGATCATGAAGGACGACGGGACGATGGCGCGGTTGCCGGACATCCGCGCGTTCGCGTCGGCGCACGGCCTGAAGCTCATGACGATCGCCGACCTCATCGCCTATCGCCGCCGCAACGAGAAGCTGGTGGAGTGCGTGGAGGAGGTGGACCTGCCCACGGACTACGGCGAGTTCCGCCTGAGGATGTACGTGGAGCGTCCGTCCGGACTGGAGCATCTTGCGCTCATAAAGGGTGACCTCTCGGGGGGC
>CADARO010000290.1 GCA_902790345.1 uncultured Eubacteriales bacterium | reverse complement strand
CTGCTCAGCTACGGCTGGAAGTTGCTGGCCGCCCAGCTGCTGGATACGGTCTATGTGAAGCTCTATCCCCTCATCATCGGCGCCCGCTTCCAGGCGGACGACACGGCCTTTTTCGACCGGGGTCAGAACTGGCCCAATCTCCTGGTGGAGAACGTCAACGCCTCCATCGACAGCGTGCTGCTGCCGGTGCTGTCCTCCCAGCAGGATCACAAGGCCCAGGTGCGGGAGATCACCCGCCGCGCCATCAAGACCAGCACCTTCGTCATGATGCCCCTGATGGCGGGTCTCGCCGTCTGCGCCGAGCCGCTGGTGCGCTGGCTGATGACGGACAAATGGCTGCCCTGTGTGCCCTATATGCAGGTCTTCTGCGCCATCTACGCCCTCTACCCGCTGCACACCGCCAACCTCAACGCCATCAAGGCCATGGGCCGCAGCGATGTGTTTTTGAAACTGGAGATCCTCAAGAAGCTGCTGGAGACCGGCATCCTCCTGGTGACGCTGCGCCTGGGCGTGTTCTACATGGCCCTGGGCCAGCTCTGCCTGGGCCTGATCGCCCAGCTGCTCAACGCCTGGCCCAACCGCCGCCTGCTGGACTACGCCTACGGCCAGCAGCTGCGGGATATCGCGCCGGCCCTGCTGCTCTCGCTGATGATGGCGGCTTTCGTCTATCCCGTCACGAAGCTGGGCCTGGGCGATCTGGTCACCCTGCTCATCCAGGTGCCCCTGGGCGTGGCGATCTACGCCGGCGCCGCCTGGGCGCTGAAGCTGGAGAGCTTTCAGTACGTCCTGGGTATCGCCCAAAAGTTTGTTCGCAAGGAGTCATGAAAATGGCTGACAAGAAAACGGTGCTCGTGTTCCCGGCCGGGACCGAGATCGCCTTTGAGATCCACGCGGCCCTGTGCCGCTGCAAGTTTGTCCGCCTCATCGGCGGCACCAGCGTCCCCTGCCACGCCGAGTTCGTGTTCGAAAATTGCGTGGAGGGCTTTCCCTTTGCGGACGATCCGGCGCTGGTGGACTTCATGAACCGCGTCATCGATGAGTACGGCGTGGACTATATCTTTCCCGCCCACGACAGCGCCCTCCTGGCCCTGAGCGAGGCGCGGGAGCGGCTGCACGCCACGGTCATCGCCCCGGCGAAGGAGACGGTGGCAATCTGCCGGGACAAGAACAAGACCTACGCCTATCTCGCGGGCGCGGACTATCTGCCCGGCTTTTATGACAGCGCCGACGCGGTGCCGGGCTATCCCATCTTTATTAAACCCGCCGTGGGCCAGGGCGCCCAGGGCGCGAGGAAGATCGAGAGCCGAGAAGCCCTGGAGGAGGCCCTCGCCGACGGCGTGGACTACGCGTTGTGCGAGTATCTGCCGGGGGCGGAGTTCACCGTGGACTGCTTCACCGACCGCCACGGCGCCCTGCGCCTGGTGAGCCCCCGCAGCCGGGACCGGATCCGCGCGGGCATCGCCGTGCGCTCCCGCGTCTTTCCGGCGGACGATCGCATCCGCGCCATCGCGGAGGATCTGAACCGCCGCCTGAGCTTTAACGGCGCCTGGTTCTTCCAGCTCAAGCGCAATGCCGCCGGGGATTACCGCCTCATGGAGGCTGCGCCCCGCATCGCCGGCACCATGGGCGCCACCCGGAACAGGGGGGCGAACCTGCCGCTGTTGACGCTGTATAATTTCTGGGGCTATGACGTAGACTTGGTGTTAAACGACAATCAGGAGCTGGTGGACCGGGCCTTCATCTCCCGCTTTCAGACCGACCTCCGCTATTCCCGGGTCTACGTGGACTTTGACGACACCCTGGTGCTGGGCGACAAGGTCAACACCCAGCTCATCGCTTTCCTGTATCAGGCCCGCAACGAGGGGAAGGAGCTCTATCTCCTCACCCGCCACGCCTGCGACGTGCGGGAGGATCTGCGCCGCTTCGGCATCGCCGAGAGCCTCTTTGACGCCATCTACTGGGTGCGGGGTGAGGACACGAAAATCGCCTACATCCAGCCCGATTCCCTCTTCATTGACGACTCCTTTGCCGAGCGCAAGCGGGTGAAGGAGGCCTGCGGCATCCCGGTCTTCGACCTGGACATGGTGGAGAGCCTGCTCAACTGGAAATCCTGAGAGGGGAGAAGCCCCATGCGGCCCATACTCAAGAACAAATTCTATCTCTATCTCACCGAGTTTTTCGCCGGCATGTCCGTCATGGCGGTGGAGCTCGGCGCGAGCCGCCTGCT
>CADARO010000289.1 GCA_902790345.1 uncultured Eubacteriales bacterium | reverse complement strand
CTGATCACGCCCTGTAAAACGGGGGCGACGGCCAATGGCCGTCGCCCCCTGTGTTTTTTGATGTCTTACGCCCTCAAAAACGCGCAGTATCCCTTGTAGGCCTCCCACAGGTCGGCCTTGGAGATGATCTCCCAGGGCGCGTGCATGGACAGCACCGGCACGCCGCAGTCGATCACGTTCATGGCGTACTTGGCGCACAGCCAGGCGATGGTGCCGCCGCCGCCCACGTCCACCTTGCCCAGCTCGCTGGTCTGCCAGCAGACGCCCGCGTCGTCCATCACCCGGCGCACCTCGGCCATGAATTCGGCGTTGGCGTCGCTGGCGCCGCTCTTGCCCCGGGAGCCGGTGTACTTGTTGAAGCACACGCCCAGGTTCAGCATGGCGGCGTTCTTCTTCTCGAACACGCCGGAATAGGTGGGATCGTAGCCCGCGGAGACGTCGCTGGACAGCATGACGCTGTTCTGCAGCGCCCGGCGCACGGACAGCTCCTTCTCGCAGCCCATCAGCGCGGCCAGCTCGGCCACGGTGTTTTCAAAGAAGTGGGAATTCATGCCGGAGGCGCCCACGCTGCCGATCTCCTCCTTGTCGGCCAGCACCGCGCACAGCGTCATCTCCGGGGTGCCCTCGTAGTCCGCCACGGCCATCAGGCTGGGATAGGCGCACACCCGGTCGTCGTGGCCGTAGCCCAGGAGCATGCTGCGGTCCAGGCCCGCGTCCCGGGCCTTCCCCGCGGGCACGGCCTCCAGCTCGGCGGACACGAAGTCCTCCTCCTCCACGCCGTAATCCCGCTTCAGCACCTCCAGCACGGCCCGCTTCACCGGGTCCTTGTCGTCGCCCTCGGCGGGCGCGCTGCCGATCAGTATGTTCAGCGCCTCGCCGTCGATGAACTTCGAGGCGGTCTTGGCCATCTGGTCCTGGGCCAGGTGGGGCAGCAGATCGGTGATGCACAGCACCGGGTCGTCCTCCCCCTCGCCGATGGCCACGCTGACGACGCTGCCGTCCCGCTTCACGATCACGCCGTGCAGCGCCAGGGGCATCGCCAGCCACTGGTACTTCTTGATGCCGCCGTAGTAGTGGGTGTCCAGGTAGGCCAGCCCGTCATCCTCGAACAGCGGGTTCTGCTTGACGTCGATGCGGGGAGAATCGATGTGCGCGCCCAGTATGCGCATGCCCCGCTCGATGCTCTCGCTGCCCACCACGAAGGCCATGAAGCTCTTGTTCATCCACTTGCGGTACACCCGGTCGCCGGGCATCAGCGCCGCGCCGGCCTCGATCAGGTCGTCCAGGTTCTGGAAGCCCGCCGCCCGGCACACGCGCTCCGCGCTGGCCGCCGCCTCGCGCTCGGTCTTGCTCCGGTCCAGGAACGCCCGGTAGGCGTCCGCGAACGCGCCCAGGCGCGCCCGCTCCTCACCGTCATAGTTCTCCCACGCATTCTTCCTGTACATGCTCGCTATAACCTCCAAACAATACTATTGATACTCCGGCTATCCGGCGAATGTCTGTTGCCCGCATAAACGGGTGGGCAGCCCGAAATGGGATGGGTTCTAATGGGGAACCGGATTGCCACGTCACACGGTGCCGCGCTCGATTCGCAGAATCGACCGTCGGCAGTTCGGCCTTTGGCCGAACCAGCTTTGCCTGTGGCAAAGCTGCCTCTGCTCCTCGCAATGACACGCGAGGAAACAGAATCGAACGATGTCATTGCGAGGAGGCCGTCAGGCCGACGTGGCAATCCGTCTCTCCGGCCATCTGACTGTTGCCTGTCGCCCCATTCTCGCGTACAGGGCGGCGCAACGCTCCTACAGGGATCGATCAATGAAATCCGTCAGGATTACCTCCGCACTCCACACTCCACTCTTCACTCTTCACTCTCCACCCTCAAATCCCATACACCCTCTCCGCGTTCTCCCAGAAGATCTTCCGGTAGTCGGCGTCGTCCAGGTCCATGGCCAGCAGCGCGTCCACATCCCGCTGCTGGGGCCAGAGGGGATAGTCGGTGCCGAACATCACCCGGTCGGGGGTCCAGGCGCGCACGAGCTCCCGGGCCTTCCCGGGGGTCACGGCGTAGAACGTGGAGGAGCAATCCACCGATATGTTGTCGAAGTCCGACAGCACCCGCGCGGCCTCGTCCCAGACGCGCCAGCCGCCAAAGTGGGCCCCGACGAACTGCAGCCTGGGGAAGGCGCGCAGTATCCGGGCGATGCGCCGCGGGTTGGAATAGTCATAGCGGTAATCCCCGGTG
>CADARO010000288.1 GCA_902790345.1 uncultured Eubacteriales bacterium | reverse complement strand
TAATCCATGAAGGAGGCGCGGCGCGCCATCGACGTGGGTCGCGTTTATCGGAAGGAAGAATACGTGTTCGTCTATCGCAAGATGCTGATCGAGCGTTTCCTGGCCGACGTGCCTCGCGATATGAGCCTGAAATACAACGGCCTGCTCTTCAACAGAAAGACGGCCCGGCTGTTCAACGACGAGATGATCCACACCATCGAGAAGTTCTTTGAGAACAGCCTGAACCTGTCGGAGACGGCGCGTCAGCTCTACATCCACAGGAACACGCTGATCTATCGCCTCGACAAGGTTCAGCGCATCGTGGGGCTGGATCTTCGGGCCTTCGACGACGCCGTTACCTTCAAGATGATGATGCTGCTGGGCAAGACCGGCGGCGAAAAGAGTCGGCGCGGCAACTAACCGATTGATCAAACCCGAATACGCATTCCGGGCAGGCTAACGGGCAGGAATGGGACGATCCATTCCTGCCCTGATGTTTGACGGCGCACCAGAAGGGGAAGGGATATGTCCAAGCGCGTTATAGTTATTTTGGCCGTCATCTGGATGATTATACTTGTGGCCGGCGTGACGACTTCGCTGACCCTGGCGCTCAGCGGAACCAACGGAGCCTCGTTCGTGGGCCGCCTCGCCAGCGGACAGGAGATCGTGGTGACCGACTCGGAATACCAGTCCATCAGCCGCTATCGCCGCCTGAACGAGGTGCTGGAGCTCATCGAGAAGGAGTATTACACCGAAACCAACGAAGACGAGCTCATTCTCGGCGCGATTCGCGGCATGGTGGACTCGCTTTCCGATCCCTATTCGTTTTACCGCACGCCGGAGGAGATGCTCCTGGATCAGGATCACGAGGACGGCGTATATCAGGGCGTCGGCCTGCAGCTGCTGGTGGGCGAGGACAATCAGCTTCTGATTACGCGCGTTTTCAGTAAGAGCCCAGCGGAAAAGGCAGGCATCAAGCCAGGCGACATGCTCCTCACGGTGGCGGGCGTGGACCTGTCCGAAGCGGATGACATCATGCAGACGGCAAAGTCCCTGCTCCTGGGTGAGGAGGGCACAGAGGTCATTGTTGAAGTCGATCGGGGAGGGGAGACGCTGAGCTTCTCCGTGGGTCACGCGGAAGTGACCATAAACCGCGTTGAATACAGCATGCTGGAGGACGATATCGGCTACATCGCCATCTATGAATTCATGGGAGACGACGTGGAGGGCTTTTCGACCGCCCTGGACGCGCTGACCGAGCGGAACGCCAAGGCGCTGATGATCGACCTGAGAGGCAATCCCGGCGGCCTTCTCAGCGATGTGGTCACCATTTCGGATATGCTGCTGGACGAGGGCCTGATCGTCTATGTGGAAACGCGCAGCGGCGCGCGGGACAGCTATTACTCCGACAAGGACGCCGTTCAGCTGCCCATGGCCGTGCTCGTCAACGGCACCTCCGCCAGCGCGTCCGAAATACTGGCCGGCGCGCTGCAGGATCGCGGCGCGGCGACGATCATCGGCGAGACGACCTTCGGCAAGGGCATCGTGCAGTCGATTATTCCGTTCCATGAGGACGGAGCCGGCATCCACCTGACCACCGCCAGTTACTACACCCCCTCCGGCCGCTCCATTCACGGCAGCGGAATCGAGCCGGATATCCCCGTGGAGCAGGCGGAAGGCGACGAGATCGTGCCCGAAATCCCGAATCCGGAACACGACAGTCAGCTGCGCCGCGCCATTGAATTCCTGAAGGACGCGATTCAGCCGTAATCCCGGACGGCGCGCAGCAGGGCCTCGATGTCCTCGAAGCTGTTTTGCCAGCTCGGACTGACGCGAACCGCGCCGCCGCGGAGCGTGCCGAGGGCCTGATGCATGCCCGGCGAGCAGTGCAGACCGGCGCGCACCGCGATGCCCCGGCGATCGAGCTCATCCGCCACCGCGGAGGAGGAAAGGCCGGCCACATTGAAGCTGACCACACCGACGCGGGCGGCCGCTTCCGAGGGCGTATAGAGCGTGACGTTGCTCATGCCGGAAAGCCCTTCATACAGCGCCTCCGTCAGGGCGCGCTCCCGCCGCGTGTGATTCTCAAGCTGCGGCAGGATCAGCGCCACGCCCGCCTCCAGCCCGGCGATTCCGGGCAGGTTCACCGTGCCGCTCTCGAAGCCCTCGGGCAGGTCTGCGGGCTGGAGCATGCTCTCGGAGTTTGAGCCCGTTCCGCCCTCTCGGAAGGGCCTGAGCGGCGTTCCAGGCGCGATGTAGAGCCCGCCGGTTCCCTGAGGGCCCAGCAGTCCCTTATGTCC
>CADARO010000287.1 GCA_902790345.1 uncultured Eubacteriales bacterium | reverse complement strand
CCTGCCGCAGGCAGGCTAAGGGCGAGCAATCCGCAGATTGCCGCCCGCAACCCGCGCTTCCCGTAGGGAGTAGCGCGGGGCGAGCCAGAAGAAAGCGCGTTCTCCCTCCTCTCCGGCTTCATTCGCCATACATCCATGTGCCATTCGTCCCCTTGATCCGGAACTTCCGCTCGAATGGCACGCGCTCGATTTCGTCGATTTCCATGTGTTCGATATGGATGTTGGCGCGGCTTTTGAGCAGGATCAGCAGCTTGCGCAGCTGCGCCACGCCGCCCTGGGCTTCCATTTCCACGCGGCCGTCGGGCAGGTTGGCGACCCAGCCGGTGAGATAGAGATCGCGGGCGAAATACAGCGCCGTATAGCGGAAGCCCACGTGCTGCACCCTGCCTGAAAACACGACATGCCAGCGGGCCTGCGCGGTTTTCATGCGCTCCCTCCTTTCTGTCCTACTTTTGATGTTTTGGAATAATACGTTAAATCGTGTTCTCGTCGCTGAGCAGGTCGGCCAGCAGCTTTTCCTTGCACTCGGAAAGCGTGGTCTCGCGCACCTTCTGGCGCAGCGGCAGCACGGTGCGCGGCGATACGGACAGCTCGTCGATGCCGATGGACAGGAAGGTTTCGGTCAGGCTCAGGTCCGCGCCCAATTCGCCGCAGATGCCGACCCACACGCCGTTCTTGTGCGCGTTGTCGCACACCATCTTGAGCAGGCGCAGCACGGCGGGATGATGCGGGTTGAAGAAGCGGCCCAGATCGGCGTTCTGGCGGTCGCAGGCCAGGGTGTACTGGGTCAGGTCGTTGGTGCCGCAGGAGAAGAAGTCCACTTCCTTCGCCAGCCGGTCGCTCATCACGGCGGCGGCGGGCGTCTCGATCATGATGCCGATCTCCACGTCCTCGCCGTAGGGGATGCCTTCCTTGGTCAGCTCGGCCTTGACGCGCTCGCACATCTTCTTGGCTTCCTTGACCTCCCATACGCTGGTGACCATGGGGAACATGATGCCCAGCTTGCCGAAAGCGGAGGCGCGGAACAGCGCGCGCAGCTGCGTATGGAAGATCTCGGGCCGGTTCAGGCAGATGCGCAGCGCGCGGTTGCCCATGGCCGGGTTCTCCTCGTGGGGCAGGTTGAAATAGCCGATCTGCTTGTCCGCGCCGATATCCAGCGTGCGGATGACCACTTCCTTGCCGCCCATATCGCTGAGCACCTTTTTATAGGCCTCGAACTGGAAATCCTCGCTGGGATAATCGTCGCAGTTCAGGTACAGGAATTCGCTGCGGAACAGGCCTACGCCGCCCGCGTCGTTGCCCAGCACGGCGGGTACGTCGTCCGGACTGCCGATATTGCAGTAGATGCGGATGCTGTGGCCGTCCTTCGTCACATTGGGCTGGCCCTTGAGCAGGTTCAGCATTTCCTGCACCTTGCGCTGCTCGTCCAGCTTGGCCATCAGGTAATGCTTGGTGGCCTCGTCGGCGTCGATCACCACGTTGCCGGTGGAGCCGTCGATGATCACCTCGCGGCCCTCGTACTCGGGCTTGAGCTGGTCGCCCACGCCGATGATGGCCGGGATGCCCATGGTACGGGCCAGGATGGCGGTATGGCTGCTGCCGCTGCCGCCCTCGGTGATGAAGCCCAGTATCTTCGTCTTGTCCAGCTGCACGGTCTCGCTGGGGGCCAGGTCGTCGGCGGCCAGGATGACGGGCACGGGGGAGTCGATGCCGCCCTGCACCACGCCGGTCAGGATGCCGATGATGCGGCCCGACACGTCCTTCACGTCGGCCGCGCGCGCCTGCATGTATGGGTCGTCCATGCCCGCGAACATTTCGGCGAACTGGGCGGCGGTATCGGTCACGGCGGCCTCGGCGTTGAGCCGGGTATCGTTGATCAGGCCCTGAATGGCCTCCTCGTAATCCAGGTCCTCCGCCATCATCTGATGCGTCTCAAACAGCATGGCGGCGTCGTCGCCCGCTTCCTCGCGGGCCTTTTCGGCCAGTTCGCCCAGCTGGTCGATGGCCTTCTGCTGAGCGGCCTTGAACCGCGCCCATTCGGCCTCGGTATCGGCCACCTCGAAGCGGCGGATGGTGGATTTGGCGCGCTGATAATAATACAGGGGGCCGATGGCCACGCCGGTGGATACGCCCTTGCCCTGAACGGAAATCATATGCTTGTCCTCCTTATGCAACAGACGGCTGTCGCAAGGGCAGCCGTCTGTCGGGTCGCATGATTACAGATTGGCCTTGAAGAAGGCTTCGATCTCGGCGGCGGCGGTTTCCTCGTCCGCGCCCTCGACGGTCACCTTCACGGTGTCGCCCTGCTTGATGCCCATGCCCATCAGGGCCATGAGCTTGAGCGCGTTGACGGATTTTTCGCCCTTGGCGACGGTGACGGTGGATGCGTATTTCTTGATTTCCTTCACCAGGATGCCGGCGGGACGGGCATGGATGCCGACGGGATCGGTAATGGTGTACTCAAAAGACTTCATTGTGGTTCCTCCTTAATTTATACCGCTTGCACGGTTGTTTTTGTTATTTCGCGCCGCATTCGACGCCTTCCAGGTCGTCGCTGTTGGTCAGCAGCACGGCCACGGTGTCGCTGTAACCGGCGGCCTTGATCTTGGCGCGGTCGAAGGTGATCAGCGTCTGACCGGCCTTGACGGCGTCGCCTTCCTTGACCAGGCACTTGAAGCCGTCGCCGTTCATGTTGACGGTATCGACGCCCACGTGGATCAGCATTTCCATGCCGTTGCATTCGATGCCCACGGC
>CADARO010000286.1 GCA_902790345.1 uncultured Eubacteriales bacterium | reverse complement strand
CGGGATACTTTTTCAGTTCGTCGACCACGAGGGAGGCGATGACCTCCGCGCCGTGGGCGCAGAAGTGGGTCCTGTCGTCGTGGCCGTCGGGGAAATCCGGGTGTTCGCCCGGCGCCAGGCGCACGAACAGCTCGGCGGTTTTGGCCTCGCCCAGGGCATAATAGAGGTTGCGGCTATCCGCGCTCAGGTCGCACAGGGGAATGTTCTTCTCCCCGGCCAGGCGGCGGATGGCGGCGGGGTATTCGCCGTGGGTGTAGAGCAGGCTCCCGTCCCCCGTGAAGAAGCGCCGCGCCACCGGCGTGATGAGCACGGGCAGCGCGCCCCTGTCCAGCGCGGTCTGGCAGTAGTGCCACAGGTATTCCGGGAAGGTGGAACCCGGGTCGGTGTGGCGCTCGTCATCCTTTTCGTCGTTGTGGCCGAACTGGATCAGCAGCATATCGCCTTCCGTCATGCCGGCCTCCACGGGCCCGAACAGGCCCTCCGCCAGAAAGCTGCGGCTGGAGCGGCCGCTGAGGGCATGATTCTTCACCTGGACGCCCTCGCGGACGAATTTCGGCAGAGCCCAGCCCCAACCCCGGAACGGAGGCTTGTTGTCCTCAACGGTGGAATCGCCGACGATGTAGATCGCGGGCATGTCACCATGCCTCCCTGACCTGGTTGAGGTCGATGGTGCACACCTGGGCGATGCCGTTCTCGTCCGGCGCGGAGAAGAGGATCATGTCCCCCGCCCGGTTGAAGGAAGGATGCTGGTGGTCGCCGCCGGTCTTGCAGGAGCCGGTGGTGGCGATGAGCTTCGCCTTTCTGGTGGCGCGTTCGATCAGCACCACGCCCTCCTGAATGCTGGTGCCCAGGTAGCTGATGCGGTCGGCGCAGAGCCACTGGCCGTCCCGGCTGATGCAGGGATGCAGCAGCTGCGTCTCACTGGCGGCCACGTCGAAGTGACGGCCGTCCTTGTCCCCGATGATGATGTTGCCGGTGTGGGTTTCGCCCTTGTCACCGTCCACAAAGCCGGCGGGGTCCAGCTTCATGAGGGCCATTTCGCTGCCGTCGGCAGACCAGACCTCGTGGGTGATCCACTCGCTGGGGTGCTCCACATAGTACGGGCGCACGTAGTGTTCCTTCACGTCGCACATCCAGGTGCGCTGGAAGGCGTCGCCGCCGGTCTCGTGGATGTAGAAGATCAGGTTCTCATCGGTGGGGCAAATCTGCGCGTGGCCCAGGCAGTAGTCGCTCTGATAGACCACCTCCGCCTCCTCCTTGCCCGGATCCAGCACCACCAGGGCGTAGAGCTTGTTCGCCAGGTGATAGCTGCAGGCCACGCGGCCGGTGTTGGCGCTGGTCAGGTGGCCGGTCACGTTGCCGCCCTTGGGCAGGTTGCCCAGCTTCTTCATGCTGTTGTCATCCAGGTTGACCTCGTACACCTCGGTCTCGTTTTTGCACACGTAGGCCACGTTCTTTTCCCGATCCAGCGCGAAGCCGCGATAGGTGGAATCGGTCACGCGGGTGATTTCGCCCGCGGCCCACTCGCAGCGGTAGGTGCCGCCGTCGTTCTGGCCCTCCAGCTGCTGATGGTTGAAGTAGAAGTACTTGTCGTCGGTGGAGAAGTTCTCCGTGGTGAAATACAGCTTGGCGTTGCGGGCCGGGCCCTCGGTGTAGCGGCGCACGGTGTAGCCGGTGACGGGATCGCGATACTCAACCATTTGTGTTTTCCTCCCTCTTTACAGCCGCACGGTCTCGCCAGCGGGCAGACGGACGGGTTCGCCGTCGTTGACGGAAATATACATATCCTGGGCGTTGGGGTTCATGACGAAGCTGTTGTCCGCGGCGAAGCGCAGGCGGCGGCTGTCCTCCATGTAGTCGATGAAGTCGATATTGGTGCAGTACCAGATGTCCTCCTGGCCGCCCATCATCCGGCAGAAATCCTCCATGAGGCCCCAGTTGTCCTGATCGTCGAATTCATAGCTGTGGCCCCACACGTACATGAGGTAGAGATACTGCTTCTTGTGCAGCGAAAGGAACTGCTCGCCCAATTCGAGAAGCCGGTGGTTGTGGTGGCAGGTGGCCTGCCAGCGGTAGGGATCCTCCGGCAGGGCGAAGCTGTCCGACGAGCCCACCACCCGGGCATAGCGGATGCCGCAGGCGGGCAGCAGCGCCTCGATCTCCGGGCTCAGGGAGCCGTTGGGATAGCTGAGACCCCGCACGGGATAGCCCGCCAGCGCCTCCAGCGCCTTCCGATCCTCCAGCACCTCCTGGGCCACCGCCGGCAGCGGACACCGGGCGATGGTGGGATGGGTCACGGTGTGGCAGG
>CADARO010000285.1 GCA_902790345.1 uncultured Eubacteriales bacterium | reverse complement strand
GGGATTATGAGACCTGGTACTGCACGGCCTATGTGAGCGCCATCTGCTACCAGATTCAGGAAGCGATCCCCAACTGCGTCGCCTCGGCGGTACGCCAGGTGGCGGAGAGCGAAGGAGCCATCCTCGAAAAGACCCAGCTGCTGATGATCCTGATCACGGCGCTGAGTCTGGTGGGCTCCGCGCTCGGCATCTCCAACCTTGTCACGGCCAGCGTCATGGAGCGCGCCCAGGAGATCGGCCTGCTGAAAGCCATCGGCGCAAAGGACCGCTCCATCACGGGCGTCATTATTGTCGAAATCCTGATCACCGCGCTGATCGGCGGCGTGATCGGCTACTTTATGGGCTTCGGTTTCGCCCAGCTGATCGGACACAGCGTGTTCGGCTCCGCGGTGGAGATGAAGCTGAAGGTGGTCCCCATTGTCGCAGCGCTGATTGCCCTGGTCACCATGGCGGGCAGCCTCCCGGCCATCCGCACGGTGCTGCGCCTCCGCCCGGCGGAAGTGCTCCACGGCGGGCATTGAGAAGGGAGGAACAGCCTGATGTCAAAGAGAAAAATGTTTCTGAGGATGATCACCGCCTCCCTCCTGAGACGCCGCTCCCGCATGCTGATCGCATTGCTGTCGATCACCATCGGAGCTACGATCCTCTCCGGGCTTGTGACCATTTACTATGATGTGCCCCGGCAGATGGGCGCACAGTTCCGCTCCTACGGAGCAAATATGATTCTTGTGGCGAAAGAGGGAGAGAGCCTCACCACCGATACGCTGAAGGATGCGCTCGGCGCCATCCCGGAGGATCAGCTGGTGGGCGCAACCCCCTATCGTTATGTCCGCCTGGATATGACCAGCCGTCAGCAGTCCTTCACGACGGCCGGAACCGACTTCGCCGAGGTTCAGAAAACCAGCCCCTATTTCAGCGTGGAAGGTGAGTATCCGCAGGCGGAAAATGAGATCCTCCTCGGAAAGGAAATCGCCGATACCATCGGGGCCAAAGTCGGCAGCTATGTCCAGCTGACCTGGCGGCCGGTGGTAACCGCCCATGAAAACGCCTCCGACGACTGGGTGCCGAATGCCAGACTCAGCGGCAGCGCCGAGGGCTTCAACGCCGGAATCGTGGTGGTGGAAGCCACCCTCGACGAGGAGGGAAAGATCGCCTCGCTGGATATCGATGCCTCTTCCCAGACCCCGGAGATCGGCGGCCTGGTAGAGACGGACCGGAACTTCATCTCTCGCTTCATCGGACAGACACTTCCGGTGAGCCTGGGGGAAGATGTGGATGCCGTCTCCGGCGCGACGATCAGCTCTCAGGCGGTGGTGGATGCTCTGAACAATGCCCGCAGCACGGAAAAGGGCAGTGCTGCGGCGGAGCGCTCCGGTTACTTTAACGTCACGGGGATCCTGGTCACCGGCGGCGAGGAAGAGTCCTATATTTACATGAATCTGGAGGATCTGGAAGGCCTCACCAATGACAAGCTGCTGGATGTGGCGGAGCTCAGCGTCTCGGCCAACGCCGAACAGCTGGAGGAATACGCCAAGGCCATCGACGGGTCTGACGCCGGTATCACGGCGCGGCTTGTCAAGCGTGTGACCCGCTCGGAGACCGCCGTCCTTGGCAAGCTTCAGGCGCTGGTCTTCCTGGTAACGGTGGTGGTGCTGCTGCTGACGATGATCTGCGTCTCCACCACGATGATGGCGGTGGTTTCGGAGCGCCGGCGTGAAATCGGCCTGCGCAAAGCACTTGGCGCGCCGGACAATTCCATCCGGGCGGAATTTCTTGGCGAGGGCATGTTCCTCGGCGGCCTCGGCGGTCTGCTCGGCGGCCTGCTGGGCTTTGTGTTCGCCCAGGTGGTCAGCGTGAATGTGTTTGGCTCGTCCATCACGTTTCAGCCGCTGCTTCTGCCGGTTACGCTGCTGGTCTCCATGCTGATCGCGGCGCTTTCGTGCCTGCTGCCCATCAAGCGCGCGGTTGCCATTGATCCGGCCCTGGTGCTCAAAGGTGAATAAGTTTGAGGAGGAAAAGGCAATGAGTCTTCTGGAATTGAAAGGTGTTTCCAAAATATACGGCGAACTGAAGGCGCTTGACAACGTGAACATCCATGTGGACAAGGGTGAATGGGTGGCGATCATGGGTCCTTCGGGCTCCGGCAAGAGCACCATGATGAACATCATCGGCTGCATGGACAAACCCAGCAGCGGCGAAGTGCTCCTGGACGGGGTGGACATCTCCAAAGAGAGCAGCAAGGCCCTGACGGATATCCGCCGGGACAAGATCGGTCTTGTGTTCCAGCAGTTCCACATGGTCAATTACCTC
>CADARO010000284.1 GCA_902790345.1 uncultured Eubacteriales bacterium | reverse complement strand
CATACGGACCTCTTGAAACCGCTAAGCGGTGATTCGCGTATATTCTATCATATTCCGGCGGATTTGTCATGGGGAAAAGCGGCGGAGCGCCGGATGGCCGCAATACGGAAAACCGCCGGACCGAGCGTGCCCGGATCCGGCGATTTTTCATATTATGGCGTATTTTGGGAGCGCGTCCCCGTCACGGGAGCTCGATCTTGGGTTCCTTCTCGTTCGGACGGTAGATGCTGAATTTGCGGCCGATGCACTGCACGGGCTGCGCGCCGAGGCGGTCGCACAGGACGGCGCAGGCCTCGCGGGCGTCAAGCGGCGCGGTCTCATTGAGCGAGCACTTGATCAGCTCCCGGGCCGTCAAAGCGTCGTAGGCCTCCTTCACGGTGGCGTCGGTGACGCCGTCCTTGCCGATGTAGAGCACGGGCTGCAGCGTATTGCACAGGCTGCGCAGGAACGCGCGCTGTTTTCCGGTCAGTTTCATGGACGCTCCTTAAAAGTTGACGACCTTGGAGAAGTCCTCGGCCTTGAGGGACGCGCCGCCGATCAGGCCGCCGTCGATCTCGGGCTGGGCCATCAGGCCGCTGGCGTTCTTGGGGTTCATGCTGCCGCCGTACTGGATGCGCACCTTATCGGCCACGCGCTTGCCGTACTTGCGGGCGATGGCGGCGCGGATGACGCCGATGGTCTCGTTGGCCTGCTCGTCGGTGGCGGTCAGGCCGGTGCCGATAGCCCACACGGGCTCATAGGCGATCACGACCTTCTTGATCTCTTCGGGGGTCATGCCGGTCAGGGCGGTCAGCGTCTGATAGGCCACCAGATCGTCGGTATAGCCGGCTTCGCGCTGCTCCTTGCGCTCGCCCACGCAGATGATGGGCGTCATGCCCGCGCGCACCACGGCCAGGGCGCGCTTGTTCACGGTCTCGTCGGTCTCGCCGAAATACTGACGGCGCTCGGAGTGGCCCACGATCACATAATCGACGCCGCAGGCTTTGCACATATCGGCGGAAAGCTCGCCGGTGTACGCGCCCTTGGGCTCCCAGTGCATGTTCTGCACGCCCACCTTGATCTTGCTGCCGCGGGCGGCCTGCTTGGCGGCATGCACGCACAGCGCGGGCACGCACACCACGACGGTGCACTTGGCGTCCTTCACCAGGGGCTTGAGGTCCTGGATCAGCTCGGTGGCCTCGGCGGGGGTTTTGTTCATTTTCCAGTTACCGGCGATAATGGGGGTACGCATAGCAATAATCTCCTTTCGTTTACCTCATCGGTCAGGCGAACCAACGGAAAGGCCGCGTCGGCGGCCTTTCCAATCGGAATGATTATTTGTCGTTCAGCGCCGCGACGCCGGGCAGGGTCTTGCCCTCCAGGAATTCCAGGGAAGCGCCGCCGCCGGTGGAGATATGGCTGATCTTGTCGGCGAAGCCCAGCTGGGTCACGGCCGCCGCGCTGTCGCCGCCGCCCACGATGCTGATGCAGTCAGCCTCGGCCAGGGCTTCGGCCACGGCGATGGTGCCCTTGGCGAAGTTGGGGAATTCAAACACGCCCATGGGGCCGTTCCACACGACGGTCTTGGCGTTCTTGATGGTCTCGGCGAAGAGCTCGCGGGTCTTGGGGCCAATATCCACGCCCTGCCAGCCGTCCGGGATCTCGCCGGTGGGCACGACCTGGGTGTTGGCGTCGTTGCTGAAGGCGTCGGCGGCCACGGTATCGACGGGCAGCAGGAATTTGACGCCCTTTTCCTTGGCCTTTTCCATGATTTCTTTGGACAGGTCGATCTTGTCCTCCTCCAGCAGGCTGTCGCCCACGTTGCCGCCCATAGCCTTGGCGAAGGTATACGCCATGCCGCCGCCGATGACCAGCGCGTCCACCTTGTCGATCAGGTTGGTGATCACGCCGATCTTGCTGCTGACCTTGGCGCCGCCCAGGATGGCGACGAAGGGGCGCTGCGGGTTCTCCAGCGCGCCGCCCATGAACTTGAGCTCCTTCTCGATCAGGTAGCCGCTGACGGCGGGCAGATAATCGGCCACGCCGGCGGTGGAGGCATGCGCGCGGTGCGCGGTGCCGAAGGCGTCGTTCACGTACAGCTCGGCATAGGAGGCCAGGGCCTTGGCGAACGCGGGATCGTTCTTTTCTTCCTCAGCGTGGAAGCGCAGGTTTTCCAGCACCATCACCTGGCCGGGCTGCAGCGCGGCGGCCTTCGCCTGGGCGTCGGGACCGATGACGTCCTTGGCCATGATCACTTCCTGGCCCAGCAGCTCGGCAAGGCGGGCGGCGACGGGCGCCAGGGACAGCTTTTTCACGTCCTTCTTGGCCTTTTCC
>CADARO010000283.1 GCA_902790345.1 uncultured Eubacteriales bacterium | reverse complement strand
ACTCCACCATGGAATGGATGATGCTCTGAGGATGCACGATCACGTCGATCTGATCCAGCGGCATGCCGAACAGATGATGCGCCTCGATGACCTCCAGGCCCTTGTTCATCATGGTGGCGCAGTCCACGGTGATCTTCGGGCCCATGCGCCAGGTGGGATGGCCCAGCGCCTGCGCCGCCGTGGCGCGGTCGATGTCCTCCTTCGCCCATCGGCGGAAGGGGCCGCCGGAGGCGGTGAGGATGAGCCGACGCACCGGATTGCCCAGCCGCGCCTGAAGGCACTGGAAGATGGCGGAATGCTCGCTGTCCACCGGCAGCACCGGCTTTCCCAGGGCCGCCGCCCTGGCCATGACCAGCGCGCCGCCCGTGACCAGCGATTCCTTGTTGGCCAGCAGCAGCCGCCCGCTGGATTCCAGCGCCGCCAGCGCCGCCGGCAGGCCCGCGATGCCCACCACCGCGGAGAGCACGTCATCCGCCTTGGCCGCGCGCACGGCCTGAACCGCCGCGTCTTCCCCGAAGAACCACTGGCAGAAGCGCACGTCCTCGGGGAGCTCCTTCGGCTCCTCAACCAGCGCGGCCACCCGGGGCCGGAATTCCCGAACCAAATCAAACAGCGCATCCGCATTTGAACGCGCTGTCAGGGCCGCCACTGTGAATTTTTCCGGCGCGCTGCGCACGATGTCCAGCGTTTGCCGCCCGATCGAGCCGGTCGCGCCCAGAAGGGCCAGTGTCCTCACAAAACCACCGCCTGCAAAAAGAATAGGAAATAGACATGCCACACCGCGATGCTGAACAGCACGCTGTCGATGCGGTCCATCATGCCGCCGTGGCCCGGCAGGAAGCTGCCGTAGTCCTTGATGCCGCAGTGCCGCTTGACCGCGGAGGCGGTCAGGTCGCCGAACTGGGACACTGCGCCGGCCACCAGCGCCACCGCCATCAGCGCCGGCAGCGAGGGCATGGGATGCGCCGCCGCCTCGGCCGACACCGTGAGGCGCACGATCACCCAGCTCACGCCGGCGCAGATGGGCACGGAGACCGCCGCGCCGACGAGGCCGCCCAGCGCCCCCTCAACCGTCTTTTTCGGGCTGATCTCCGGCGTGAGCTTGCGCCGGCCGAATTTGAGGCCCACGCCCCAGGCGAACACGTCCGTGAACAGGGCGCTCATGAAGGACAGGCCCATGGCCAGGGTGGTCAGCAGCGGCGAGGCCAGATCCTGAAGCGGAAAGAAGAGCGTGAACAGGAGGCCGGGATACACCATGGGAAACAGCGTTGCGGCCATGGCCTCGAAATCCGGCTTGCCCCGCAGCACGATGGCCGAGCACCCGGCGATGGCGAACAGCATGAACAGGGGCATCACCGCCTGCCAGCCGCACAGGAGATACACCGGCATGGCCAGCGCCGCGGCCAGCATCGGCGCCCACTTCACGGGCCGCATGCCCGCCGTGTCCAGCGTGCCGACCATCTCGCCCACCGCCGCGAAGGCGATGCAGCTCACCGCCACGCGCAGCAGCGGCCCCTGGATGATCCAGAGCCCACCCAGCACGGCGGTCAGAACCAGCCCTGTGGTGATTCTCTTCATGCCTTTTTCTCCTTATCGTCCTTCACGCCGCCAAAGCGCCTGTCACGGCCCTGATACGCCGCGATGGCGCTTCTGAGCGCCGCCGTGTCGAAATCCGGCCACAGCGTATCCACCACGACAAACTCCGCGTAGGCGATCTGATAGGGCAGAAAGTTGGATATGCGCATTTCCCCGCTGGTGCGGATCAGCAGATCCACGTCCGGCAGGCCCCGGGTGTACAGCGCGTCCTCGAAATCGGCCCGGGTGAAGCCCTCCGGATCCACGCCCTCCCGAACCGCCCGGGCGGCCAGGAGCTTCGCGGCCCGCAAAAGCTCGTCCCGCCCGCCATAGTTGAGGGCGATGTTCAGCTTCAGGCCGGTGTTCTTCCCCGTGCGGGCCATGGCGTCGAGAAGCGCCTGCCGCTGGGGGCCGGGCATGCCGTCCACGTCCCCCAGGATGCGGATGCACACGTGCTTTTCGTCCAGCTCGTCGATTTCGGAGCGGAAATAGCTCAAGAGAAGGCCCATCAGCGCGCCCACTTCTTCCTTTGAGCGGCTCCAGTTCTCCGTGGAGAAGGCGTAGATGGTCAGCGCCTCGATTCCCAGCGCGTCGCATTCCTTGATGATCGCGCGCAGCGCCTCCACGCCGGCCTTGTGGCCAGCGGTGCGGGGCAGGCCCCGCCGGGTGGCCCAGCGGCCGTTGCCGTCCATGATGATGGCGATGTGACGGGGCAGGCGGCTCATGTCCAGCGACGGGGTCT
>CADARO010000282.1 GCA_902790345.1 uncultured Eubacteriales bacterium | reverse complement strand
CGAAAGGGTCATCAACGCCCTGATTTCCGCCAAGCAGGCCAGCATCAACCTGAGCTTCACCACCGCCTGCGCCATCGACCTGGCCGGCCGCGACGTGCTCCAGGCCGTGCAGATGAGCGTGCTGCCCAAGGTCATTGAAACGCCCCCCGTGGCCGCCGTGGCCCAGGACGGCATCGAGCTCCGCGCCAAGGCCCGGGTCACCGTGCGCACCAACATCGAACGCCTGGTGGGCGGCGCCGGTGAGGAAACCATCATCGCCCGCGTCGGCGAAGGCATCGTCACCACCATCGGCTCCTCCATCACCCACAAGGCCGTGCTGGAAAACCCCGACTCCATTTCCCAGACCGTGCTGGAAAAGGGCCTGGACAAGGGCACCGCGTATGAAATCCTTTCCATTGATATTGCCGACATCGACGTAGGCCGCAACATCGGCGCGCAGCTGCAGACCGACCAGGCCGAAGCCGACCGCCGCATCGCCCAGGCGAAGGCCGAAGAGCGCCGCGCCATGGCCGTGGCCCATGAACAGGAAATGAAGGCCGCCGTGCAGGAGATGCGCGCGAAGGTGGTCGAGGCCGAGGCCCAGGTGCCGCTGGCCATGGCCGAAGCGCTCCGCGAAGGCAAGTTGGGCGTGATGGACTACTACCAGATGCAGAACACCATCGCCGACACCGAAATGCGCAACGGCATCGCCAAGGCTGCTGCCCCCACCGCCGAGAGCGTGAAGCCCCTGGACGGGAAGAAGTAAAAAACAGTGAGGAGTTAGGAGTGAGGAGTTAGGAGTTTCTCCAGTCGGATGCGGTCGCGCAAGGAATACGGTTCAGCCGCATTCACTATATAACTCCTCACTCCTCACTCATAACTCCTCACTGAAAAAAGAAGGGAGGCATGTCCATGGAGGGATTCGCATGGGTCGCGTTTGTGGCCCTGTGGTGGCTCATCGGCACCGTGATGAAGGGCATCAAGGAATCCAACAAAGCCGCGCAGAACAAGCAGCAGCAGGCGGCGCGGGTTCCCCAGGCCAAAATGGCCCCTCAGACGAAACCGGTATCGCAGCCCCAGCCCGCGCCGAAACCTCAGCCCGCGGCCATGAGCCGTGCGGACGAATGGGAAGACGAGGAGGACAGCTGGGATGCGCGCGACGCCCGCCGCGGCCAAGCGCAGCCCGTCGCGCCGACGGTCATGGCGCAAGCTCGGCCTGCCCAAACGTCCGCCGCGAAGAAGCATGGAACGAAGCCCTTTGAAGCCCATATGCACACCCCCGTCATGGGCGTGCAGGGCGTGGGCACCGAGGGCATCGACTGCTGCCATGACTTCATGCTCAACGACACTGCGGAGCCTGAGCCCGCTGAGTTCCTGCCCATGCAGGAGGAGGAATCCTCCGACCGGGCCAAGGCGCTTCTGCAGGGCGTGATTTACAGCGAGATCCTGGGCCGCAGGCCGGTGAAGCATTATCATATCAAACAATCATGAGGGACAGAATGAACGCCAACGATGAAAAGAAACTGATTTCCGTTCTGATCGCGGACGACGATCCGGGGATGCGGCTGATCCTGCGCAAGAAAATCCAGCTGACTGACGGTTTTTACGTGGCGGCGGAAGCGGTGAACGGCGAGGAAGCCATGACCCTGTATGAAAAGCTGAACCCGCAGGTGGTGTTCCTGGACGTGGACATGCCCGAAAAAAACGGCGTGGAATGCGCCCGGCTGATTCAGGACAGGAACCCGGCATGTATCCTGATCTTCGCCACGGGCCACGAGGAATACATGGGCGAGGCCTTCGAGGTGTATGCCTTTGATTATCTGGTGAAGCCCTTCAAACTGGACCGGCTGGAGCAAACCCTGAGCCGCATCTATGACCGGCTGCACCGGGTGAAGCAGGAATCCGTGAGCGCGCCTATCCCCGGCCCCTCCAAGGTGGCCGCCGGACGGCTGATGCTGCACCACCGGGAAGGCGTTTCCTTCATCGACCTGGACGACATTCTGCTGGTGCAGCGGGAGGACCGGGCCACCGTGATTTACACGGAAAACAACGGGCGCTATGTGCTCAGCGAAACCCTGGGCGACATCGAAGCCCGCCTCGACCCCGCCACTTTTTTCCGCTGCCACAAAAGCTATATCATCAACCTGCGCCGCATTCGCAATATCACGCCCTATGGACGCTGGACCTATGTGGTGCAGCTGGAGGGCACCGAACACGACGCTCTCATCACCCACGAAAAATACGAAGAGCTGGAAAAGAAATTCAGCTGATTCAACAAAGCCCGTCCCGCACGGGTTTTCTTTTTGCCAACGTTTGCTCTGACAGACCGGCTGTATAATGCTTTTCTTTTTCTTC
>CADARO010000281.1 GCA_902790345.1 uncultured Eubacteriales bacterium | reverse complement strand
GCCGCCCGCAACCCGCGCTTCCCGTAGGGAGTAGCGCGGGGCGAGCCAGAAGAAAGCGCGTATTCCCCTTCCTGTTTCGCGGAAATTCACCCTTCGCAGATGGCCCTTAGAGGAATAGTACATCCGGCGGATTATTCCCGCGTATACCGGGTGACCTTGCCGGAGTTTTTGTTCAGGACTTCCACCGTGTTTTCGTCGACAAAGTGGAAGCGCAGCACCGTATCCTTGATGCCTTCCCGCTTGAATTTGAAGGTGATCACCAGATCGCCGGTTTCCTCGTCCAGGGAAGGCGTGCCTTCGCCGTCGGATTTGCGGGTTATGTACAGATAGTAGAAATCCTGATGGAGGGAGGTATCGGCGGTGTTTTTGTAATGGTGGACTTCGCCGTCGTCCCATTTGCCCTGCAGCAGCCGCAGCTGTTCCTCCAGGGACAGCTCGGTTTTGGGGAGCATGCCGTCCTTCAGGAAGCCCAGCTCCTTCAGGTATTCGCAGAATTTGCGGATCGCATCGCTCTTTTTATACTGGGAGGCCAGCGAGACCCACTCGTTGAGCAGCACGCCGTAGTTATAGCCCGCATTGCGGTTGACCGGGCGGTTCAGCTCCTCCTCGTTCACGTACTGGCTGATGAACTGCCGCACCTTGATCAGCCGTTCCAGGCGGGCGGTGACGTCGAATTTTCCGTCGTCCTCGCCGAAGAAATGCTTATAGTTGTCGGAATAAAGCGCGCCGTAGTAGGGATTGAGCATCGCCTCGACGCATTCCCGCTCCTTTTCCTTGATCTTTTCGGCCTCCGCTTCCTGCTTGAGACGGGTCTCAAAATACTGCATCAGCCCGTCCTCCGCCCGCTTTTCAAAGATATCGCGGTAGCGCTCGGGCAGCTCGCTGTACGTCTTGAAGCTCCAGCCGTAGCGCTCGCACACCTCGCCGATCTTGTCCAGGTTGTAGAACCGCTTGACGCCCTTGGCCATGGTGAAGCCGCTGGAGGTGTTGAGGAAGGTCAGGAAGCTCTGCCGGTTCTGGGGAATGACCTCGTTGCCGAACAGCCCCACCGCGCCGTGCTTGTACACCTGGTAGAGCGCTTCCACCTGGCTCGCCTTCCAATAGGTGAAGGCGGTGTCCCCGGCGGTGGCCAGGAAGCGCGCGCTCTTGGTGACCAGCTCCACGGAGGGGTGTACGTTCTGCATCACGCCGCCCAGCTCTTCCGCCGCGCCGCGGACGTCGCCCTCGGCCAGATACCCCGCCATGCGGGCCACGCCGTTGGCGCTGCCCACCAGCTTGTTGGCCGTGCTCCCGGCGAATTCGCTGCCCAGCACCTGGTCGATGCGATTGGTGAAGTCCAGCTCGTCCCAGCCGTGCATGATCGCGCCGTTGACCGCGTCCTCCAGGCCGGAACGCATGCTGTCCGTATCGTTGTCCATGACGCCGCGGGTCACGGCGGTGACCGCCTTCGTGCTCGTCTCGATGGCATCCTTGTATTGGCCCTGAAACTGCCCGCCCAGGAAATTCACCGTGGACTGCACCAGGTCCTCCGCGGCCTGCCGGGTCAGCCCCAGCGCTTCCACCTTAGCGCGCACATAGGGCTCCAGCTCCGCCGCGGCCTGCTTTTCCTGGCTCTGGGAGATGGACAGGCGGGTGCAATATTCGTCCAGGAAGGCGTCGATCTGCTCCCTTTCGCTGAGCTTTTTGCCCCACCAGGGCGACAGATGCGGCAGGTTCAGGGTGATGGTGCCGCGGGCGCGGTCATAGCCGTCCGGCCAGTAATACTGGATCTGTCCGGTATGCTCGTCCCGGTCGCCGAACACATAGCGGCCCAGGTCGGTATCCTGCATGTCGGGCGCCTGCAGGGTCAGGGCGATGTCGCCGCCGAAGAACGCGCCGTCATAGCCTTCTCCCGTGATCTCCACGGGCGAGAACACCTGCCCGCCGTCGCCCAGGCTGTCCGGGGAGATGGGCGCGGCCTGCAGCGCCTTTCCCGCGGCCAGCGCGCCGTCCGGCACGGTCAGCCGGGCGTCGGACGCCGACGCGCCGCGCAGCGCAAAGGAAACGCTGTCAAAATAGCTGTCGCACTCGCTGCCGTACCAGTACACCGCGTACAGCGACAGCCGGGCCGTCTCCGCGCCCGCAGGGACCGTGCTTTCGACGCTGATGCGGTGCCACGCGGGATCGTTGGCGCTGGTCACCGACGCTTCATCCAGCAGGCGGCCCGCCGCGTCGAAGTATTCCACGGTGAGCAGCGTTTCATCGGTGTTGCTGGTATCCCAGGTGCGCACATAGGCGGAATAGACGGCCTCCATGCCCGCGCAGCCCGTTACGGATACGTCCTGATAGATGCGCGTGCGGTCGCCGTAGGCTGTCTTGAAGCTGTCCGGCA
>CADARO010000280.1 GCA_902790345.1 uncultured Eubacteriales bacterium | reverse complement strand
TGCTGTTCCAGCAGCTGTACAACATGGTGGATACTCTGATCGTGGGCCAGTTCGTGGGCAAGAGCGCGCCGGAGCCTGGCCCGTGGCACACTGACAGGGCACCCTATCAACGGGAAATCATGGACGCATTCACGCAAAGGGGCGTTCACGATATCATCGTCATGTCCAGCGCCCAGATCGGGAAAACGGACATGATTATGAACATGATGGGACGCATGATCGACCTATCCCCAGGTCCTTCGCTGCACGTCATGCCTTCGGAGGATGATTGCGACGGCTTCGCAAAGGAGCGATTGCAGCCCACAATAGACGCCACGCCATGCCTGCATGAAAAGGTTTACGGCGGAAACGGCAGCACCATAAGGTTCAAGAGCTTTCCCGGCGGGTTTATCTCGCTGACCGGCGCGATGTCCCCCGGCGGCCTGAAAAGCCGCCCCATACGATATCTGTTCATGGATGAAGTGGACGGCTATCCGGCCTCCGCCGGTGTCGAAGGCGATCCCGTATCGCTGGCGAAGAAGCGCACACAGAATTTTCAATTTGCCAAGCGCGTGCTGACGAGCACGCCGACCATCAAAAACACCAGTCGAATCTACAAGGAGTTTATGCGCGGCACCCGCGAGGAATGGGAGATCAAATGCAAGCATTGCGGGAAGCACAGCCAGATACTATTCGACGACATCCGATTTGAAAAAGAGGTCACGGCGGAGAACGGGCACAAAAAGGAATACGAAGTCACCGATGCCGTATGGCGCTGCCCGCGCTGCGGGGGCACCATGACCGAATACGAGGTCAAGCGCGCCCCGGCGAAGTGGGTCGCCTACAATCCAAAGGCGCTGACAAGGGGCATCCGCTCCTTCCACGTCAACGCCTTTCTGTCACCGTGGAGCAAGTGGAAGGACCAATGCAAAAAGTTTCTGGACAGCAAGGACGATCCGGAAATGCTCAAGACCTTCTACAACCTGGAGCTGGGCCTGCCGTTTGAATACGCAGAGACCACAGCGATTCCAGAGCTCATGTATATGCGCCGTGAGCACTACAACGCCGAGGTTCCCAACGGCGTGCTGGTGCTGACCATCGGCATTGACACGCAGGAAAATCGCCTCGAATATGAGGTCAAGGGCTGGGGACGCAATGAAGAAAGCTGGGGAATCCAGTATGGCGTCATTCCCGGACGCGCTGACGAGGAAAGCACCTGGGAGATGGTGGACGCGCTGCTGGATCGACAGTGGCACATGGAGAACGGAAAGACCATCCGCGCCGCCATCACTTTCATGGATGCGGGCGGCCACTTCTATGACGCCGTAGTGGAGCACTGCAACGCCCGGCGGCACAAACGCATATTTCCAATCCGTGGCGACAACAAGGACAGCGGAACGCTGGTTCGCCACACCAAGAGCACGAAGAAAGGCCTGAATCTGTTTATACTGAACGTCTATGTCGGCAAGCGCGCCATACTGCACAACGCCGGCATTGAGCAGCCCGGCCCAAGATACATGCACTATCCGGATGATCCGGACGCGGGATTTGATGAGCACTATTTCAAGGGCCTGATATCCGAGCAGGTGAAACTTGTCTCCTATCGCGGAGCAGCGGTTGAAAAGTGGGTCAAAATCTACGAGCGCAACGAACCATTGGACATCTGCAACTATAATCTGTGCGCCTTCCGGGGCGTGAAATTCGACCTTGACGCCTGGGAACGGCGCCTGTATGGCGAGACCGTCGTCAAACCCGCCGACACCAGCGGCAGACCGAAGCGCCCGCGGGGCTTGATCTCCAGCGGCATAAGAGTATAAGGGGGTATACCCATGCCGTATGTAAACGGTAAATACATCAACTACTCCTTCACCAAGAAGGAATGCGAGGAGATGGTTGACATCTGCAAGCAGGCCATGGTCGATCTGATGAGCGGCCAGGCGCAGGAATACACCATCGGCAGCCGGTCGGTGAAGTTCATCAGCATCAAGCAGGCGCAGGAAATGCTCGACTATTTTGCCGGTGAAATCCGCAAATACGAAGTCGGCAGCAGACCCGCCAGATCAGTCGCGGTTGTGTTTCGAGATACATAAGGGAGGGGCTTGAAATTGGATGAGAAGAAAGCGCCCAAGATATCCATGACGTTGAAAGAGCGGGTCACCTCTCTTTTCAGCCCCGAACGCGGGGCACAGATATTTCTTTCGCGCGTCGGCGGCAAGACCGCCAGCGCCAGCGGGTATAGGTATCATGGCGCGAGCACAAGCCTCAACAGCCTGATCGGCTGGATCACGGGCGGCGGCAGCGCTGAGGACGATATTGATCTCCAGGGTTCACGTCTTCGCGTTCGCGGGCGCGATCTGTATACCGGCGGCGGCCTGGGGCGCGGCGCTCCCTCC
>CADARO010000279.1 GCA_902790345.1 uncultured Eubacteriales bacterium | reverse complement strand
CCGCATCTGGTAGTTGATGTCGTTCTCCCGGCCCCGCAGCACCGTCTTGCCGATGTTGGCGCCGTAGCTGTTCCGCAGGCCCTCCCGGGCGATGGCCATGTTGTAGTCGATCTGGCGCTCCAGCACCTCCCGCACGTCCTCCACGTCCAGGCACTCGGCAAACTGCACGATGCCCTCCACGGTGAGACAGCCGCGGTCCGTCAGGCCGTCGTCCTGCTGCTCCGAGATCTCCCGCTCCAGCAGCACGGCGTCGTTGCGCCTGACGCAGACCACGTTGGTGTGGTAGTCCACGATGCGGACGAAAGCGGAGTCTCCGCCCCGGAGGGCGGTGATCATGATGTCAAAGATGTGGCCCGTGTCGGCGTGGCGCACCTCGATGGGGGTCTCCTTCAGAAAGACGCCCATGGCGGCGATCTGCTCCTCCGTCACCCGGGAGAGGACCTCCAGCTCCGCGTCGGCGTCGCCGGCCACGGCGCCCGCCGCCGCTGCCGCGGGGATCCCCCGCAGGCCGCCGGTGTGGGGCACTACCACGCTCTTGACGTTCTTGATGATGTTGCCGCTGACCTCCACCACCAGCCGCTCCGGCACGGCGCCGAGAGTGGCCCGGGCCTTGGCGGCGGCGTAGGCGATGGCGATGGGCTCGGTGCAGCCCATGGCGGGCCGCAGCTCCTCCTTCAGGATCTGGATATACTGCTGATAACAGGCGTCGTGTCTGTCCATGGCGGTCCCCTCCTATGTCGCTATTTCTTTACGTCTTTGCCAGGTATTCGATGGCGCTGTGGGCCGCCACGTTGCCCTCCCCGGCGGCCTTCACGTACTGATAGGGCCGGCCGGTGCAGTCCCCGGCGGCAAAAACGCCGGGCAGATTGGTGGCCGCGCTGCGGTCCACCGCAATGTGGCCCTGCTCCGTGGCAAGGCCCGGCAGCAGCGTGGCCAGGGACACGCTCTCCCGCAGGCAGAACACGCCGTCCACCGCCGCGGTCCCGCCGCTCTTCAGCGTCAGGGAGGCCAGGCGGCCGTTCTCCGCGTTCATCTTCACGGGGCGGTCCGCCAGGATCTCCACGTTCTCACCGAACGCACCGTGGTCTTTGTAGAGCGGGAAGTAATAGACCTTGGCCGCCAGACCCGCCAGGAACGCCACCTCGTGCTCAAACCGTTTGGCGGTGCAGATCACGGCCACGGTCTTGTTCCTGTACAGGAAGCCGTCGCAGGTGGCGCAGTAGCTGACGCCCTTCCCCACCAGCTCCGCCTCTCCCGGCAGCAGGCCCACGTTGGCCACGCCGGTGGCGAAAATCACCGTGCGGGCCTCGTAAAAGTCGCTGCCGGCGGTGAGGGCGTAGTGGTCGCCGAACTTCATGATGGCCGTGACCATGCGGTCTTCAATGGAAATGTTCAGCTCTTCGCACTGGCGGCGGAACGTGTCGTTCATCTCCGCACCGGTGACCATGGGCAGGCCGGGGTAGTTGGCAATGCGTTCCGCTCTGCCCACCTTGTCGCTGAACGCTTTGCTGCCGATCCAGATGAATTCTTTGTCATTGGCCTTCAAGGTCAGTGCGGCGGACACGCCGGCAGGGCCGGTTCCGATGATGGCGGAATCGTAGATCATAGAGAGCGCCTCCTTACTGCGTCATCATGCTTATAGTGTTAGGGCCTCGTGTTTTTTCAGCGCGCGGCAGGGGATGCCCAGCCGCTTCTCCGCCGCTGTCACAAAGCCCGCCGTGTCGACGGTGGCGGACATGGGCGGGAACGCGTCGTCGTAGTGGTCCAGCAGAATGCCCCGGGGCGCCAGGCGCTCCACCAGGGGCATGGCGTACTCCGTCAGATCGCTGCGCCCCTGGAAGGGCAGGATCAGCCAGTCCGCTCCGGTGGGATACGCCGTGTCCGCGTCCAGGCCCAGGCTGCCCATGATCTGCAGGCGCAGTGTCCCGCAGGTGATCTCATAGAACAGGATCTCCCCGTTCTCGTCGTAGGCCTTGTTCAGCCGCAGCAGGCGGTCCGGCCTGGCTCCCAGCACCGCCCGGGCCTTGGCGGCGGCGTATGCGATGGCGATAGGCTCGGTGCAGCCCATGGCGGGCCGCAGCTCCTCCTTGAGGATCCGGACGTAAGCGCTTCTGCGCGGATCGGATGCTTTCATGCTTGTCCCCCCATATCAATTTCGCTTTGCTTTCATTGTATCGTATTATCCCGGCGCTGCAAGGGTTTTTGTCGATTCGGTCCGATTTGCGGATCATTCTGTCCGCAGCCCGTCCCGTTTGTCACGGCTCTGTGCTTGATCCAACATGTGATGAAAGTGAAGACCTTTCAGAACCATTGCAAGCCATCGGTTGTGCCGGTGGCTTGCAATGGTTCGCTTGATTCGGTTCTTTTCTTTTTCTTTTACAGC
>CADARO010000278.1 GCA_902790345.1 uncultured Eubacteriales bacterium | reverse complement strand
AGCAGGTAAAAGGCCATGCCGGCGCTCAGCACCGTCATCAAGGTCACGAAATGGGGCAGATAGTCGATGAGCCAGTCGAAGGCCATCACGACCAGCGCGATCTGGATCAGCAAAAACAGCACGATCAGCCCCGCGCGGCTGAACACCGCCCGCAGCAGCGTCTTTTTATGCTTTTTCAGCAGCCGGATGCCGCCCTCGTCGCCGCCGCTCATCGCCGTCTCCCCTTTCTGTTAAGTCGTTCTAACCCACAGTATAGCCGATTTTCTTCTGTCCGTCAACGTGGATGTCGTTTCCAGGGATCGCCGCGGTTTGGAATCGTTGCGAAGTCGGGTATCCTGTGGTATACTGAAAGGAAGAAACCCAATACCGTACAGGAGGAACATCATGGCTAACGCACTGCCCACCCGGGACCAGGTGCCCGAGGAATTCACCTGGAATCTGAAAGACATGTTTGAAAGCGACGAGGCCTGGCTGCGCGAATATGAGGCGCTGAAGGCCTTTCCCGAGAAGATCGCGGCCTATCGGGGCCGGCTGGGCGAGAGCGCCGAGACCCTGCTGGACTTCTTCCGCTTCCAGGATGAGGCCGAGCTGCGCCTGAGCATGCTCTATGGCTATGCCAGCTGCAAGGGCGACCAGGACACGGGCAACGCTTTCTATCAGGATATGCGCGGCAAGGCCATGAGTGTCATGGTGGCCATCTCCTCGGCCGCCGCCTTCTCCGCGCCGGAGATCATGGCCATCGAGGAGGATCGGCTGAACCTCTTCTACGTGGCCCAGCCGGAGCTGGAGGTCTACCGCCGCAGCCTGTATCAGATCCGCCGCCGCGCGGCTCACATCCTCTCCCCCGCCGAGGAGCGGCTGCTCGCCGCCGCGGGCGAGATGGCCGAGAGTCCGGAGAACGTGGGCAGCGTGCTGCGCAACGCCGATCTCCGCTTCCCCGATGTGACCGACAGCCAGGGCGAGACCCACAGCCTCACCAACGGCAGCTTCGTCCCCCTGCAGGAGAGCCCGGACCGCGTCCTGCGCGAGAACGCCTTCAAGGCCTATTATGGCCGCCTGGGCGAGGTAAAAAACACCGTGGCCGCCACCCTGGATGGGCAGTTCAAGCAGCTGCGCTTCTTCTCCGAGGCCCGGGGCTATGAGAGCACGCTGGCCGCCTCCCTCGACCGCACCGAGGTGCCCACCGCCGTCTATCACAATCTGATCGAGGCCGTGCACGCAAACCTGGACAAGATGTACGCCTACGTGGCCCTGCGCAAAAAGCTCCTGGGTGTGGAGGAGCTGCACATGTACGACGTCTACACCCCGGTGGTGCCCGACACGGCGGTAAAGATCTCCTTCGACGAGGCCAAGAACACGGTTCTGGAGGCTCTGGCCGTCCTGGGCGAGGATTACACCGCTCTCCTCAAAGAGGGCTTTGAAAAGCGCTGGATCGACGTGTATGAAAACGTCGGCAAGCGGGGCGGCGCCTATTCCTCCGGCGTGGCCCGGCCCCACCCCTATGTGCTGCTCAACCATAAGGACACCCTGGACAGCATGTTCACCCTGGCCCACGAGATGGGCCACGCGCTGCACAGCTATCACAGCTGCAAGTACCAGCCGGTCTGCACCAGCGACTACGTAATCTTCGTGGCCGAGGTGGCCTCCACCTGCAACGAGGTGCTGCTGATGCGCCACCTGCTGTCCAAGACCACGGACAAGAAGGAGCGCGCCTACCTCATCAACCACTTCCTGGATCAGTTCAAGGGCACGGTCTACCGCCAGACCATGTTTGCCGAGTTTGAGCTGCAGATGGGAAAGCTGGCCGAGAACGGCGAGGCCCTCACCGCCGAGGCCCTGAGCGAGAAATACGCCGCTCTCAACCGGCTGTACTTTGGGCCGGACATGGTCTCCGATGAGGAGATCAGCCTGGAGTGGACCCGCATCCCCCATTTCTTCTACAACTACTATGTCTTCCAGTATGCCACCGGCTTCTCCGCCGCCGTGGCCATCGCCCAGCGGATCCTGAGCGAGGGGGAGAGCGCTGTGAAGGACTATAAGCGCTTCCTCTCCTCCGGCAGCAGCACCGACCCCATCAGCCTGCTGAAGATCGCCGGCGTGGACATGAGCAGCCCTGCGCCCGTGAACGCCGCCCTCTCCCTGTTTGGCCAGCTCATTGACGAGATGGACGCCCTGATGCGGGAATAAGGGCGAAAATACGCCCTTTTTCGGCAGATTCTACTCCCCGTAGAGTGGCCTTTTCGCCGCTCTACCGCCCGGGAACGCAGGTGTGGAACGCCGTTTTCCAGGGATAGCTTGAAGCTTTTCGGTCCATCGTTTATGATAGCGGCATGAGGTCACCAATGGTGAGAACAGCAAGTGAATTCTTTTGCCCCGGAGGCAAATGAAATTGTTTTTGAAGCAGCTTCGCCGCTT
>CADARO010000277.1 GCA_902790345.1 uncultured Eubacteriales bacterium | reverse complement strand
GCTTCCTGCGGGACGACAGCGGCGCGTCCAAGCTGTATCAGGGCATCACCACCGAGGTGTCCGGCAATTGCGGCTCCAGCCCCTTTCCCGCCGCGCCGGGCGTCGAGGAGGAAGGGGAATGGCGCTGCAGGTCGTTCGGCGATTTCGTGAGGCGGTTTGAGGCGGGCGGCTGGCGCATGGCGGTGAATCAGGCCATGCTGGTGGGCCATGGCAGCCTGCGGGCCGCCGTGGTGGGCTGCGAGGACCGCCCCGCCACGGATGATGAATTGGAGCGGATGAAGGCGCTGCTGCGCCGTGATCTGGCGGAGGGCGCCTGGGGGATGTCGCTGGGCCTGGAGTACAGCCCCGGCTTCTTCGCGGACGCCCGGGAGCTGCGGGCGCTGGGCGGCGTGGTGAAGGCATTTGACGGCCTGGTGCCCTGTCACATGCGCAGCGAGGGACTGCGTATCGACGAGGCCATCGAGGAGCTGCTGGACGTGGGCCGCGCGTCGGGCGTGAAGGTGCATGTGTCCCACCTGAAGCTGGACAATTACCGCGTTCACGGCCGGGCGGCGGCGGTCTGGGCGCGGCTGGAAAAGGCGCGGCAGGCGGGCGTGCGGGTCAGCGCTGACATGTATCCCTTCACCGCCTCCTGCACCAGCCTCACCATACGCTGTCCCAAATGGAGCCAGGAGGGCGGGGCGGAGGCCGTGGTGGATTTCCTGAAGGGGCCTCGCAGGGCCGAGGTGGTGGAGGGCATCCGGACCCACTATTTCAGCGCGGAGCGGGCCGAAACCTGCCTCTTCCACGACGACGCCGGATACTGGCCGGAGATCGTGGGCAAAACGCTGCGCCAGGTGGCGGAGGACTTTCTGCACACCGATGATTACGCCGAGGCCACCGCTCAGGTGCTCCTGCGCACCCGGGGCCGTGCTGGCTGCATCTTCTTCGTGATGAGTGAGGAGGACATGCTGTATTTCCTCAGCAAGGACGTGAGCATCGGGTCGGACGGCTGGGCGCTCTCCGCCGATCCGGACAAGGTGCCGGGGCGGCCGCATCCCCGCTCTTACGGGGCGGTGACGGAGTTCTTCCGCCTGGCCAGGGAGAAGAACATCTGTTCACTGGAGGAGGCGGTGCGCCGCGTCACCTCAAAGACAGCCGATACCATCGGTCTGCGGAACCGGGGACGGCTGCTGCCCGGCCTGGCAGCGGATATCTGCGTGTTCGACCCGGCCGTCATCGCGCCCCGGGCCACGTATCTCGATCCCATCCAGGTGTCGCGGGGCGTCCGCCACGTGCTGGTGGGCGGCGGCGTCGCCCTGGAGGACGGCGCGCAGACCGAACTGCGGGCGGGCAGGTTCCTCAGAAAGACCGAACCAATGTGAATAAAAAAACGAACTCCGGCGGCGCCTGGTCGCTGGAGTTCGTTTTATGTGGGCGTCAGTCTTTCTTTTTGGCGTTCGACAGGATGGCGGTCCGCAGGGATTCGCGGCCCTCGTCCACCATCTGGGTGAGGGAGGAGATGAGGGAATCCGGCTGGCCCCGGAATTTCCTGTCGCCGAAGAAGAACAGCGCCAGCGTGCCCGGGCCCACGTGGGAGCCGGTAACGGGCTCATACATGACGGTCATAATGTCCCGGGGCGGGTTGTTGGCGTTTAGCAGGCTGATGTGGTAGTCTACGTCGGCCTGGCAGTCCGCGTGGGCGATGCCGATGGTCTGGCTGCCCGCGTCCCGCACCATCTTGTCGTACTGCTCGGCCATGGCCTTGATGGCGCGCTTGCGGCCGTGTAGCTTGGCGAAGGAGACGATCTTGCCCTCCGTGTTGCCCTTCAGGAGGGGCTTGATGTTCAGCATGGTGCCCACGATGGCGGCCATGTTGGACAGGCGGCCGGTGTTGCGCAGGTACTTGAGATCCTCCACGGTGAACACCTGACACATGTCGTGCCGCATGTCGCTCAGGTGCTTCCAGGTGGCTTCCAGCGTTTCGCCCCTGTCCCGCCAGGCCACGGCTTCCACCGCCAGCAGGCCCTCGCCCAGCGACGCGCCCAGCGTGTCCACCAGGCGGATGTCCCGCTCCGGAAATTCCTCCCGCAGCTCGGCGGCGGCGAATTCGGACTGGTTATAGGAGCCGCTGATGCCGGAGGACATGCCCACGAACAGGATGTCCTGCCCCGCCTTCACCGCCGGGAGCATGTGCTCATAGTACCGGCCGGGATTGATGAGAGAGGTGGAGACCACCGTTCCCCGGCGGATGGAGCCGTAAAAGGCGCTGCTGTCAAAGTTTTCGGTGTCGGTGCAGGTGAACTCGTTCCCGTCGATGTAATAGGAAAAGGGAATGGCGGTAATGCCAAGCTGCCGCAGCAGGGGAGTGGGCAGGTTGGCGGAAGTATCGGTAAAGACAGCAAAGCTCAAGGAAAACTCCTCCAAGCAATCTAATATCGAATATTA
>CADARO010000276.1 GCA_902790345.1 uncultured Eubacteriales bacterium | reverse complement strand
TCCATCGGCCCGATGCTCTCCATCACCGGCCGGCGGCCCGTGCAGGTGACCGGCTTCATCACCCAGCGCAACAACACCGTGCGTCCCCTTGGCCTCAAGAGCGACGAGTGCGCGGGCATCGAGATCGTGACGCTGGACAACGGCGCCATCTGCAAGAGCGTCCACGGCCACCTCAAGCGGGAGCCGGGCAGCGTCAACTACGAGATCTACGGCACGAAGGGCTCCATGGAATCCGAGCGGTTCACGCCCAGCTACGCGCCGGAGGGGACGGAGCCCGAGCTGCAGGTGTATCGCGAGGGCGAGAAGCTGTGCGTGGGCACGACGGAGCGCTATCGCCCGGGCCCCCAGCCCATCGCGGAGGAGATGGCGAAGAAATTCTCCACCCACGGCGGCAGCGACTTCTACCCCACCCACTTCTTCATCGAAAAGATCCTGGGCCGGCCCGAGGGCGAAAAGTACTCCATCGACGTGTATCAGGCCGTGGACATGGGCATCTGCGGCATACTGGCCTATCGCTCGGCGCTCTCCGGCAACCAGCCGATGGCCGTGCCCAACCTGCGGAACAAGGCCGAGCGGGACGCCTGGCGAAACGACAACAAGTGCACCAACCCCGCCGTGGCCCAGGGCGACGACCTGCTCCCCTGCTATCCCGGCGGAAACATGGACTATCCCGACAGCGTGTACGACGAGGTCAGGCAGATCTGGCTCTCGGGGAAAAACGCGGAATGACACAGCGCGGCCGCCGGCAGATGCACCGGCGGCCGCGTTTTATTCATGTCACAGCGTGTGGTAGAACAACACGATGTCCTCGAAGTGTCCGTCTTTCATGCGGAAGCCGCCCGGGATCGTGCCCAGGCGAACGAAGCCCAGCTTCTCGTAAAGGCGCAGCGCCGGGGCGTTGGCGGCCACCACCGCGTTGAACTGCATCAGCTTGAAGCCCAGCTCCCCCGCCTTTTTCAGGCTATGCCGCACCAGCGCCTCCCCCACGCCCCGCCCGCGCCGATCCGCCCGCACGGCGTAGCTGGCGTTGGCGATGTGGCCGCAGCGGCCGATGTTGTTGGGATGCAGGATGTAAAGGCCCAGCAGCTCGCCCGTATCCTCGTCCGCCGCCACGGCGGTGAAGGACTGCGATGTGAAAAACTGAATCGCGCCGGCCTCGTCCAGATACTCCTCCTGGGGGAAGGCGACGCCGTCCTCCACCACCCGGTTCCAGATGGCCGCGGCTTCCCCCGCGTCCTCCGGCGCAAATGATCGAATGAAAACGCTCATGTGGCCCTCCCTGTCAATTCCCTGACATTGCGTGCAATTCAGGGCATTTCGACGGTCTTTGTGGTTCATTTTCCCTGAAACAGCGCGAATACAGCCCGTTTTTTCATCATTCGTGGTAATGAACGATCCGCGCCAGCACCGTGACCGTGGCGATGGCCAGGGCGATGCCCGCCGCCACCAGCATGGTCTCCACGCCGATGGACATGGCGTCCGCGTAGTCCTTCAGCACCAGCGCCAGCATGGTTCGATACAGCCCCGCGCCGGGCACGAGGGGCACGATGCCCATGAGCGAGAAGATCACCGCCGGGGCCTTCTTCCTGCGGGCCAGCGCCTCCGCGATCACGGCAACCACCAGCGCGCCGATGAAGTTCGCGCCGATGGCCGAATGCCACAGCGCCAGAAACCCCATATACACTCCGTAGCCCGCCATGCCGGTCAGCGACGCGCTGATCAGGCAGCGCCTGGGAATGTGAAACAGCAGCGCGAAGAACAGGCTGGCGCCAAAGCTGCCGATCAGGCCCTTGAGCACCGGAATCACATCAGCCATGTCGTCGCACCTCCCAGCCGCAGATAACACCACATGGCGATGCCCGCGCCGCCCGCCAGCACCACCGCGCGCATCACGGCCTCGCTCACCCGGGCGCCGCCGGAGACCATGTCGCCGCGCATGGAGTCGCGGATGCCGTTTGTGAAGGCCAGGCCGGGCAGCTGGGGCATCATGATCGACCAGATGATCAGGCTCACGTTGCCCCGCCCGCTGGCCCAGGCCGCCGCCAGCGCCAGCGCCGCCGCCAGAAAGCCCCCGATCAGACAGCCCAGGCTGGAGCCCGCCTGCTCCGGAACGCGCAGAAGCACCACCTGCGCCGCCGCGCCCACCAGGCCCGCGATGAGGAACTCAAACCAGCCGCCGCCGAACATCACGGCGAACATGGCCGCGGAGCCGCCCGCCGCCAGCACGCTGCGCCAGCCGCCCGGGCCCTTCGCCCCGGCGATGTCCGTCAGCGCGCGTTCTGCCTCCTCCAGCGTCATTTCGTGGGCCGCCAGCGCGCGGGAGACGCCGTTCACCTGCTCCAGCTTGGTCAGGTCTACCGTGCGGCTCTTGACCCGCGCGATGGACGTGGCGCTCTCGCCGTCCTTCGACACGGTCATGGTGAGGCCGGTGGGCAGGGCGATGATGTCCATGTCATAG
>CADARO010000275.1 GCA_902790345.1 uncultured Eubacteriales bacterium | reverse complement strand
CGCTGTACCCGCCCACGGCGCTGTGGCCGCGCACGGCGGGCGCCGATACGTAGGTGTGCGGGTTCACGCCCACGATGGATTTGATGGTGTTGATGGCCGCGATGCCGTCCGCGCCGCCGCGCCGGGCCGCCTCCGCCGCCGGACTCATCTCCGCCACGTTGGGCGTCAGCTTGGCCAGCACCGGGATATGGCAGGCCTGCCTGGCCGCGCGGGTGAAGCGCTCCACCAATTCGGGCACTTGGCCGATGTCGCTGCCCAATCCGCCCTCGGCCATATTGGGACAGGAGAAGTTGAGCTCCACGGCGTCCGCGCCGTTCTCCTCGCACTGCCGCGCCAGCTCGCCCCACTCGGCCTCGTTCTGGCCCATGATGGAGGCCAGGATGAATTTGTCGGGGTATTTCTCCTTGAGCCTGCGGAATATGCGCATGTTCTCCGCCACGCTGTGATCGGAGAGCTGCTCGATGTTCTTGAAGCCCATGATGCCGCCGTCGCTGCCGTTCAGGGCGGAAAAGCGCGGCGAGGCCTCGTGGATGTCCAGCGAGCAGACGGTCTTGAAGCACGCCCCGGCCCAGCCGGCCTCGAAGGCGCGGGCGCACATATCGTATGTGCTGGCCACCACAGAGGAGGACAGCAGGAAGGGATTTTCCAGCGGGATGCCGCACAGGTCGCAGCGCAGGCGGCTTTCATCGGCGGGAAGCGGCGTTTCGCATTCCGGCTTCACCTGGTACGTCAGCCGGTTGATCAGCTCCCGGATGGGCACCTCGCCCGCGCGCACGCAGGCGCGCTCGCAGGGCGCCGGACAGGTGAGGCAGGGGCTTTCCGCCGGAAGCTGCTGCGCCGCCGTCTGCTCGTTGCGGAACCAGACGCTGCGCAGCAGGCCGGAAGGCTTGATCCTGTCGCAGGCCGCGTCGCAGGGCGCGTCCGCGCACAGCGCGCAGCGGATCATATCCGTCCTGGTGATCATGGGATCGATGGGGATCATATCAAAGCACCCTTCCTTCAAGAGAAATTAATAATGAATAATGATAGATGGTGTAACAGGTATTGGTGTTCTGCGCTTTTCATTGTTCATTATTCATTCTTCATTATTCATTCTTTGCTTGGGGTTTTCGACCTTTCTTTCCAGAAACGCCTCCTGCAAGCTGGCCCAGGAATAGGCGGTCATGTACTCGCCGCGGTACGCGCCGACGGCGGAGGCGTCGCCCAGCAGGAAGCGGTACATATCGCAGCTGAAGGTCCCGGGGACCACGCTGATGCCGCCGCGCCGCATGGAAAACATCTCCCCGATGCCGTACTCCGTCAGCGTTTCGCGCAGCGAGCGCAGGATCACGTCCAGCTGCTTCTGCGCCGGGCGGTCGTAGGTTTCCTTCTCCCACAGCGCGCGGTACGCCTCCTCGCGGGTGATCTCCCGGCCCTGGCGCTCCACCAGGTAGGCCAGCAGCTCCTTGGCCTTGGCGCGCCGGAAGCGCACGGGCTCGCCGTCCACCAGCACGTCGAAGCTGCCGAAGGTCTTGACCTGGATGTGCGCGGCGGGACGGTCCTCTTCCCGCGGCGCGCGCAGCGACAGCGCGTGCGCCACCTCCTCCCGCAGCCTCTCCGGCGTGGCGGGCTTCATCACGTAGCCGCAGGCGTGGATGGCCCAGGCGTCCACGGCGTACCGGGCGTAGCCGGTCACGAACACGATGCCGGTCTCCGGCTGAAGCTCCCGTATCTTCTTCGCCAGTGCGATCCCGTCCATTCCGGGCAGGCAGATGTCCAGCAGCGCCAGGTCGCAGGAATGGCCGCGCAGCCAGGCAAGCGCCTCCTCCGCCCCGGCGAAGCCCTGCGCGTCGGAAATCTCCGGGATGCGCGCGCACAGCGCCAGCACGTTTTTCAGCGCCGCCCTTTCGTCATCCACGCAAACGACCCGCAGCATGCCTTCCCGCCTCCTTCTTTCCTGTCCAACAAATGTCCACAGCGCTTTTGAAAACGGCCACGCCGGATGTCTCCGGCATGGCCGTCAACCGCACGGTCGTTATTTGGCGGGAACAAAATCCAGGTCGGTCAGGAAGTCGATGCACATACGCACCTGCTCGTCCGTCAGGGTCTTGCTGGCCATGCCGGGATTGGGTGTCATCACGAACTCGATGAAATAGCCCTGATAGACGCTGAGGATATCCACGAAATCGGTATCGCTGCCCACCTCGCGGGCCACCAGCAGCTTGGTGCCGTAGGCGGTCTCGCGGTAGCTGATCTCCACGTCGTCCTGCTCGGTGAAGCTGCGCTCCAGCACCGCCAGGTCCTCGGCGCTCATATCGTTCATCTTCTTCACGTTGGCGTACAGGTCGTTGTAGGCCACGGACAGGTACAGGATGGGCTTCTCGGTATCGGTGGGATTGATGGAGGCGATGATCTTGCTGCCCTTCATGTTGACCACCTGCATATCGTAGCCCGCGGGCAGCTTGCACTGCAGGGTGAACGCGCCGTTCACGTTCAGGGTGCCCAG
>CADARO010000274.1 GCA_902790345.1 uncultured Eubacteriales bacterium | reverse complement strand
GCATGAACTCCGGCAGGTAGTTCGTGCCGAATTCCAGAGGATTGCCGAAGCGGGCATAGTTGTAGCCCGCCAGCGCCGCCGCCACGCACAGCCCCAGCGCCACGCCCTTCCACAGGCCCCGGGCCGCGCCGCGAAGCGACCGATCTTCCTGCCGCCCATACCACAGGAACATGATGAGCGGCCCATACGCCACGTTGAAGGGCCGGCAGCCCACCGACAGCGCGTAGAAAAGCAGCGCCGGCGTGATCCTCCCCCGGGCCGTGAGCCAGGCCGAGAGCAGGATCGTGGTCAGCGCCAGAACCTGCGCCTGATACCACACCGCCCCCTGGGTGGTCAGCGCCATGGCCGAGCCGCAGAACGCCGCGCAAAGCGCCGCGAAGGCCGCGTCCCGCCGCCGCCAGCCGGCTGCCCGCAGCGCGCCGAAGGCCGATAGCAGCGCAATCAGCCCGTAAACCTTCACCAGCGCGTTGTCCGGCACCGCCTCGCCGAAGATGAAGGTGAGCAGAAACACCGGCACCGTGGGCACCGGGGGAAAGCTCACATAGAAGTCGTCCTGATACACCGCCAGCTCCAGCCAGGGATAATCCTGCCCCAGCGAGAACGCGCCCCGCCGCCAGGCCATGGCCTGCAGCGTGTAGGTGCAGTAGGTGGAGCGCCCGAAGAAGGCCGCGCCCGTGAGACGGGCCAGCGCCGCCCACAGCGCCGCCGCCGCCAGAATCAGAAACGCCGCCGCCGCCAGGGTCCTGCCCAGCTCGCGCCGCCTGTATGCCCGCCGCCTGTCCAAGCGCCTCACGCCTCCTTCCGCGCACATATCTTTCACTAAAAGGCGTTATTCCGCCCGCTCGATCTTCAGGATCACCGTGCCGTCCGGGCGGATCAGGCCCACCCAGTCCTCCGTCTCGGCGGTGAGCACCGCCTGCCCTGTGCGCCGCAGGCTGATCAGATCCTCCAGCACCACCTGGCCCAGGTCGTCCACGATGCCGTAGCGCCGGGTGCCCGCCGCCTCGTCGTAGAAGGTCAGGCTTGGCGCGGGGTAATCCGCCCGGGTCGCCTCGTAGTCCGAACAGATGAAATACGCCCGGCCCTCGCAGACGCCCGCCGGAGAGAGCTCCCGCCAGTCGCCCCGAAGGACGCCGTCCGCGCCGATCAGAGCGAAGGGCCGCTCCTGCGTAAACGCCCGCTGCAGGATCACGCAGCCGCCATACGCCGCGAGGCCCACGGCCTCCGCCGGGGCTTCGTACACCGGCTGGCCCTCGTCGTCCACCAGGCTCAGCCGCCCGCCGTCGCTCACGCGGATCAGATCGCCGGCAAAGCCCGCGTCATCCCCCGGAAGGCGCGCGATCAGGTCGCCGGTCAGCGCATCCAGCAGCGCCGCGCCCTGCCCGTCGAAGGCCAGCGTCGGCTCACCCGCCGCCCCGCGCTCGATCCGGCGGTAGACTGGCTCCACGACCCAGTCGCCCTGCCGGTCGATCAGGCCCATGCCCTCCGCCACCGCCGCGCAGGCCAGCCCGTCCCGGAAGGGCCCGCACCAGACAAAGCGGGGCTCAATGGCCCAGCCGCCCTCCGCGTCCACATAGCCCCAGCGGCCCAGGGTGTCCGCCGCCTCCGAAAGCCCCTCGCTCATGGCCAGGGGGCCGAAGGACAGCTTGAGGCTGGTCAGGCGCTCCTCTCCCTCCGCCGACACGCGCCAGAGGGCGTCGGGGGTATCGTCCAGGGGGTCGGTCTTGAAGGCCAGCCAGCCCTCCCCCGCCGAGACCAGCCGGGTGTAGACGGGCTCGATCAGCGTTTCGCCCTCCAGCGTCATGGCCCCGCACTTATCATCCCGGGTGAAGGCGACGCGCGCGCCGTCGCAGGCCAGGGCGCTGTAGACGAACTCCGTCACCGGCGCGCCGCTAACTCGAATCACGCCCAGGCCCCCGCCGGACAGCCGCCGCGCGGCGTACAGCCCGCTCTCCCCCAGCGGCTCGATGGAAGCGTATCGGCCCGGCCGGATGAGCATGCGGCCGGTCTCGTCCGCCAGGATGGCGGAGCCGTTGGTAGCCAGCACATAGATCGCCCGCTCCTCCTCCGCCCCGGCCACAGCCCACAGAGCCAGCATCAGGGCCAGCAGCGGCGCGAGCACTCTCTTTATCCTCATAAACACCATATCTCCGAATTGATCTCATCACATACAACAATAAGACGCGCGGCCGGCCCGTTTTGTGTCACGGGGCGGGCTGTTTTTTACTGGGGAAACACAATCGGCCGAACCCGCGCGGGCCCGGCCGATTGCGCAAACTGCGCTCATTCCTCGTCGCTCTCGACGATCTCCAGGTACTTTTCGAAGACCTTCTGCACCAGGTCGTCGTCCTCAACGCTGACGTAGATCTCGTCGCCGTTCTCGTCGTTGTCGATCTTGAGCACCAGCACCTCGTCGTCCTCCATGTCCTCGGTGGGATCCACCGGGGCCAGCAGGATGTAGTCGTCGCCGCCGTACTGAACGGTCATGATAT
>CADARO010000273.1 GCA_902790345.1 uncultured Eubacteriales bacterium | reverse complement strand
AAGGTGGCCTCCTCGGCTGAGACGTACTTTCCGGTGATGGTCTGGGCGTTGATGGTCTCCTCCACGATCTGCCGCCCGTCCGTGGTCACGCCGGCCGCGATCTCCTCCGCCGTGGCGTCGTACAGGGATGTGCGGATCACGCCGTTGGCGCCCACGCCCACCTCGTAATAGAGGTTGTCGTCGCCCTTGATCACCAGCTTGCCCACGGTCACGTTCAGCAGGTTGGCCGATGTCACCGCCAGGTTGGTGATGTACATGCTGTTTGCCTGGCCGCGCTGGAGCGTCAGCGCGGAGGACACCAGGTTCTGCACCGTACTTAGGTCGAAGGTGCCTACCTTGGCCTGCACCGTCACCAGGTCCGCCAGCACGGCGGCCAGCACGTCCGTGCTGATCCGCCCGGCCTCGATGTCCTGGGCCGCCACGTGGATGTCCTGGGCCGCCACGTGCATCAGGTTCGCCACCGATGCCGCCAGCGTGTCCGTCACGATGGTCTGGGCCGTCACGCTGTTCAGCTTCGCCGTCAGGGCCTGGAGCGACATGGCGTTCAGCTGCTGCACCACCGCCGTCTCCGCCGTCAGGCTCTCCGCCTGGATGGCGTCGGCGTTCACGCTGTCGGCCTGGATGTGGCGGGCGTTGATGAGGTCATCCCGCAGCGCTGTGCCGCCGATGCTGTAGGCGGCCAGCTTGGAGCCGCTGATGTTGCCGCTCAGCTGCCATGCGGAAACGCTGGGCACCTGTTTGGCCAGGTCGCCGATGTCCATATCCTTCGTGTGTTCCCGCAGACAGTCCCATTTCAGGCGGCACACCTGGGCCTGCATATCGATGCCCAGCACCGGGTGGTATACCGTGATGGTATCGTACAAAAACGCAACGTCGCGCAGCTGTCTGTACTGTGCGTATCTGTGCGTGTCCCCCAGCCGCTCGAAGGCGATCTTTCCGTCCACCTTGGGCTGGTCGATGCCCTGATCGATCAGGTTCTGCGCCGCCAGTTCCATGCGCGTGCGCGCCAGGGCGGTGCTCACGTCGTCGCTCACCTTGGCCTCGCTCACTTTGAGCGGGTAGATGCGCATAAATGGATAGTTCCCGGCGTTCGGACTGGCCACCAGCCCTCCCTCGGTGGTCAGATGCAGCGGCTTGCCGTCCTTCGTCTCGCCGATGGGCCGGATGTGGGTGAACACATCCTCCGTGTTGGTGGACATGTGGACGCCCGCCAGGTTGCGGGCGTATTCGATACGCAAGCCGCGATTCCGTCCCGCGTGGGCCAGCAGGTAGAAGTCCATCTCGTCCCGCACCATCTGGGCGTTCCACCGGGCGCACAGGCCATCCTCCGGGTCCAGCATGGCCTCGATGGGGTTCAGGTCCTTGGCGTGCACCCCCACCCGGGTGCCCGCGATATCGGTGTAGGCCTCGGCCTCGGTGGCCTCCAGCGTCCCGGCCAGTATGCCGTCCAGCGCCGCCTGCAGGGTAACCTCGGTGTTGATCTCGTAGGTGGTCAGGTTGTAGGCAAGATCATAGCTGCGTGCCCTGGCGTTCACGGTCACCTTGTTGTCCGTCTGATTCACGTTGTAAATGCGGAAGGTCTGCTCCTTGAGCTGCCAGCCGGGCACCACCTGCTCAATGCCGGATGCCGTGGCCGGTATGATCTCATCCACCCGGTCGATCAGCACGCTGGACTCGATCCAGCCCGTCACCTTGCCGGTCTTGACCTTCCAGCCCTTCTTCTTGCCGCCGTCCTTGGGCTTGGACCACACAGTGCGCTCGTTCTTCGTGCCGCCGGGCGATACCGTCCAGCTCTGCACGGAGGTGACATACTGCCCGTTTTCGATCTCCGGCGTGGTCAGCACCGGGATCTCCGTCTTGATGATCCATTCATTCTGCAGGAGCAGATACCGGCCCTGTGGGTCGATGGGGTGCTCCAGCGTGATCTCGATCATGCCGTTCGCCACCATCTCGCAATCGCACAGGCTGGCGTCCATCCGCCCGCAAACGCCGATGGTCGAAAAGTCCCGGCAATCCGGGCGGTAGATGTAGACCTCGGCCATTACAGATACCTCCATTTCGGCTGTATGACCACCCTGGACACATTGCCCGACCAGTTGACCAGATTCGTCGCCCGGTTGGGTTTCAGGGTCGGCCAGCCATCCACCAGCGTCACCTTCTCGCCCGCCCAGGCCATGCTGTCGCCGCTGCCCGTGTAGGCGATGCCCGCCTCCGAGTCGATGGTGATGCTGCCGTTCAGGCCGTCGATCAGCACCGACACGCCGTTTACCATCAGCGTGATGTCCCCGCTGCCGGTCACGGTGATCTCCGGCAGTGCCGGGTCATGTCCCCGACCCCGGAAGGTGCGCGCAGACGTCAGCGTGATGGCGTGTTCCCCCACCTCCCGCAGATACGGCTCCACCAGCATCTGCACTTTGATGGTGTCATAGCATTCATCGCCCACGCGGAAGCGCTCGTCATCGATCTGGCTGTGGAGATAAACATACGCCTGGTAATCCTCCTCATCCGAGGAGATCAGCCAGCCCTCGCCCCGGAGCCACTCATAGATGTCCCGCAGGGGCACGCCGTTGGCGTTGATCTCCATGGTGGTCTGGTAGGCCTCGTATCCGCCCTCATCCTGGATGATGGGCTGGCTCCTGCCGGGGATCTCCGTCTGGGCCACGCGCCGCGCCGCCCGGTGGAAGTCCGGCAGCTTGGTCACGGTCAAGCCCATGTCCTCGGACGATATGCCGTTGTAAATCACCTGTGGATTCATACTCTGCCTCCATATCCCCTGTTCACCTGGTTGGCCCGGATGGCCATCTGCCCGGAGGCTTCGTTGCGCGTGGCCTCGGCCATCTCGCGCTCGCCCACCTGGAAGCCGAACCGCACCCGCGACATCGCGCCGGACATCGCCTGGCCCATCGCGTCATAATCGATGGCCGGACCCGCCGCCATGGCGGGCACCGGCTGCGCCCAGGTGGTACCCTTCGCCACGGAGGCCGCCCCGCTGATCAGCTGGCCGACGCTCCGCTTGATCGTGGTGATCGCCCTCGGCGTCTCCTTGATGATGCCGACCTCGCCGCCGCGCATCATCTGTGCGCCTACTTCGCGCTCCATCACGCGGGACGGGGATTTGATCTCCGCCGCGTTCTTCGCCGCCTGGATGGCCTCCCGCACCGCCTGGGCCGCCGCCCGGGCCAGCCTGCCCGCGCTGGCCTTGACGCCGGATTCCGCGCCGCTCATCAGATTCGTGCCGATCTGCCGGCTGCTGCTCTGGGCCGTGCTCGCCGCGCCGGTGATGGAGGTGGTCACGGCGGTGCCCGTGGCGGTCTCCACCAGGCCCGCCGAAGCGCCCACCGCCGCCGCCAGCGTATTCATGAGCTCCTGGCCGCCCTCGGTGGAGGCGCTGTCCGCAGCCGCGATGGCCTCCTGCACCGCCGCGGGCACGCCCGTGATCAGGGCCGTCTCCGCGCCGGAGATATCCACGCCCGTCTCGTCGATCTGGATGAGCGCCTGCCCGGCCCCTTCTTCGCTCAGCCCGCTGTCGGCCACTTCATTCAGGGCGGTCTTGAGCGCCTCCAGCGCCTGGGCCTTCTGGTCCGTCGCCGCCTGCTGGGCCTCGGCGGCTTCCTGTTCGCTCTGCGTCTGGAATTTCAGGGCTTCTTCGTATGCTCCCTGGCTCTCTGCGAAGCCTACCAGCTCGCCATTCGCATCATGGAGTGCGTCCGTCAACGCCTGCAGGGCTTCCGGGCTAGTATTCTCGCCCATGCCCTGCAGGGCCAGGTTGAAGGCTTCCTGCTTGTCTACACCGCCATTAATCAGATCGCCATAATGCACGATGGCGTCGCCCATGGCGCCATAGTCCTCCGCCAGCTTGGAGGCCGTATCCGCGCTCTCCTGCTGGGCGTTGGCGTCCGCCTGGGCCTGGCTGTAGGCCTCCACCGCCGCTGTGAGGCTCTCATACTGGGCCTGGGCCTGCTGCTGGAGCCCCAGCAGGGCGGTGGCGCCCTCCGTCTGCATGGAACTGCGGTCCTCTGAGCTGGCATTGGCGATCTCTTTCAGCATCGAATTGCCTTCTTTGATGACATCATTGGTGATTTCGCCATTGTCATACATGTTTTCGTATATCTCGGCCTGGGTCTCTACATCATTTCCAGCGTTTCCATCGTCCAGTTTTTCGTACAGCTTCTTCTCGCTCTCCGCGTTCTCTTTCAGACGCAGTATCTCCGCGTTTTTTTCCTCGTTCAGCTTCTCCAGTTCGGAGATG
>CADARO010000272.1 GCA_902790345.1 uncultured Eubacteriales bacterium | reverse complement strand
TGAGATCATCGTGCAGTGGGCCCAGACCGTGTACAACCTGAAGATCAACGGCAAGATGGCCATCGAGGGCAACGCCGCCTACATGTGGAAGGTGCTGCGGCTGCCGATGGAGTTCTTCTCCCAGCGCATGACCGGCGATATCCTGCAGCGGCAGGGCACGAATGCCTCCATCGCCTCCACGCTGGTGGAGACGGTGGCCCCGCTGGCGCTGAACACCGCGATGATGGTGTTTTACCTGGTGGTCATGCTGCGCTACAGCGTCCTGATGACGCTGATCGGCATCGCTTCCCTGGCGCTCAACCTGTTTGTGGCCAAGTATCTGTCGAACAGGCGCGTCAACCTGATGCGGGTGCAGCTGCGGGATTCCGGCAAGCTGGCCTCGGCCACCATGGCGGGCATCAGCCAGGCCGAAACCATCAAGTCCTCCGGCGCGGAGGCCGGCTTCTTCCGCAAGTGGAGCGGCTACCAGGCGTCGGTCAATACCCAGCGGGTGAAGTTCTCCACCCTGAACGCCCGGGTCGGCCTGATCCCACAGTTCATCAGTACCGTGAGCAACTACCTGGTGCTGTTCATGGGCGTTCGACTGGCCATGGACGGCAGCTTCACGCTGGGCATGATCGCCACCTTCCAGGGTCTTTTGACCTCCTTCATGAGTCCGGCCATGACGCTGGTGGGCGCGGGTCAGACCATCCAGGAGATGCGCACCGAGATGGAGCGCGTGGAGGACGTGATGGAGTATCCCGACGATCCGGCGCTCGCCTATGGCGCGGATCAGGAGGCGGAGAATTACGCCAAGCTCAGGGGCGAGGTGGAATTAAAGCACGTCACCTTTGGCTACTCCCGGCTGGGCAAGCCCGTCGTATCGGATTTCTCCATGCACATGAAGCCCGGCAGCCGGGTGGCCATCGTGGGCGCCAGCGGCTGCGGGAAGTCCACGATCAGCAAGCTGATCACCGGGCTCTACCAGCCCTGGGAGGGCGAGATCCTGATCGATGGCAAGCCCATTTCGCAGATCAACCGCGACGTATTCACCGGCTCGGTGGCCATGGTGGACCAGGACATCGTGCTGTTTGAGGACACGATCGCGGGCAACATCCGCATGTGGGACCAGTCCATCGCCGACTTCGAGGTGATCCTCGCGGCGAGGGACGCGCAGATCCACGACGACATCCTCCAGCGTCCCGGCGGCTACCAGGCCAGGCTGACGGAGAACGGCAAGGACCTTTCCGGCGGCCAGCGCCAGCGGCTGGAGATCGCCCGCGTGCTGGCCCAGGATCCTTCCATCATCATCCTGGACGAAGCCACCAGTGCCCTCGACGCCAAGACGGAATACGACCTGGTAAAGGCTGTGAAGGACCGGGGCATCTCCTGCATCGTGGTGGCGCACCGCCTTTCCACGATCCGCGATTGCGACGAGATCATCGTGCTGGACAAGGGTGTGATCGTGGAAAGAGGCACGCATGAGGAATTGTACAAGCGCGGAGGGGCTTACGCGGAATTGGTGACGAGCGAATAGGAAAGGAGGAATCAGATATGGGTTGGTTCGATGAACAGATTAAACAGCGCACTCAGAGCGACCAGGATGTATTGGAGGATTCCTTCTTTTGCATGGCCAGCGTGGTCATGGACAAGTGGAACGTGGAGCGCCTGGAGGACGAGCGACTGGTTACCAGACAGGCTATCGACGACATCCTGAAGTATTTTCGGCAGAAGCCGGTCGACATTCCGGAAGGCATCACGGATCTGAGCGGCCAGCTGGAATATGCCCTGCGCCCCGCGGGATTGATGATCCGCGATGTGGAGCTGGAGGACAACTGGTTCAGCGACGCCTACGGCCCCATGCTGGGCTATATGAAGGACACGAATGCCGCCGTGGCGCTGATGCCCGGGAAAGTGTATGGCTACTGGTACAAGGACCCCGCCACTGGCCGGAAGACGCGCATGACCCGAAAGACGGCAAAGCTGTTTTCGCGGGACGCTCTGTGCTTCTATCAGCCCCTGCCCATGAAGAAGCTGGGCATCCCGGATCTGCTCATGTATATGAAAAACAGCATCTCCCAGGGCGATGTGATATTGATCGCCCTGGCGACGCTGGCTGCGACGCTGGTGGGCATGATCGAGCCGAGGGTGTACAGCCTTGTCACAGGCAAGATCATGAAGAGCCACAATCTGAACCTGATGGTTGGCATGGGTGTGTTCCTGTTGGGCAGCGTGTTCGCCTCGCAGCTGATCGGGCTTGTGCGCAGCCTGCTGATGGAGCGCATCAACACCAAGACCTCCCAGGCCGTGGAGGCCTCTGTAATGATGCGCATCCTATCGCTGCCAGTCAGCTTTTTCCGGAAATACTCCTCCGGTGAGCTGTCCAGCCGCGCCAGTGCCGTCAGCTCGCTGTGTGGGATGCTGCTCAACAACATCCTGTCCGTGGGCCTGAGTAGCCTGATGTCCCTTCTGTACGTCGCGCAGATCTTCGGCTTCGCCCCGGCGCTGGTCTGGCCGTCCCTGCTGATCATCCTGGCCACGGTGGTGCTGAGCGTTGCGGCATCCTATGCGCAGATGGGCATCTC
>CADARO010000271.1 GCA_902790345.1 uncultured Eubacteriales bacterium | reverse complement strand
AAGGGCGTCACCTTCGATACCGAGCTGACCGCCGCCGACCTCAAGGAGCTGGCGCAGCAGTTCAAGGCCGAATACAAGAAGCAGCTGGGCAGCGACTTCCCCGCCGACCCCAAGGTGCAGCTGTACGAAGCCATCCGCGCCGTGTTCCGCAGCTGGGACAACCCCCGCGCCAACGTGTACCGCATGGACCATGACATCCCCTATTCCTGGGGCACTGCCGTCAACGTGATGCCCATGGTGTTAGGCAACCTGAACGACAACAGCGGCACCGGCGTGGCCTTCACCCGCAACCCCGCCACCGGCGAAAAGGTGCTGATGGGCGAGTTCCTGACCAACGCCCAGGGCGAAGACGTGGTGGCCGGCGTGCGCACCCCCATGCCCATCAGCCAGATGGAAGAGATGTTCCCCGACGCCTACAAGCAGTTTGTGGAAGTGTGCGGCCTGCTGGAAGCCCACTACCGCGACATGCAGGATATGGAATTCACCGTTGAAAACGGCAAGCTGTACATGCTGCAGTGCCGCAGCGGCAAGCGCACCGCGCAGGCCGCCATCAAGATCGCCTGCGACCTGATCGACGAAGGCATGATCAGCGAAGAGGAAGCCCTGATGCAGATCGACGCCAAGTCCCTGGACATGCTGCTGCATCCCACCTTTGACGCCGCCGCCCTGAAGAAGGCCACTCCCGTTGGCAAGGGCATCGCCGCCTCTCCCGGCGCGGCCGCCGGCACCATCGTGTTCACGGCCGAGGACGCCGTGGAGCATGGCAAGAAGGGCGAAAAGGTCGTTCTGGTCCGTCTGGAGACCAGCCCCGAGGACATCGAGGGCATGAAGTACAGCCAGGGCATCCTGACCGTGCGCGGCGGCCAGACCAGCCACGCGGCCGTGGTTGCCCGCGGCATGGGCACCTGCTGCGTATCCGGCTGCGGCGACATCAAGATGGACGAGGCCAACAAGCGCTTCACCCTGGCCGGCAAGACCTACAAAGAGGGCGACGTGCTGAGCCTGGACGGCAGCACGGGCAACATCTACGGCGAGCTGATCCCCACCGTTCCCGCCGACCCCAACAGCGGTTACTTCGGCCGCATCATGGAAATGGCCGACAAGTATAAGACCATGGGCGTGCGCACCAACGCCGACACCCCCAAGGACGCCAAGCAGGCGGCCGCCTTCGGCGCGCAGGGCATCGGCCTGTGCCGCACCGAGCATATGTTCTTCGGCCCCGACCGCATCCCCGCCTTCCGCGAGATGATCTGCGCCGAGACCGTGGAAGAGCGCAAGGCCGCGCTGGACAAGATCGAGCCCATGCAGCAGGCTGACTTCGAGGGCCTGTTCGAGGCGCTGGGCGGCTATCCCGTGACCATCCGCTTCCTGGATCCCCCGCTGCATGAGTTCGTGCCCACCGACGAGGCCGATATCGAAGTGCTCGCCAAGGCGCAGGGCAAGAGCGTCGCCTACATCAAGCAGGTCATCGCCGATCTGCATGAGTTCAACCCCATGATGGGTCATCGCGGCTGCCGCCTGACCGTCACCTATCCCGAAATCGCCGTGATGCAGACCCGCGCCATCATCAAGGCCGCGCTGGCCGTCAAGGCCCGCCATGCCGATTGGAACGTGGTGCCTGAAATCATGATCCCGCTGGTCGGCGAGCTGAAGGAATACAAGTTCGTCAAGAAGATTGTTGTGGAGACCGCCGATGAGCTGATCAAGGCCGCCGGCGCCGACCTCAAGTACGAAGTGGGCACCATGATCGAGATCCCGCGCGCCGCCCTGACCGCCGATGAGATCGCCAAGGAAGCCGATTTCTTCTGCTTCGGCACCAACGACCTCACCCAGATGACCTTCGGCTTCAGCCGCGACGACGCCGGCAAGTTCCTGCCCGCCTATTACAGCAACAAGATCTATGAGAGCGATCCCTTCTCCCGCCTGGATACCGTGGGCGTCGGCAAGCTGATGAAGATGGCCGTCACCATGGGCAAGGCCGAGAACGCCAAGCTGCACTGCGGCATCTGCGGCGAGCACGGCGGCGATCCCTCCTCCATCGAGTTCTGCAACGAGATCGGCCTGAACTACGTCTCCTGCAGTCCCTTCCGCGTGCCCATCGCCCGCCTGAGCGCCGCCCAGGCCGCGATCAAGGCCAAGAAGGCCAAGTAATCCATCCCGCGCATAATAAAGCAGAGGGAGGGCGAAAGCCCTCCCTTTTATTGCGCCCGGATGCGGCGCCGCATTGCGGATGCGTTCCCATTTTCCCCATGAAAAGTGGGATGAGATCTTGCGCGGTCCGCTTTCACGGTCACGACCGCGGCGGAAAGCAAGAAATCATCCCACATGTCGGCATTTGCCGAAAACAAACGCCGTTCATCACGGTTGACGCGGCTGCGGCGTCAGTATGCCAGCCGGATCGCGCCGTGGCCGGTCAGCTCGGCTGTGCGGGCGTCGGGCTGGCCGACGCCGACGTAGAATACGGGCGCGCCCTCGGCCACGCGCTCGCCGTCGTCATTGACCACGAGCAGGCTGCGGGCCGGGACGGTGAGCCTGACCTCGGCGGTGCCGCCCGCGGGTACGCGAACGCGCCGGAAGGCGACCAGGCGGGGATGCAAAGGCGCGTGCGCGCTGCCCTCGTTCTGGCAGTAGACCTGC
>CADARO010000270.1 GCA_902790345.1 uncultured Eubacteriales bacterium | reverse complement strand
GGTCACGTCGTACCCCAGCTTCACCAACTGCGGGGCGAGATTGCTCACCACAACCTCCACGCCCCCATTCCTCGAAGGGATGAATTTATGGCCGATCATCGCAACGCGCTTTCCCGTCTTCTGTGTACTCATGCTATCGCTCCCCCGCGGCTGTTCTTCAGTTCGTCGGCGTTTTATCACTTCGCGGCGCGCTCCGCCATACTCAGATAAAGCTGCTGCAGCTTGCGCCCTTCCGCGTGGATGTCGTAGCCCGCCCGGCGCACGATGTCCGCCCCGTCTGTCCGGCTGGCCTTTGTCTCTCTGGCGGCCAGGATCCTTCGGGCCCATTCCTCATCGCCGGCTTCCAGCGAAACGCGGCAGGCGTTCGGCAAAAGCAGGATCTCGTCAGTCACCTGATCGGAGAAGAAGCAGGGCAGCCCCGCCGCCTGGGCCTCCACCCCGACCACGGGCATCCTGCACGCCCAGCGCCTGAGCCTTTTCCCGAACCGGCTGCTCCAGCTCGCCCACGCCGATCAATGCCAGGCGGGCTTCCGGGGCGGCCTGGGCCACTTTGGCAAAAATATCCAGCAGCCGGGTGTGGTTCTTCTGAACGTTGAATCGGCCCACGTGGCCGATCACGAAGCGGTCTTCCAGGCCGTAGCGCTGCCTCAGGCCCTGCCGCGTGTCCTCCCGGAAGCGGAACCTGTCCAGATCAATGGCGTTATGCAGAATGAATCCGGAGGCGTTCCAGCGCTTCTGTCCGTAATAGTAGATGCCCGCGTCCCTGCCGCAGCTCCAGTAATCCGTGGCCGCGCCGGGCAGCAGCCGCTTGCACACCATTTTCAGGGGGTACTTGTAATCCCGGATGATCTGCGTGTTATGGGCGTGAGCGACGCGAACCCCAATGCCGGCGTCCTTGGCGCTCTTGAGGGCGTAATAGCCCATGGCCTCGTTGTGCGCGTGAACGATTTTGATATCGGGATTCTCGTTAAGAAGCTCCGCCACAAACCGCCTGTACCTGGGAAAACGCAGTGGATTCAGGCCGGGGCTCACAAAAACCCGGCCCCCCATGGCCCGAATCTCCTCATCGTATTCCCCCGGCACGGGCTTGTTGGCCAGAAAGTCAAACTGAATCTGATCCCTGTCCATCTCCCGGTAATAGTTCATCAGCATGGTTTCAATGCCGGCCCGCGCCATATTGCTGACGGAATGCAGCACGCGAATCATCTTTCCGGATGCCTCCTTATAACCGCGCTCAGCCGCGCCGCAGCAGCATGGCCGCGCGGGTGGACGCGATGTGCAGCGCCTTGTTCACATTCACGAGCTTGACCGCCCGCTTTGCCATCGCCAGGTCGCTCTTACGCAGCGCCCGCGCGTACAGGGGCGAGTCGTAGCGATGCTTTCCGCCGGCATGGTGCTTCATTGCGTGATAAAACTCGCTTTGCAGCCGGAACAGCTCGCTGGTACATTCCTCGGGCAAGTGCCGAATCCTGCATGAATTCAGATAGAACTGATTGACCAGCCGGTCGTGTCCTTCCAGCGTATACAGCCAGTCCTCCACCCCGAGGGCTTTCATCTGGCTCAATACCAGAGACGAGATGTACAGCGTGTCCAGCGCCTTATTCGATTTTCTGCTGGAATTGGTGATGTTCTGAGCGTTGCTGCGATAGCCGTAGGTGCATTTGTTGGTGGACGCCAGCTTTTTCACCCTCGGGAAAACCAGGAAGGCCAGGATCGTGTCCTGATGCCAGTAGCCCGACGGCCAGAGCAGCCGGTCGAACAGCTTCCGATGATAGATCTTGCCCCAGGGCGTGCCGTTCAGATTCCCGGTGGTGATGGTCTTCGGCCATTCGACTTTCTTGTAGGTGGCGCCGTTTTCCTTAAAGGCATAATAGGCGCAGGCGCCCAGATCGGCCCCGGTGGTCTTCACGCAGTCCACCAGCGCGTCCACATAATTGACCGACACGATGTCGTCCGCGTCGACGAAGATGAGATACTCGCCCCGCGCCTCGCTCATGCCCCGGTTTCTCGCCGCGCCCGCTCCCTGATTGACCTGATGGATGCAATGAAACGGGGCGTACCGGCTGGCGGCGTCCTCCAGGATGTCCTTTGTGCCATCGGTGGAGCCGTCGTTGACCAGAATCACCTCGTAGGTATACCGCGTCTGCTGAGAGGCCAGGCTCTCGATGCAGCTGGGCAGAAAAGTCTCCGCGTTATAGCAGGGAATGATGACGGAAACGTCGATCTCGGCCGGATTGCGGTAAATGGATCCAGCCGTAACGATCGGGCATTCATGGTAGGGATGCAGCTTGTTGAAGATCGAATCATTCTCCACGTCATATAGCGTCTTCATCTGTTTCCTCCAAGCTGTGAAAGAATTTGGAACGTGCGCTGGCAGTTGTTTTCATCCCGCATGGGGAAAAACGCCTGCAACCGGTCGAAGTATTCCTTTTTCATCCGGCAATCGTTCTGAACATATGAGGTCAAGGCGTCCATCAGCGCGTCTTCCGTTTTGACCACTTCGCCGAAGCCGTGCTTCTCATAGGAGAAATAGCCTTCCTGATAATGGAATTTGCGGAAATCCTCCAGATCGAACTGATAGTAGAGCACCGGCTTTTCCATGTAGCCCACATCGAAATGCACGCTGGAATAATCCGTAATCAGCAGATTGCAGCGCATGAGCAGCTGCTGCACATCGTAATCCCGCCAGCTCGCCAGAATGATCCGATCCGAGGGGGAAGTGAATTTGTCCAGCTCCGTCTGAATCTCCATGTGAGGATAGAAAATCAGCTTCAGGTCGTGCTCCTCCAGCAGCCTCGCCAGCTCCGGCCGATTCAGCAGGGACTGAAAGCTCTTGTAGAAAGCCGTTTCGTAAAACCGATCTCCTTTTGGATAATCCCAGCCGCGCCAGGTGGGCATCACCAGAATCTCGCGGGAGGGGTTGTTGCCCCGCGTCAGATTGTCATAGCGGCACAGGCCCGTATACCGAACCACGCCTTCGGGAAAGCCGAACTGAGACGACAGGTAATCGTATTCCATCTTGCCGCCGCTGGCGAAGAAATCCACCTTCAGGTTGGGATATCTCATCCACTTCATTTCGTCCTTGATGATCC
>CADARO010000269.1 GCA_902790345.1 uncultured Eubacteriales bacterium | reverse complement strand
CGGAAGAAGATCGTGGTGCTGGGCGCCGGCCCCATCCGCATCGGCCAGGGCGTGGAGTTTGACTACTCCACGGTGCACGCCGTTCAGACCATCCGCCGCAACGGCTACGAGGCCATCATCATCAACAACAACCCGGAGACCGTGTCCACCGACTACAAGACCAGCGACAAGCTGTACTTCGAGCCCCTCACGCCGGAGGACGTGATGAACGTGATCGACTTCGAGCGGCCCGAGGGCGTCATCGCCTCCCTGGGCGGCCAGACCGCCATCAACCTGGCCCAGCCGCTGATGGAGCGGGGCGTGAAGCTGATCGGCACCGACTGCGAGGCCATCGAGCGAGCCGAGAACCGGGACAGCTTCGAGAAGATCCTGGTGGATCTGGGCATTCCCCAGCCCCAGGGCCGGGCCGTGACCAACATCGAGGAGGGCGTGGCCACCGCCGCCGAGATCGGCTATCCGGTGCTGGTGCGCCCCAGCTTCGTGCTGGGCGGCCGGGCCATGCAGATCGTGGGCACCGAGGCGCAGCTGCGGCGCTACCTGAAGGAGGCCGTGGCCATCGACGCGGACAAGCCCGTTCTGGTGGACCACTACATCCAGGGCAAGGAAGTGGAGGTCGACGCCGTGTGCGACGGCCGCGACGTGTTCGTGGCGGGCATCATGGAGCTGGTGGAGCGCACCGGCATCCATTCCGGCGACTCCATCAGCGTCTATCCCTCCTTCTCCATCTCCGACAAGGTGAAGGGCGTCATCCTGCAGTACGCCAAGAAGCTGGGCCTGGGCATCGGCATCGTGGGCCTTTACAACATCCAGTTCATCGTGGATAAGAACGACAACGTGTACATCATCGAGGTCAACCCCCGCTCCTCCCGCACCGTGCCCTTCCTCTCCAAGGCCACCGGCTGGTCCCTGGCGGACATCGCCACCGAGGCCATCCTGGGCAAGAGCCTCAAGGAGCAGGGCATCTTCGACCTGTATCCCGCCGAGAAGAAGCGGTACTACGTGAAGGTGCCGGTGTTCTCCTTCAACAAGATCAAGGGCCTGGACGCCTACCTGTCGCCGGAGATGAAGTCCACCGGCGAGGCCATCGGCTACGACGACAAGCTCAACCGCGCGCTGTACAAGGCGCTGCAGGCCGCCGGGCTGCGGCTGCAGAACTACGGCACCGTGTTCGCCACCATCGCGGACGAGGACAAGGCCGAGGCCGAGCCCCTCATCCGCCGCTTCTACAACCTGGGCTTCAACATTGAGGCCACCTCCGGCACCGCCGCCTACCTGAAGGAGCGGGGCATCCGCACCCACGTGCTGAAAAAGATCAGCGAGGGCGGCAGCGGCTCGGACGAGATCGTGGAGGCCATGCGGCAGGGCCACATCGCCTACGTCATCAACACCCGCAACCTGAACTCCCTCAACGCCCTGTCCGATGGCGTCATGATCCGCCGGGCCGCCACGGAGAACAACGTGACCATCTTCACCTCCCTGGACACCGTGCGGGTGCTGCTGGACGTGCTGGAGGAGACCACGCTGACCATCTCCACCATCGACGCGTGAGGGCCGTAAAATGAAGCAGACCATCTACACCATCATCGACAACGCGCCCCTCACCGCCGACGTGAGCCGCATGGTGCTGTGGGGCGACGTGAGCGCGTTCACCGCGCCGGGGCAGTTCGTGAACCTGCTGATCGACGGGCTGTACCTGCGCCGGCCCATCTCCGTGTGCGACCTGGCGGACGACCGGCTGACCCTCATCTACAAGGTCGTGGGCCAGGGCACGGAGAAAATGCGCCAGATGCGCCCCGGGGAGACGATCGACGCCCTGTCCGGCCTGGGCAACGGCTACGACCTGACTCTGGCGGGGGAGAAGCCGCTGCTGCTGGGCGGCGGCGTGGGGGTGCCGCCCCTGTACCTGCTGGCGAAGAAGCTGATCGCTCAGGGTAAAGCCGTCTCGGTGCGCCTGGGCTTCAACACGGCGGCCGAGGTGTTCTATGAGGACGAATTCCGTGCCCTGGGCGCGGACGTGCGGGTTGCCACCGTGGACGGCAGCCACGGCCAGAAGGGCTTCGTCACCGACATCCTGCCGGAGGAGTGTTCCCACTACTTCGCCTGCGGCCCGGAGCCCATGCTGAAGGCCGTGCATCGCGCCGTTCAGTCGGACGGCCAGCTCAGCTTCGAGGCCCGCATGGGCTGCGGCTTCGGCGCGTGCATGGGCTGCACCTGCGAGACCATCGCCGGATACAAGCGCATCTGCAAGGACGGCCCGGTGATGCGGAAGGGGGAGATCCTGTGGAAAGACTGAGCGTGAACCTCTTGGGCATCCGGCTGGACAACCCCGTGATCCCCGCCTCGGGCACCTTCGGCTACGGCCGGGAGTTCGCCCAGCTTTACGACATCAACTGCCTGGGCACCTTCTCCTTCAAGGGCACCACCCTTCATCCCCGGCTGGGCAATCCGCTGCCCCGCATCGCGGAGGCCCCCGCGGGCATGCTGAACGCCGTGGGGCTTCAAAACCCGGGGGTGGACAAGGTCATCTCGGAGGAGCTGCCAAACCTCAAAACCATCTTCCGCAAGCCGGTCATGGCCAACGTGAGCGGCTTCTCCATCGAGGAATACGCCGAGACCTGCCGGCGGCTTGACAAATGCGATCAGGTGGGCTG
>CADARO010000268.1 GCA_902790345.1 uncultured Eubacteriales bacterium | reverse complement strand
GCCGGGCATCTACTCCATGTCGCCCTATTCCAGCGAGGAGCTGGTGAGCCGCAACTTCGTGCTGAACGAGAAGCCCAAGGCCATCATCAACATCGTGGACGCCACCAACATCGAGCGCAACCTGTACCTCACCATGCAGCTCCTGGAGATGAACGTGCCCATGGTGGTGGCGCTGAACATGATGGACGAGCTCACCGGCAACGGCGGCACCGTGGACGTGAACGCCATGGAGGCCATGCTGGGGGTGCCGGTTATGCCCATCTCCGCGGCGAAGAACCAGGGCGTGGCCGAGCTGGCCGAGCACGCGGTGCACATCGCCCGCTATCAGGAGCGGCCCCAGCGGCAGGACTTCTGCTCCGCCGAGGACAACGGCGGCGCGGTGCATCAGGCGCTGCACGCCATCAGCCACCTGATCGAGGATCACGCGAAGCGGGCCGGCCTGCCCGTGCGCTTCGCGGCCAGCAAGGCGGCGGAGGGGGATCAGCTGATCCTGAACCAGCTGAACCTGGACGACAACGAGCGGGAGGCCATCGAGCACATCGCCTCTCAGATGGAGAAGGAGCGGGGGCTGGATCGGGCCGCCGCCATCGCGGATATGCGCTTCGCCTTCATCAAAAAGGTGTGCGACAGCTGCGTGGTCAAGCCCCGCGAGAGCAAGGAGCACCTGCGCAGCCAGCGCATCGACAGGATTCTCACCGGCCGCTTCACGGCGGTGCCGGTGTTCATCGTCATCATGGGCCTGGTGTTCTACCTCACGTTCAACGTCATCGGCGCGTGGCTGCAGGAGCTGCTGGAGACGGGCGTGGGCTATGTGACCGACCTGGTGGACGGGGCGCTGACCTCAGCCGGGGTGAACGAGGTCATCCACGGCCTGGTGATCGGCGGCATCTTCGAGGGCGTGGGCAGCGTGCTGAGCTTCCTGCCCATCATCGTGACGCTGTTCTTCTTCCTGTCCCTGCTGGAGGACAGCGGCTACATCGCCCGGGTGGCCTTCTTCATGGACAAGCTGCTGAGGAAAATCGGCCTGTCCGGCCGCAGCATCGTGCCCATGCTCATCGGCTTCGGCTGTACGGTGCCCGCCGTCATGGCCACCCGCACCCTGCCCAGCGACCGGGACCGCAAGATGACCATCCTGCTCACCCCCTTCATGAGCTGCACGGCCAAGGTGCCCATCTACGGCTTCTTCGTCAGCGCCTTCTTCCCGGGCCATGGAGCGCTGATCATGATCGGGCTGTACCTGTTGGGTGTGCTCACGGGCATCCTGGCGGCGCTGGCCTCCAAGAAGACCATGTTCAAGGGCGAGGCGGTGCCCTTCGTGATGGAGCTGCCCAACTACCGCATGCCCAGCCCCCGCAGCGTTTTCCAGCTGCTCTGGGAGAAATCGAAGGATTTCCTGCAGCGGGCCTTCTCGGTGATCCTCATCGCCACGGTGGTGGTGTGGTTCCTGAAGAGCTTCGACCTGCGCTTCAACATGGTTGAGAACTCCCAGGAGAGCATCCTGGCGCTGATCGCCGGCTTCTTCGCGCCGGTATTGAAGCCCCTGGGCCTGGGCGACTGGCGCGTGTGCACCTCTCTCATCAGCGGCTTCATGGCCAAGGAGAGCGTGGTGTCGGTCATGGGCGTGCTGTTCGACAGCGAGCTGGGCGTCGCCTCGGCGCTGACCAGCCTGAGCGCCGCCTGCATGCTGGTGTTCAGCCTGCTGTATACCCCCTGCGTGGCCGCCATCGCCGCCATCCGCCGGGAAATGGGCCGCAGCTGGGCCTTCGGCGTGGTGGTGTGGCAGTGCGCCGTGGCCTGGGTGGTGGCGCTGATCGTGCGGCTGATCGGGCTGCTGTTCGGATTGGGCTGAGGAGATGATTTCATGAACACCTGGGATATTCTGCTGATCGCGGCGCTGACCGGCCTGCTGGCCCTGGCCCTGCGGCGGACGCTGCGGGCCCGGAAGGCGGGCGGCTGCTGCGGCGGCTGCCAGGGCTGCGCCTATCGCGGCGCGTGCCACGGCGGAAAGGAGCGGGCATGAACGCGATTGTGATCGCGGCGCTGGCCCTGCTGGTGGCGCTGGGCGGCTGGCAGGCCATTCGCCGGCTGAAAAAGGGCGGTGGCTGCTGCGGCGAGCATGAGGCCGCGCCGAAGAAGACCGGCCCCGCCGACCGGAACAGGGCCCACTATCCCTACGAGGCGCGGCTGGATATCGGCGGCATGACCTGCGACAACTGCGCCCGCCGGGTGGAGAACGCCCTGAACGGGCTGGACGGCGTGTGGGCCACCGTGCGCATCGACACGCGGCAGGTGGTGGTGCGCTGCAAGCGGCCCCCGGAGGAGGCCGCCCTCCGCGCCGCCGTCAGCGGGGCGGGATATGTGGTGAACGGGATCGCCGTGAAGTGACGTTTTCGCAAATTGGGACGTTTTTCCCAAAACAATCCGACGCCGCAGGCAGGAATTTTCCGTTATGCGGCGAAATATAACCATCAGGAGAGCCGGACGCGTCCGCATCAGTCCGCTCTCCTTCTTTAATAGGCTTTATCTTCTATTGGAAGGATTGCAAAAGTGAGGTATTTCGCGTGACAAAGCATATCACCAAATCAAACGAGGATTACCTCGAGGCGATTCTCATGATTCGCGAGGAGAGGGGTACCTGTCGCTCCATCGACGTGGCCTATCATCTGAACGTGTCCAAGCCCAGCGTGTCCGTGGCCA
>CADARO010000267.1:2720-3711 GCA_902790345.1 uncultured Eubacteriales bacterium | reverse complement strand
TCCATGGCCAGCTCGCCGTCCTGCTGCTCGTGCGCTGTTCCCAGCACGCCGAGACAGATGCCGTCCGCCGCCATCACGCCGCGGGCAGCCGCCGCGTCAATGCCGTGCGTCAGACCGGAAACGACGATCCCGCCGCAGGATGCGATCTCATAGGCGATCTGCCGGCCCATCTTCAGCCCGTAGGGCGAGGCGCTGCGCGTGCCCACCACGGCGATCACCGCCTCGTCGTCGATCTGCGGCAGATGGCCGCGGACATACAACACAACAGGCGGCGCATAGATGCTCTTCAGCCGCTTGGGATAGAGGGCATCCTGCATGGTGATGATCGACAGATGCTGCTCGGCGCAGTCTGCCAGGATCTCGTCGACGCGGGTAAGATCGCGCCGGGAAAGCACGGCAGACTCAGACGCACTGACGCCGTCGCACTGCGCAAGCGCGTCGCGCGGGGCGAAAAAGACGCTCTCCGCGTCGCCGAAGCGGCGGATCAAAGCCGCCTTGGCGCGAACGCTGAGCGTATCCAGCGCGCTGAGCCATATCCAATACTTCACAGCCGACATATCCGCTCCCCCGTCTTTCAGTTCCCTCTTGCCATCTCCCACATCAAAACCGAGGCCGCGACCGCAGCGTTGAGCGATTCACTGCGCGCGTCCATGGGAATGATGATCTCCCCGTCGCACAGCGCCAGAAGCTCCCGGCTCAAGCCGTGTCCCTCGCTGCCGACGGCGACCGCAGAATGTGTTATGTCAACCTTTCGTACATCTGAAGCCCGTTCGGACAACGCCGCTCCGTAGAGTGCCAGGCCATGCCGATGCAGAAAGGCAGGCAGTTGCTCCAGCGAGAGTGTCATTACCCGCTGGCGAAAAATGGCGCCCATGGTAGCCCGCACGGTTTTGGGCGAGAAGCAGTCGGCGCAGTCGCCAAGCAGGACGACCGCATCGACGCCAAAGGCGCTGGCGGTGCGCAGCACGGTGCCGACGTTGCCGGGATCCTG
>CADARO010000267.1:0-2705 GCA_902790345.1 uncultured Eubacteriales bacterium | reverse complement strand
ACAGAAAAAAGCGGGCCCGGGCTGTTTTTCATCGGCGAGGCGTAATCGAACAGCTCCGGTGGGGCCAGAAACTGTTTTTCACAGTCTGCCTCGCCCGAAGCTCCGCCCTCCTTCCAGAGCACGGCGGTGATCTCCGCGCCGCTCTTGATCGCCTCGTCCAGCTGCTTATAGCCGTCGCACAGGAATTGGCCTGCCTCGGCGCGAAAGGCGCCGTCCGCTCCAAGGGCGCGCAGGCGGGCGATCATGGCATTTTTTCTTGACGTGATCCTGTCCATTTTTCTCTCCTGCCAGCCGCTTGACCGGCGGCAAAACGTTCTTTCCAATAATTGTAGCATAGGACTGCGGCGCTTTTCAATAATAAATTATATCTTCCCGATTTAAACGACGCCGGGGAAAAGCCTCCCCGCCCTGGCCCTGTCGATGCAAATGGGACGGAACCGCCTGGACTCCTGGGACTTGGATACGCTCGCATCGTCCTACACCAAACGCTATCTGACCAAGGAAGGCAGCGGCCTTTCACAGAGCTGGACGGCACAGGTAAGGCAGAATCTCAAGAATTGGCGCCCCAAGAACCCGACAGGCCCGGAGCAGATGCTCCGCTCCTTCCAGCTGACCGCGGAATACCGGTTCAACTGGATGTCCCAAAAGCGCGAACAAGCGGCCTGGGACCTGTGGGGAACCCCCGATCCCCGGGTCAATGCGGCCAACACGTTCGACTTCACCTACGCTTCGATGCTGAATTCCCTGGAGCTGCAAGCCCAGTACATCCGCAGCGCCGACTTCGTCGTCATGGCCCGGCTCGCCGCCCAGGCGGAGCGGGTAACGGACGAAGAACGTATCCCTTCCATCGACCCTGTCAAGAAAGTTTACTGGCGGCTCTCCCCTACCGTGAACATGAGTCTCAAGGGTGTTTCCGTCAGTTTCAGTTCGCTGGCCCGGGTCCCGTCCGTAGAGCAGCTGCGCCGCTGGGTCAACGATACCAATCCCCTCGCCCTCATTGCGGGTAATCCCGACCTGAAGCAAAGCCAATCCTATACCCTGTCAGTAGGAAAGCATACCATGGGCAAGGCCACGAATCACGTGCTGACCTGGGACGCCCGGGCGGAAATGGAGGTCAATCCCATCGTGAGCAAAACTACCTTCTATGCCTCCGACACTGTCCTGGATGCGTACAACGGCTATCAGGTGAAGGCGGGAAGCACGCTGATGCGCTCGGAAAACTCGGACTACGGATTCTCCGCCAGCGGAAACGCCATGCTTTCGAGCCAATGGGGCGGTAAATGGAAAGTGGCGTCCATGATCCGACCGTCCCTCTCGTTCCGCTTCCTCCCGCAATACTTCGGGGAGGTGCTGGACCGTACCGCTGAATGGACCCCTTCGCTGAACGCCTCCGGGTCGATGTTCCCCGTCCAGAACACCCTGATCAGTTTCAATGCCAACCTCGCCTACATCCGGGCCAAGAGCCAGGCCGGCACGATGGACCGCCAGGCCGTCCGGAGCAACCTGACGATCGGCGTCAAGACGGATTTCCTGAAGCGGGCCTTCTTCAACGGCGACTGGTCCTGGGTCCGCTTCGACGACCTCACCGCGCCCGAGATGGGCAGCGACGTCCATCGGCTGAACCTCTCGCTGGGCATCGGCCTCCTGAAAGACAAAGCGCTGAAAATCAGCATCTCCGGCATCGACCTTCTCCGCGGCGGGACGCTCTACTCCGTCGCTGCGGGCCCTTCCTCGCTCACGCGCACCTGGACCCCGGTCTATGGCCGCTACTTCCTTATCGACATCTCCTACCGCTTCAACAACAATACCTCAAGCGGGAACATGATGATGGGGACGCGTTAAATGTAATCGCCTAACAATCAAAGACATACAAGAAATGCTTTAGGCCATCTGACCTAAAGCATTTCTTTTAATGCATTGGCACTGAGCCGATTGCGTTCGACGCTGCTATCTCCGCTGGCGGGGCCGCTGCTGGACCTCGGGGGCGGTGAGGACCTGGGCGTTCATCCACTCGAAGAGGTTCGCGTGGCCCTGGGGGGCGACGGTGCCGCCGCCGTTGTTGGTGGGCTTCACGTCACCGTCCGTCTGCTCCTGGGAACCGGTCACGGCATCGTTGAAGACATAGCACCAGGAGAAGTGGCCGAAGAGCCGCTGGCCGGGATTGTCCATCCCCTGCACATTCTCGAACATCGACATCCAGACATTCTTCGCACCGGCCTTCATCAGGCGCTGGAATGTGGGGATGCAATGGGCCTTGGGATCGACGGTGGTGTCGTCGTAGGACTGGACGATCCAGATGTTCTCCTCGGCGAGGGCCTTGATTTCGTTATCGGAGATGTTCGCGTCCAAATAGGCCTCGCAGGTGGGATAGGCCGCCGCGAAGTAGCGGGGATTGCGGATGAGCATATGCATGGTCATGAAGCCGCCGTTGGAGCAGCCGCCGATGTAGATGCGGTTGCGGTCCACGTCGGGGTGACGGTCCACATAGTCATCGATGCAGGACTTCAGGACGTCGGCATAGACGGACGGGTACTCGCCGCGGCCGAAGCTCTTGGAGGTGTTCATCCACATGGTCGGGCACTGGATGGAGAGGACGTAGGCGCCGTTCTCGCCGCCTTCCGTCGTGAAGTGCTGCTGGATCTGCGGGCGGATCAGGGAGACGACCTCGTTGCCGAGCAGGGTGATGGACACGTCCACACCGCCTT
>CADARO010000266.1 GCA_902790345.1 uncultured Eubacteriales bacterium | reverse complement strand
CCTCCCTCGTGGTCGACGAACTGAAAAAGTATCCCGCCTGCGCCGCCTATCTGAAATGAGATCAAACTGAAATTCCCAATTCCTAATTCCGAAAGGATGATTCGCATGAATATCGGCATTCGCCTGCACGACACGCTGCCCGGCACGCTGGACCAGCGGGTGAGCTTCGCGAAGGCGCAGGGCTTTTCCTGCGCGCATCTGGCGCTGAGCAAGGCGCTGGACAACTTCTCCATGAACGACGCGCCGAAGCTGCTGGATGAAGAACTGGCGGAGCGCGTGAAAGCCGACTTCGCGGCTCAGGACATGGAGTGCGCCGTGCTGGGCTGCTACCTCAGCCTGGCCGACCCGGACCCGGAGGAGCGCGCGAAAACGCAGGCCATCTACCGGGCGCACCTGCGCTTCAGCCGCCTGATGGGCGCCCGCGTGGTGGGCACAGAGACCCCCGCCGCGAAAAACGCCCGCTTCGACGCGCTTCAGCAGGACAGCGAAGAGGCGTTTCAGCTGTTCCTGGAGGGCGTGCGCCCCGTGGCCCGCTGGGCCGAGGAGGAGGACGCCATCCTGGCCATCGAGCCGGTGTGGCGGCACATCGTGTCCACCCCAGAGCGGGCCGAGCGCCTGCTCGCTGAGCTGAACAACGACCACGTGCAGATCATTCTGGACAGTGTGAACCTGCTCTCGCCGGAAAACGCGCCTCAGGCTGAGGCCGTGATCGACGAGGCCATCCGCCGCCTGGGCGACCGGGTGCGGGTGCTGCACATGAAGGACTACACCATCGCCTCGGACGGCACCGTGCTCTCCGGCGCCTGCGGCACGGGTGTCATGAAATATGAAAAGCTCATCGCCTTCGCCAAGGCGAATGACCTGCCCATGACCCTGGAGGACACAAGGCCGGACAACGCCGAGGCGGCGAGAAAATACCTGGAAACTTTCGCGTAAGTTCTGAGCAAATGATATAGGGAGGATTGATTCACATGGACATTCGCTATTCCTGCAACCAGCGCGACTTCAAGCGCTACACCACTGAGGAAACGCGCAGGGAGTTCCTCATCGAGAAACTGTTCGAGGCGGATCAGGTGATCGCCGTGTACAGCCACGTGGACCGCATGGTCACCCTGGGCGTGATGCCGGTGAAGGAGCAGGTCTCCATCGACAAGGGCATCGACATCTGGCATAATTTCGGCACCGAGTATTTCCTGGAGCGCCGGGAGTGCGGCATGTTCAACGTGGGCGGCGCGGGCAAGGTGACCGTGGACGGCACCGTGTACGAGCTGGACTACAAGGACTGCCTGTACATCACCAAGGGCGCGAAGACGGTGCTGTTTGAGAGCCTCGACGCGGAGAAACCCGCCAAGTTCTACATCGTGTCCGCTCCGGCCCACTGCAGCTATGAGAATCGGCTCATCAAGATCGCGGACGCCGCCAAGAAGCCGCTGGGCGCGCTGGAGACCAGCAACAAGCGCGTCATCAACCAGTTCATCCATCCCTCCGTGCTGAAGACCTGCCAGCTGTCCATGGGCATGACCGTGCTGGAGCCCGGCTCCGTGTGGAACACCATGCCCGCCCACACCCACGAGCGCCGCATGGAGGTGTACTTCTACTTTGAAGTGCCCAAGGACAACGTGGTGTTCCACATGATGGGCGAGGGCCAGGAGACCCGCCACATCGTGATGCAGAACGAGCAGGCCGTGACTTCTCCCTCCTGGAGCATCCACGCCGGCGCGGGCACCAGCAACTACACCTTCATCTGGGCCATGGGCGGCGAGAACCAGGCCTTTGACGATATGGACACCATTCCCACCACCGAACTGCGCTGAGGAGGACAGATTACCATGGACATGAAAGCATTCAGCCTGGAAGGCAAAATCGCCTGGATCACCGGCGCCAGCTATGGCATCGGCTTCGCCATCGCGGAGGCGTTTCACGCCGCCGGCGCCACCATCGTGTTCAACGACATCAATCAGGAGCTGGTGGACAAGGGCCTGGCCGCCTATAAAGAGGCCGGCATCGACGCCCACGGCTACGTGTGCGACGTGACCAATGAGGAGGCCGTGCAGGCGCTGGTCAAAAAGATCGAGGCCGAGGTCGGCGTGGTGGACATACTGGTCAACAACGCCGGCATCATCCGCCGCATCCCCATGTGCGAGATGCCCGCTTCTGAGTTCAGCAAGGTCATCAACGTGGACCTGGTGGCCCCGTTCATCGTGGCCAAAGCCGTCATCCCCTCCATGATCAAGAAGGGCCACGGCAAGATCATCAACATCTGCTCCATGATGTCCGAGCTGGGCCGCGAGACCGTGTCCGCCTACGCGGCGGCCAAGGGCGGCCTGAAGATGCTGACCCGCAACATCTGCTCCGAGTACGGCGAATACAATATCCAGTGCAACGGCATCGGGCCCGGCTACATCGCCACGCCCCAGACCGCGCCGCTGCGCGAGCGCCAGCCGGACGGCAGCCGCCATCCCTTCGACCAGTTCATCGTGGCCAAGACCCCCGCGGCCCGCTGGGGCACCACGGACGACCTGATGGGCCCGGCGGTGTTCCTGGCCTCCGACGCCTCCAACTTCGTCAACGGCCACGTGCTGTACGTGGACGGCGGCATCCTGGCCTACATCGGCAAGCAGCCGTAAGCCGGTAGAACCGGCAGCCGATCGCTGCCGACGACGCAACGCACCAACGTTCCGCAAGGAGCCAAATACAAAAACCGGATTGCCACGTCGCCCATGCCTGCGGCTCGGGCTCCTCGCAAT
>CADARO010000265.1:812-3560 GCA_902790345.1 uncultured Eubacteriales bacterium | reverse complement strand
TTTTGCATACAGGTATGCAAAAGGAGGAAAGAGCATGACCGGAGCAGAGGAACGGAGCATCAAACTGGGGCGGCTGCGCGGGATGATGGAAGCGCGCGGGCTGGACGGCGTCTTCCTGAAGCGGCAGGACAACTTTGCCTGGCTGACCGGGGGCGGCATCAACTACGTCGGCCTGGGCGAGATGGGCAACTGCGGCCTGCTGGTGACGCAGAAGGGAACCTATGCGGTCACCAACAACATCGAAGCCCCGCGCATGCGCGACGAGGAGAAGCTGGAGGATATGGGCTTCGAAATCCACGCGGGCATCTGGCACGACGTGGGCTTTGAGGCGCGCACGCTGAAGGAGCTCTGCCCCGGCAGGCTGGGGCGGGACCACGGCGGCGAGGACAACGTGGCGAACGACGTGAAGCTGCTGCGTTTCTCCCTGACGGAGGCGGAGATCGAGCGCTACCGCGAGGGCGGCTACCTGACGGCCCGCGCCATGGAGGAGACCATCTCCAGCGTGCGCCCGGGGGATACGGAGCACGAGACCATCGGGCGGCTGGTCGGCATCATCCGCGCCCACGGCATGGACGTCGTCTCCGCGATGTGCGCGGCGGACGAGCGCATCGCCAACTACCGCCACCCGGTGCCGGGGGACAAGCGGATCACCAAACGCGTGCAGCTGGGCGGCAACATGCGCTACAAGGGGCTCATCATCTGTTGCACCAGGCTTCTGAATTTCGGGCCGGTTCCGGAGGCACTGCGGGCGCAGTACCGGGCTAACGTGGAGATCGACTGCACGATGATGGCGGCCTCCAAGCCGGGTGCAAAGTTCAGCGACGCGCTGCGCGCGGGCCAGGCGGCCTACGCCGCGCACGGCTACGCGGACGAATTCGACAAGCATCACCAGGGCGGCCCCATCGGTTACGCGGGCCGCGATTACCGGGTGGACTTCACCACACCGGGCGTGATTGCGGAAAACCAGGCCTTCTGCTGGAATCCCTCGATTACGGGCACCAAGAGCGAGGACACGGTCATCTCGACTTCCTGCGGCATCCTGCCGGTCAGTCGGCCGGTCATTGCGCCCACGATCACGCTGACGGTGGCAGGGCAGACCTTTGTGCGCCCCGACATCTGGCAGGGCTGAGCCGCTGCCTCACCGGACCCCAAGAAAGGAAGGCGGAACATGAAGAAAATCGGAGTGGCTGTCATCGGAACGGGCGCGGTCAGCGCCATCCACGTACAGAGCTATCTCGGTACGGAGGACTGCGAGCTGCGCGTGCTCTGCGACAAGGACGTCCGTAAGGCGGAGCGCCTGCGCGAGAGCATGGGCCTTGCCGGCGTGGACATCGTCGAGAACACGGCGGACGTCTTTGCCCGGGAGGACATCGACGCGGTGTCCATCTGCCTGCCGCCCGCGCTGCACAGCAGCGTTGCGGTCGCCGCGCTGCGCGCGGGCAAGCATGTGCTGGTCGAAAAGCCCATGGCCTCCTCGCTGGAGGAATGCGATGCGATGCTGGAGGCGGCGAAGGAGAGCGGAAAGCTGCTGGCCGTCGTGGCCAACCAGCGCTTTGACACCCCGGCCATGCGCGTCAAGCGGATGCTGGACGAGCACACGGGCGGCAAGACGCTCTACGCGACCATCAACTCCATCTGGTGGCGCGGCGGGAATTACTATGACCTGGCCTGGCGCGGAACCTGGGAGAAGGAGTGCGGCGGCTGCCTGACGAGCCACGCGGTGCACCACATCGACATGACAGCCTGGACGCTGGGCATGCCGCGCCGCATCACGGCCTTCCTGGGCAACCTGGCGCACGACAACTCGGAGTGTGAGGACTACGCGATCGCCGTCTTCGAGTATCCGGACATGATCGCCCAGCTGACGGCGAACATCCTGACGCACGGCGGCGACGGCGAGCAGGGCCTCGTCTTCCAGACGGAGAAGGGCAGCCTGTCCATCCCGTGGCGCACGGTTTCCAACAAGCCGCTGCCCAACGGCTTCCCGGAGGAGGACGAAGAGGCGCACGCGCTGCTGCAGTCGCGTTACGACGCGCTGCCGGAAGTGACGGTGACGGGACACGCGGGGGAGATCGGGAACTTTATCCGGGCCATCCTGGGCAAAGAGGAACTGATCGTCACCGGCGAACAGGGCCGCAACGCCATCGAACTCATCATGGCGATGTACAAATCCGCCGCCACGCACGCGCCGGTGGACCTGCCGATCGCGAAGGACGACCCGTTCTACCGCCGCGAGAGCATGACGAAGGCCATGCCGCACTACCACGAGAAGTACCGTTTCGTGGAGTCGGTGGAAAACGCGCCGCCCATCTCCTTCGGGCGGATGTCAAAGTAAAGAAGTGACAGCGCCGTTTGTCTGTTGACGGTGTGTACTGAATCCTGTATGATGGAGATACCAAATTAATAAAGGAGGTTATACAATGCGCAAAATCATCCTGGCTGTTTTCCTGTGCCTGCTCATGCTCTGTGTGTCCGCAGCGGCGGACGAATTGTCCATCGGCGACGTGAACGCCTTCCTGAACAGCACAGCCAAGCTGGGTGAAGGAAGCAAGGCCAATCAGGTGGCTGTCATTCCCTTCAGCCACATCGACGGCCCTCAGGAGGAGGACCTGTTTTACGCGTTCGTACCTTTCAAGTATGTGGCGCGCAGCTACATCAAGTATCAGGTGACCTTTATCTCCTGCACCTGCCGCAGTGCCGACGTGAACGTCTGGTCGACCGCTTATGTGGAACTGACGCTTCCCTCCT
>CADARO010000265.1:0-739 GCA_902790345.1 uncultured Eubacteriales bacterium | reverse complement strand
TGGGCGGCTTCTGGGGCGACAGCAACCCGCCGCCCACCGCGCCGAACGCCACCTATGAAAAGGTGAAGGCCGAGATGATCCCGTATTATATCGGGAAGACCTACGGCCAGCTGATGGGCCTCGGCACGATTGCCGACATCACCGACTACAGCGAGGGTGAAGGCAGGGAGAACCTGAGCATTGACGCGTGGACCGGCGCGACGGTCTCCTCCAACAATATCCTGCGCATCCTCCAGGCGCTGTACGCTTATCACGCCACGGATTCCTTCTTTGACGGCGATCCCACCTCGGCTTCCATGCGCGAAGTATTCGAAGCCAAGAAGGAAACTGTCGCTGCCGCGGCCGCTGCGGCGGTTGCCGCCGGCGAGGTGGAGTTGCCCGCGCCGGTGGATACGACCAAGACGTATCTCGCCAACAAGGATGACAAGGAAGAGACCATTTGCGAGCCGGGCAACTTCGGCCCCACCTGCTCCGCCATCAACAGCGGCAACCTGCGCCAGTACCTGGGCCGCACGGACGTGAAGTATATCGACCTGCGGGACTATGCCGACTACGCCAAGAAGCATCTGCGCAACTTTGAGTGCATCCCCTACTTCGCGCTGATCTTCAATGCCGAAGCGGCCAACGACGCTTCCCTGCCCCAGCTCTACGGCGGCACCGTGGACGATCCCATCCCGGTCTACGCCGAATCCGACGAGATTCTGGAAGCGCTCTTCCCCAAGGGAAAGACCATCTTCCT
>CADARO010000264.1 GCA_902790345.1 uncultured Eubacteriales bacterium | reverse complement strand
TTTGCAATCAATCCCGCGCAAAGTGCTATAATGACCGGGAGCATGGGGCAAAGGGGGCTGAATAGGGCGTGGAATTTCTGCGCGGACGGCTGAACAACCGACTGACTTCCGAACAATTCTCATATCCAGAGCTGAGGAGCATGTTCCTCACGCTGATTGTCGATCAGTTTTTTATTTTCTTCATCGGCGTGTTGTCCACAGCTATGGTGTCCTCCGTGGGCGAAGCGGCCATCGCGGCCGTTTCCATGGTCGTGTCGATCAACGGCATCGTTTCCCTGATGTTCACCTCGCTGGCGGCCGGCGGCGGCATAGTGGTGGCTCGGGCGAAGGGCAGCGGGGACACGGAGGAGATTCGCCGCGCCATCGGCGAGGTGACCAGCCTGTGCGCCATTGTGGCCATCGTGCTGGGCGGATTGCTGTATCTCAACGCCCACACCATCGTTGGGCTGCTCTATCGTCAGGTGGAGCCGCTGGTGGTGGAATATGCCATTCGCTATATGCGGCTGATGTGCGTTTCCTTCGTGCCGTACTCGGTTTTCAACGCGATTTTCAACATCTTCCGCAACCTGGGCGACACGAAATCCAGCCTGATGCTGACGATCGTAATCAACGTGCTGCATCTCTTCCTGAGCCTGCTGTTCATCAACATCATGGATTTGGGCGTAACAGGCTCGGGCCTGTCCTACATCGTGGCCCGGGCCGTGGGCATGCTGGTGGCGCTGTTCTGGATCATGAAGGCGCACAACACCTACGGCGTGCGCGTGCGGGATTTCTTTCGCTTCAATCCCACCGTCACAAAGGAGATTGTGTCCCTCGGCATGCCGCTGTCCGTGGAGTCCATGCTGCTGCAGGGCGGCATGCTGCTGGTTCAGCTCTATCTGGCGCGGCTGACCACCACGGACCTGGCTGCTCACGCGGTGTCCAACTCCATTCTGCAGCTGTATAACACCACCACGGGCGCGTTGCTGTCGCTCACCAGCACGGTCTGCGGCCAGTGCTACGGCGCAAAGAAATACGACCTCGTGCGGCGATACGGGAAAAACCTCATCTACGTGGGGCGCTTCGCCCTGCTGGCGACGGTGTTCATACTCTATCCCTTCACGCCGCTCTTGCTGAAGCTGTATCACGCCACGGATCAGGGCCGCCCCATCATATACACATCCCTCAGCATCGCCGTATTCACCATGCCGCTGCTCTGGTGCGACGGCAACATGCCGGCCATGGTGCTGCGAGTGGCGGGAGACAGCATCTACACCGGCGCGGTTTCCGTCTGCGCGCTGCTGCTCTGCCGGTGCGCGGTGGGCTATGTCCTCACGATACCCATGGGCCTGGGTGTGCCGGGCGTGTGGATTGCGCTGGTGATCGAGTGGATCGTGCGCGGCGTTGCCCTGCACGCCCGCATGCGCGGCACGCGCTGGCTCCACATCAGGGCGGAAGAAACCTGATTGGTTATACAAAACAGCCTGAAGCAACGCGCTCCAGGCTGTTTTTAATGCCGGTGGTGGGACTCGAACCCACACGCTCTCTCAAGCAACAGATTTTGAGTCTGCATCGTCTGCCATTCCGACACACCGGCATGGGGGAGAAGCGTTCTCCCACAACAAAGAAAATTTTAGCATATTTATCCGCACCCGTCAAGGAGTGACGGCGCGTTCATCAAAATTTTTCGAGCCGTCATTTCCCGGAACGAGGGCCAGGTATTCCTCACGCCAGAGGATGTTTTCGATGACTTCGATTTCCTCTTTCCCGAGTCGAAAGCGATGAGTGGAGAAGAAATGAAAGCCCAGCTTTTCCTGCAGCCGCCGCGAAGGTTCGTTGAAGCTGAAAAAGCCGCAATTGATATAATCGACGCGCTCAGTCAGGAACTGATGGCACATCACCGCCTCGGCGGCTTCCTGGGCCAGCCCTTCCCGACGCCGCTGAGCCGAGAGCGCGAAGGAAAGACAGCCGCCCCGATGAGGCTTCAGCCGCTCATCCTGAGCCAGGTGGGGATGAGGTGGCTTGAAGCTGATGTTGCCGATCACCCGGCCGAGGCGGGCGTCGACGATGGCGCAGGTTCCTTCCTCGTTGAGCAGCCCGTTGAAGACCTCCCAGGCGGCGTTTTTGTTGGTGAGGTCGGCCCAGCCGATCATCCGGCACAGCGACGGATCGGCCGCGTAGGCGCGAAACGCTTCGAAATCATCCGGCGTAAACCTGCGAAGCAGCAGGCGCTCTGTCTTTAGCAGCATGGAAGCCTCCGCGATTCAGTTGGAATGGGCGGCAGTGTTCGCTGAGGAGACGGAGGTGGAGATGATGACGGCGCACATGGCGGCTTCCTGCGCGGCGATCATGGCGATGGTGCTGCTCACCGAAGCGGCGTCTACCACAGGCCCGCGAGGCGCGTACTCGTTCGACACGATCATGGCGGCGTGGGCCATGCGCTTCGAGCGGGTGATGCCTAGCATGCCGTAGCCCTTCTGCGTGGCGAGGAAGGTGTCCACCTCCATCATATCCTGACAGATGGCGTGGATATCCGCGTCCGTGATGGAAACCGCAGCCAGGGTCGCCAGGTCGTTCCGGTCGAATTTACCACCCGCCGCGCGAATTTCCTCGTAGAGCGCGCCGAGGCGGTCGGCCTTTTCTTCCGGCAGATGATCGGACATGGCGAGCACGTGCGAGGCAGCCTGCAGGTAGTTGCTGGCATGGAAATGGCTTCTCAGCAGGTCGTCTTCTCAGCAGGTCGTAACACTTTTCCATATCCTCGATCAGCTGATCGTCGCTCTTTTCCGAATAGGCCAACAGCACGGCGAACACGCTGTCCTCCGAGGAGGTCAGGAAGGGGTGCTCCTTGGACATGCGCTTGTAGATGGCGCGGCCCCGGGCGGCTCTGTCCGCCGCGTTGCCGTCGTTCAGATCGGCCATGAGGAAGGCCACAAGGGCGAGATAAGAGGAGGAGAAGAAATGCCCTTTGAGCTCCTCGTAGCAGGAAAGAGTCTCCTCCATCAGACTTGAAGGATTATCCTGCGCGGCCAGCATGCAGATGATTGGCATACGAACCACGCCCCGGAAATTGGAGAATATGCCGGTCTTTTCCTTGATGAGCTGTTTGCACATGTCGAGCCGATCCAGGTCGGCCGTCTGTCCCCGCGCGGTGAAGATATTCGCGCAAACGGCATACATCGCGCTGTTTTCAAATCGAAACGCGCCTTTTATGATATCGCGGTTTTCTATAAAGCTGTCGCAGAGTCTTTGCAGTGATTCGCGCATGATCGCAACTCCTTTTCATTTTGGATTATACAGTAAAATCCGAACCCCGGAGGGTTCGGATTCTGTTGATGTGGCGGAGCGGGTGGGATTCGAACCCACGGACGGTTGCCCGTCACCTGATTTCGAGTCAGGGCCGTTATGACCACTTCGATACCGCTCCATAACCGGCAACATTG
>CADARO010000263.1 GCA_902790345.1 uncultured Eubacteriales bacterium | reverse complement strand
GTGGGCGAGGTCATCGACCTGGCCTTCGGCACGCACAATATGTACCGGCTGCCCGAGCTGCTGCTGCGCGTCATCTGCGAAAAGCAGCGGGCCATCGAGGTGCTCAACGAGGACGGCGGCATCTGCGAGGGGCTGCCGGTTCATCGCCGCAACGACTTTTCCGCCTACATCAACATCATGTACGGCTGCAACAACTTCTGCTCCTACTGCATCGTGCCCTATGTGCGCGGCCGGGAGCGCTCCCGGGAGCAGGCGCAGATCATCGAGGAGGCCCGGCAGCTGGCCGATTCGGGCGTCCAGGAGATCATGCTGCTGGGGCAGAACGTCAACTCCTACAAGGGCGGCGGCGCGCATTTTGCCGAGCTGCTCTATCAGATCGACAGGCTGGCCATTCCGCGCGTCCGCTTCATGACCTCCCATCCGAAGGACATTTCGGACGAGCTGATCGCCTGCTTCGGCGAGCTCAAGCACCTCTGTCCGCAGCTGCATCTGCCTGTCCAGGCGGGCAACAACCGCGTCCTCAGGGAGATGAACCGGCGCTACACCCGCGAGCAGTACATCGAATCGGTGAAGAAGATCAGAAACACATGCCCGGAAATCGGCCTCACCACCGATCTCATCGTGGGCTTTCCCGGCGAGACGCTGGCGGAATTTGAGGATACCGTGTCCCTGGTGGATGAGGTTCGCTATGACGCGGCCTACACCTTCATCTATTCGCCCCGGCCCGGCACCCGGGCGGCCCTCATGCCGGATGACACGCCCATGGAGGAAAAGAGCCGCCGCATCCAGCTTCTGATCGAGCATCAGCAGGCCATCACCACGGCGGTCTGTCAGCAGCAGGTGGGCCGGATCGAGCCGGTTCTGGTGGAAGAGGTCAGCGCCCGGGACGCGGCCTGTGTCGCGGGCAAGACGGGCAGAGGACACATGGTCAATTTCAGCGGCGACGTGTCGCTGATCGGCCGCATCGTGCCCGTCAGGATCACCTCTGCCGGCAAGAACACGCTGCGCGGAACGCTGGCGGAATAACGCAAATGAGCAGGAGGCTTTATCGATATGAACATGGTTTTTGAAAAGACCCGCGAGCTGGGCGAAGCGCTGATGGCCAGCGAGGAATACAAGGCGATGAAGGCCGCCGAAGACACGGCCATGGCCAACGCCGAAGCGGCCGACCTCATGACCCGATACCTGGAGAACAAGACGAAGCTGGAGGAGGTTCTGCACGGCGGCGAGCCCAATCCCGACCGAATCGCCGAACTGGGCGCGGCCATGGAGGAGCTGCAGTCTGTTCATTAATCTCATCAATCAGGTGAACCAGGTGCTTCACTTCATCATCACCGGCGAGATGGAGGAGGATGGCGCGGGCTGCACGGGTTCCTGCGAGACCTGCCCCGGCTGCCATTAATCGGGCCGTCTATACTGTTTTGCCACAGGCAATGGAGGAATCATCATGGCGATTACTCCCATGATGCAGCAATACCTGCAAATCAAAGAACAAAACCCCGACATGCTGCTCTTTTTCCGGCTGGGCGACTTCTACGAGCTCTTTTTTGACGACGCGGAACTGGTGTCCCGTGAGCTGGAGCTCACCCTGACGGGAAAGGACTGCGGCCTGTCCCAGCGCGCCCCCATGTGCGGCGTGCCGTACCACGCGGTGGATACCTATGTGGCGCGCCTCATCGAAAAGGGCTACAAGGTGGCGATCTGCGAGCAGATGACCGACCCGGCCGAGTCAAAGGGGTTGGTTGAGCGGGCCATCACCCGCATCATCACCCCGGGCACGCTCATCGAATCGTCCATGCTGGACGAGCGGTCGGCCAACTACATTCTGGCGGTGCACCGGCAGAAGCGCCAGGCGGGCATCGCTTTCTGCGACGTCTCCACCGGCGAATTCTTCGTGTATCAAATTGCCGACGTAGAGCACCGGCTGACCGAGGAGCTTTCCCGCATCGAGCCCCGGGAGATCCTGGCCGTGGAAAGCGATGAATTGGTCGCCTACGCGCAGAGCCATGGTATCCTGCTCACCCGAGCGGACGCGGCCGCGTTCAGCGCGGCGGCTTCGGGCAAAGCGCTGTGCGCTCATTTCAATCTGCGCAGCGTTTCGGAGCTGGACATGCCCGACATGAAGCTGGGACTGTGCGCGGCTGGCGCGCTGCTGGACTACCTCATCAGGACGCAGAAAAACGCCCTCAATCACATCATGTCCATTCGCCGCTATCAGGCGGACCGCTATATGATGCTGGACATGGTGGCACGGCGCAGCCTGGAGCTGACAGCCTCCATGCGCGGCCACGGCCGGCGGGGCACGCTGCTGTGGCTTCTCGACCAGACGGTCACCGCCATGGGCAGCCGCCTCGTGAAGAGCTGGATCGAGCAGCCGCTGATCAATCCGGATGAAATCGCCATGCGGCAGGACGCGGTGGAGTATTTCGTGCGGGATCCCTTCCTGCGGGACGCCGTGCGCGAGGAGCTGCGGCCTGTGCGGGATGTGGAGCGGCTGCTGAGCCGCATTGCCTACGACACCGTCAACGCGCGGGACTGCCTGGCGCTGCTCTCTTCACTGCAGGCCACGCCCGCGGTGGCGGAGCGGCTGGCGCACTCCGGCGTGGCGAAGCTGGAGGAGCTACGCGACTTGCTCGAGCCCATGGATGACATCGTCTCATTGCTGGAATCGGCCATTGATCCGGAAGCCCCGCTGGCGATCAAGGAGGGCGGCATCATCCGCAAGGGCTACAATGCCGAGCTGGACGAATACCGCGCGGCTTCGGAAAACGGCAAAAACTGGCTGGCTGAGCTGGGGGCGAGGGAGAGAGAGGCCACCGGCATCAAGAACCTCAAGGTGGGCTACAATCACGTCTTCGGCTATTACATCGAGGTCACGAAGTCCTTCTATGATCTCATCCCGGATCGCTATACCCGCAAGCAGACCCTGGCGACCTGCGAACGCTTCGTGACGGAAGAGTTGAAGGAGCTGGAAAAGAAGATCCTCGGGGCGGAGGACAGCGCCATGCGGCTGGAGTATCAGCTGTTTGTGGGCATTCGCGAAAAGCTGAACGCCTCGCTGGAAAGGCTGTCCCGGGTGTCGCAGGGCCTCAAGGAGATCGACGCGCTGGTGTCTCTGGCCGAGGCGGCGGCGGAAAACGGCTATGTCCGCCCGACGCTGAATCGCGAAGGCCGCTGCGAGATCGTCAACGGCCGTCATCCGGTGGTGGAGAAGGCGCTGGGACATGATGCTTTCGTGGCCAACGACACGAATCTCTCGGAAAAGGATCGGGTGATGATCATCACCGGCCCGAACATGGCGGGCAAGAGCACCTACATGCGCCAGGTGGCGCTGATCGTGCTCATGGCGCACATCGGCAGCTTTGTGCCGGCCGATTCGGCGAATATCCCCATCACGGACCGCATCTTCACCCGCGTCGGCGCGTCGGACGACCTGTACGGCGGACAATCCACCTTCATGGTGGAGATGAGCGAGCTGTCCACCATCCTGAAATACGCCACATCCCGCAGCCTTATCATACTGGACGAAATCGGGCGGGGCACGAGCACCTTCGACGGCCTGTCCATCGCCTGGGCGGCGGTGGAGCACATCGCGGACGCCAACAAATGCGGCGCGCTCACGCTGTTCGCCACCCACTATCATGAGCTCTCCGAATTGGAAGGGTCGCTGGAAGGCGTGGTGAATTACCGCATCACAGCGGTGGAGCGGGGAAGCGAGGTCATTTTCCTGCGCAAAATCGTCAAAGGCGGGGCAGACCACAGCTATGGCGTGGCCGTCGCGGCCCTGGCCGGATTGCCCGATTCGCTGGTGAAGCGGGCCCGTCAGATCATGGCGCGCCTGGAGGTCAAGGACGAGCGGGAGGGCAGCATCGGCAAGAGCATTCTGGACGGCAAGAAGAACGGCGGCACCCGTCAGGTGGAGTTGACCGACTTCAAGCCCATGGAAATCATCGAGGAGATTCGCGGCGTGGACGTCATGGCGGCCACCGTCGGGCGCATCGCCGCCGGCGAAGTGGTCGAAAGGCCCTCGTCTATCGCCAAGGAATTGATCGAAAACTCGCTTGACGCCGGGGCGACCTCCATCACCGTGGAAATCAAGGAAGGCGGCGCGGATTACCTGCGCGTGACCGACAATGGCTGCGGCATTCCGCCGGAGGAGGCCCGCATCGCCTTTGAGAACCACGCCACGTCAAAGATTGCCTCAGGCGACAGCCTGGCGGACATTTTGACGCTGGGCTTTCGCGGCGAAGCGCTGCCGTCCATCGCCGCCGTGGCCCGCGTGACCATGACCACCCGCGCCAGAGGCCGCGAATCCGGCGTCAAAATCCAGATCGAGGGCGGCCATATCACCAATGTGACGGAAGCCGGCTGCCCGGAGGGAACCACCATCGTGGTGAAGGACCTCTTCTTCAACACGCCGGTGCGCCGCGGCTTCCTCAAAAAGCCCACCACGGAGGCGGGCGTGCTGGGCGACATGGTCGCGCGGCTGATCCTTGGAAATCCCGGCACGGCGATTCGCTTCATCAACAACGGCCGCACAGTTTACCACAGCTTTGGCGACGGCGACATTCGCCACGCCGCGCTGGCCGTCTATGGCCGGGAGACCGCCGAGAAGATGCTCTCCATCGACGAATGCGAGGGCAACCTGCGCATTACCGGCCTCATCGGCGTGGAAGAATTGGCCCGTGCCAGCCGGTCGCAGGAATTCTTTTTCATCAACGGCCGCACGGTGCGGGTGCCCTTGATGGCGCAGGCGCTGGAAACCGCCGTGCGCACCCGGGTCATGATCGGCCAGTATCCCATGTGCGCGCTGTCCCTGCGCCTGCCCGCCACGCTGGTGGATGTGAACGTACATCCCAGCAAGCTGGAGGTGCGCTTCCGGGACGAAGCCGACGTGCGCCAGAAGGCCGAGCTGATGCTCACGCGGGCCTGCTGCGGCACGAAGATCCTGGATCCCGAAGCGTTGCTGCGCGAACCCGTCCACGTGGAGGAGCGGCCCGTCATCAAGGCTGTGAATGCGGAACAGACCACGGTCTTTTCCGGGACGGCCGGCAGCGGAGAAGAGCCCGTCATTCGCGTGATGCCGGCAGCTGACGCCGCCAAGCCCAATGAAGCGCCGTTCCGACCGACGCCGGTTCCCACGGACAGCCTGCCCTCGTCCGAGCAATCAAGGGTTCTGTCATTCCGAGAGGGAGAAAAGCTGCCGCCTCAGCGGGCTGTCGCGCCGAGTGAGCCCGTGCCACAACAGCCGACCGCCAGCCCGACCCGCCCGGCTGTTTCCGAGGAGAAAAAAGTCATACCTTCCGTGCCCGAATCCGCGCTCGATCTGCCGGAGATCCGCGTGATCGGGGTGTTCGCGGACACCTACATCATGGTGGAGATGGGCGATGTGCTGGTCATCATCGATCAGCACGCGGCTCACGAGCGCATCCTCTACGAGCGCTTTCGCCGCGATTTGGAGCGGGGCACAGCCATGCAGCAGCTGCTTACGCCAATTATACTGCCCATGTCGGCGCGCGAACGGGATATTCTCATCGAAAACGAGGAGCTTCTGCTGCAGGCCGGCTATGAAATCGCGCCGTTTGGCGAGAGAGACATTCAGGTGACGGCGCTGCCGCACGTGCTGGGCCAGACGGAGCTGAGGCCGCTGTTCATGGATCTCATCGATCAGCTGGACCTTCTCAAAAAC
>CADARO010000262.1:3324-3825 GCA_902790345.1 uncultured Eubacteriales bacterium | reverse complement strand
GAAGCGCGGCGTGTGCACCCGCGTCTTCACCACTACCCCCAAGAAGCCGAACTCGGCCCTTCGTAAGGTCGCCCGTGTGCGCCTCGTCAACGGCATCGAGGTCACGGCCTACATCCCCGGTGAGGGCCACAACCTCCAGGAGCACTCCATCGTGCTCATCCGCGGCGGCCGCGTGCGTGACCTCCCCGGTGTCCGTTACAAGATCATCCGCGGCGCCTACGACTGCGCAGCGGTCCAGAACCGCAAGCGTGCCCGCTCCCGCTACGGCACCAAGCGCCCCAAGTAATGCCGCGCGCGACAAGCGCAGTTAAGTGAAGTTCTAGTTAGAGGAGAAAACTATGCCGCGTCGTGCAGCAGCAGTCCGTCGTGAGGTTCAGCCTGACGCCGTTTACAACAACCGTCTCGTCACCCAGCTCATCAACAAGGTGCTCCTCGACGGCAAGAAGTCCGTCGCAGAGCGCATCGTCTACAACGCGTTCGACATCGTCGCCGCCAAGAGCG
>CADARO010000262.1:477-3299 GCA_902790345.1 uncultured Eubacteriales bacterium | reverse complement strand
GGACAACATTCGCCCGACCCTCGAGGTCAAGCCCAAGCGCGTCGGTGGCGCCACCTACCAGGTGCCCATGGAGGTCAACTCCCGTCGTGCAACCACCCTCGCCATCCGTTGGATGGTCAACTTCTCGCGTGCCCGCAAGGAGAAGACCATGGCCGAGCGCCTTGCCAACGAGATTCTCGATGCTTCCAATGGTGTCGGCGCCTCCGTCAAGCGCCGTGAGGACCTCTTCAAGATGGCTGAGTCCAACCGCGCATTCGCGCACTATCGTTTCTAGAGGACCCAGGAGTAGCATTACATGGCGAAAGTTAAGTACAAACTCGAAAACCTCCGCAACATTGGCATCATGGCCCACATCGACGCGGGCAAGACGACCACGACGGAGCGTATTCTTTACTACACCGGCAAGACCCACAAGATAGGTGAGGTCCACGACGGTGCAGCTACCATGGACTGGATGGTCCAGGAGCAGGAGCGCGGCGTGACCATCACGTCGGCCGCTACCACCTGCTTCTGGAAGGACGCCGTCATCCAGATCATCGACACCCCGGGTCACGTTGACTTCACGGCCGAGGTCGAGCGCTGCCTGCGCGTGCTCGACGGCGCCGTGGCCGTGTTCGACGCCGTTGCCGGCGTCCAGCCGCAGTCCGAGACCGTCTGGCGCCAGGCCGCCAACTACGGCGTGCCCCGCATCGCGTTCATCAACAAGTATGACCGCATCGGCGCCGACTTCTTCCACGCCATCGAGACCATGAAGGAGCGTCTCGGCTCCAACGCCGTCGCCGCTCAGGTTCCCATGGGCTCCGAGGCGCAGTTCTGGGGCCTCATCGACCTCGTCACCATGGAGGCCTGGGACTTCAAAGAGGACGCCAAGGGCATGATCTACCCCGAGAAGCTCGACGAGATTCCCGAGGAGTTCGCAGAGCTCAGCGTTGTATTCCTTGGTGACGTTGGGCGCAAAGCGCACGTTCATCACGGATACGTCCGCGCCGCCTACCAGCACTTCGTAGGCCATTTCGCCGGTCGCGTAGCCCAGGTCGTAATAGCTGATCGACAGGGTGGCGACGCCGCAGCCCGCGCAGAGGCCTTCTTCCCCGGCGATCACGGGCTTCCTGGCGGGCTCAACCACGTTGCGGATGGCTTCGGTGCAGGAAGCGGCCGTGTTGTCGGTGGGAATGTAGAGCACGTCGCAGCCGTCGCAGGCGTTCTGGGTCACGGAGGCTACGTCGTTGGAATCCGCGAAGGTGTATTCAACGCAGGTATAGCCCAGGGCGGTCAGGTAGCCGGTGATTACATCCACCTGATATTTGGAGTTGGGCTCGGCGGAGCAGTACAGAAGGCCCACGGTTTTGGCGGCCGGGAGCAGCTCGTGGAGCATCTCCGCCTGCTGGTCCAGGGGGGCCAGATCGCTGGTGCCGCTCACGTTCATGCCGGTAGCGCCGCTCCAGTTGTCGATGTCCAGGGCGGTAGCGTAGTCGGTCACGCTGGTGCCCAGGATGGGGATGTCCCCGGTGGCGGCGACGGCCGCCTGGAGGGCCGGGGTGGCGTTGGCCATGATCAGGTTCACCCCGCCGGAAACGAAGGTGTTGACGATGGTGGAGCAGGTGTTGGAATCGCCGGAAGCGTTCTGCACGTCAAAGGAAACAGCGTCTCCCAGCTTCTCGGTCAGGGCGTCCTGGAAACCCTGGGTGGCGGCATCCAGCGCCACGTGCTGCACCAGCTGGCAGATGCCGACGCGGTAGGTTTCTTCCGCCAGGGCCGCGGCGCTCAGGCACATCATGGCAGCGATCAGGACAGCTATCAGTTTTTTCATCTTGTGATTCCTCCCATTTCATTTTTATTGATCAAAAAGACGGCCCTCCCATCCGGAAGAGCCGTCTTCATGAACCTCTTTGCTCACGAAACACAGTTCCCGCAGATGGCTTTCGGCGGATAAAAGAACCCATAATAAAAGGAAAAGCGCAGGGCGTCGCTAAATCGCACTGCGCAGCAAAAGGAAAAGAAAACAGACATGATACGCCTGGCATCATGACAGGATGCGGACCAAACACGGTTACTGCGGATCACGGCTGCTCCTCCTTTCCCTGAAAAACGATGGGCTCATTATAAACAGCCGAACCGCCCTTGTCAATGACCCAGGGCCCCGCTTTGTATACAAAAACAATTTATGTACAATGTTCCGTTTTTGCGACATAACTTCACAGACCGGCAGCTTCCTCACGCCTCCCCGTTCAGCAGGCGCTCATAGATGTCCCGGTCCAGGTCCTTGAACACGTTGAACACCACGCGCATCCGGCTCCCGGTTTCCGCCAGCCAGGCCCGCACGGTCTGTACCGCGATCTCCGCGGCCTGCTGGTTGGGGAACATAAAGACCCCGGTAGAAATGCAGCAGAAGGCGACGCTCCCGCAGCCCTTTTCTTTTGCCAGTGAAAGGCAGGAGCGGTAGCAGGAGGAAAGCAGGCGCTCGTGCTCCCAGGTCAGCGGCCCGTCCACAATCGGCCCCACGGTGTGGAGCACATACTTCGCGGGCAGGTTGAAGCCGGGCGTGATCTTGGCCCGCCCGGCGGGCTCCTCCCGCCCCTGACGCTCCATCAGCTCGGCGCAGGCCAGACGCAGCTGGACCCCGGCCATGGTGTGGATGATGTTGTCGATGCAGCCGTGACAGGGCGAAAAACAGCCCAGCATCTGGCCGTTGGCGGCGTTGACGATGGCGTCGCATTTTAGCCGCGTGATATCTCCCTGCCAAAGGACGAGCTGCTCCTCCCGGCCGGCCGGGAGGGCGGAGGCGTCCACGATCCCTTTTTCCGCCGTCATTTCCTGCAGAA
>CADARO010000262.1:0-446 GCA_902790345.1 uncultured Eubacteriales bacterium | reverse complement strand
GGGCGGGCGCACGTTCATCAAACTCCGCAGCAGCCGCCAGCGGCGGTCCGGCAGAGCGGGGATGGGCGTGTCTCCATATTGCGGCAGCTCCTCCTTGAGCGCCCGGATCAGCCAGAGGCATCTTTCCTGTTGATTCATTCTTCCTCCTATACAATCCAGATCATTTTCAGTGCTTAAACGACGGCCGGAAATGCTTCCCGCGCCTGTCCGGCTTCCCCGATATCAGTTTCCCACATTGCTTGCATAGACCGGAAGGAGCATCGTTTGCATCAGCCACAGCATCCTCTATTGTATTCCTCCGGCAATAGGACTTGACAGTGTTCACCGAAAGGCTCAGCTTCTCAGCAATCTCAGTGCTTCGCATGCCCTGACGCCGGTATTGATCTATGAGCTTTTTCTCTGCGCTGGTCATACGCTTCTCCTTCCTATTTACTGAGGTGTAGAAG
>CADARO010000261.1 GCA_902790345.1 uncultured Eubacteriales bacterium | reverse complement strand
GGCCATCGAGCAGATCTGCTATGACGGCTTCAACCTGGCCAAGCTGGACGACGTGGTGGTGGTGTCGGTCAATCACCGGCTGAACGCCTTCGGCTACCTGGACATGTCCGATTTCGGCGAGAAATACTGGAATTCCGTCAACGTGGGCATGGCGGACCTGGTGGAGGCGCTGAAATGGGTACGCGACAACATCGCTGCCTTTGGCGGCGACCCGGGCAACGTGACCATCTTCGGCCAGTCCGGCGGCGGTGGCAAGGTCACCGTGCTGGGCCAGATCCCCGAGGCCAACGGCCTGTTCCACAAGATGATCGTCATGTCCGGCGTGATCCCCCAGGGCGACTTCTCCTCCAGCTGCACCCCCAAGGAGCTGGTGAAGGAAATCCTCAAGAACCTGCGCATCAAGCTCAAGGACGTGGAGCGCCTGGAGAAGGTGCCCACCCCGCAGTTCATCTGGGCGGTAAACAAGGCCACCGAGACCCTGGCGGCCCAGGGCAAGCGGGTGGGTTGGGAGCCCAAGCCCAACAGCTACTACGTGTGCGATCCCCTGGCGGGCGACTTCACCGAGCACGCCCTCACCATCCCCACCATGGTGGGCACGGTGGTGGCTGAGTTCGGCATGCCCAAGGATCTGGGCGAGCGCGCCAAGCTGAAGAAGGCCGAGCGCGAAGCGGCCGTTCTGGAATACTATGGCGAGGAGGGCGGCAAGAAGATCCTGAAGGCCTTCAAGAAGGTCTATCCCAAGACCAACGTGACCTACGCCATGGATCTGGACACCATGTTCCTGCCCGCCACGCTGGACTACGTGAAGAAAAAGGCCGCCGAGGCCTCCGCGCCGGTCTACAACTACATGTTTGCCAAGGTGTTCGACTACAACGGCGGCCGCGCGGCCTGGCACTGCTCCGACATCCCCTATTTCTTCCACAACGCCGAGCTGATTCCGCTGTGCCATCAGAAGAACTACGAGCAGCTGGATCGGCTCATGTCCGGCGCGTTCGTGAACTTCGCCCGCACCGGCAATCCCAACGGCGGTGAGCTGCCCCAGTGGGACGCCTGCTCGGACGGCCATCTCGTCACCATGATCTTCGACGACGAATGCGTCGCCAAGGAGAACATCCACGACGACCTGCTGCCGCTGGTGAAGCAGTACAAGCCGCCCTTCCACTTCAACTTCAAGCGCCCCAGCGAGGACGACGACGAGGAGTCCGGCAACGCCTGGGTGTTCTGATCCCATTCAGTCATGAGGCGCGTCCCGCGTGGGCCAGAACCGCGCGGGACGCGCTTTTTCTCATTTCAGCTTTCCAACGAGGAAATTGACGCCGCGCTCCAATAGATCCACCGCGCCGCGAATCCCGGCCTCCAGCGCGTCCAGCACGCGCTCGTCCTGCAGAATCCCGCTGTTCCAGAGCACCAGAATGAGCAGAACCACAATCACGAGAATGCCCAGCTTCTTCAAAAGCGCACGCCTCCTTCGTAAAAAAACGGGAATTCAGTCTTCATTAAGCCGCGAAACTGTGTTATAATAGACCCATCATTATCCAGGGAGGTTCCCACTCATGCAAAGACGGCTCTATAATCCGAATCTCGACGACAACAAGCCCAGCCCCACCGGCGGGCTGATGGTGCGCATTCTGCTCATCGCCGCGGCGGTGGCCGCGCTGCTGGTGGCGGCGCTCATATTCATTCCGGGCCAATCGCTCCTCGTTTGGTATTGGGTCTACATCGCGGCCATCGGCCTGCCGATCATCTTTCTGCTGGGAGCTCTGACCTTCAAGTTGCACCAGAGCATCCGCTCCAAGTGGCCGCGCATCATCGCCACGGGCCTGGCGGCGATGGTCACGCTCTTCGCCATCACCAGCACGTATACCCTCTGCATGCTCTACGGCCAGATCGGCGCGTCGCCAGTCTCCTATTACACCAATCCCGACACCGGCAACCGCCTGGTCATCATGCGGGCCTTGGATCTGGAGAATTCCGATGAGTCGGGCCAGAACAACGTGTATTTCTACGGCGCGTATCCCATGCGCAACAAGTTCCTCTACTACCCCGAGCGCGGCGACATGACCTCCACCCGCAAGGGCGTGGACTACGTGGAGTGGATCAACGCCGGCACGGGCGCGGCGGTGCACATCGTCGACACGGAGGGCGTGGAGCAGGTGCTGACCATCGACTTCAACGCGCCGGCCCCGTCGCAGGAGCCGGAGGCCACCGAAGCCCCCGCCCAGCCGTGACAACAGCATAATCCGGAATCGGGAGAAGCCGCGCGCGGCCTCTCCCCTTTTTCATTCGCAGCCGCGGCGACGCGGCATGATGTCGGGATATAGCGGCGGACAGGGCGGCGGCTCAGGCCGGCAGCAGGCGGCAGGGCAACAGCCGGGCCGCTCATAACAGTCTCCCCGACAGGGCTGCAGCGTGCCTTCCGCCACGCGGCAGTCCCTGCCCTCGCCCATCGCCAGGCACACGCGGCGGCGCGCCAGGTTCTCCGGCGCGAAACCGCCCAGGAAGCAGGTGAGCGCGGCCTCGCCCCGCCAGGCGGGCACCTCCGCCAGTTCCAGCGGGGGACAGCCGCAGCCGCCCTCCACCCACAGCCGATAGAAATCCGGACACGCCCCGCAGGGCAGGCCGTGCACGCGCAGCTGCATCATGACCCCGCCCTCGCAGCACTGCAGCCTGACCTGTCCGTAAGCGCCGTGAAATCGCGGCGCGCCGCGCAGCGGGGCCTGCACGCAGGAGTCCAAACCAAACATCTCTTTCACCTCCCCGTCCATGCTATGCGAAAGGGCGGCAAAGGCGTGAAAGAAACGGGAAGAAGCCGCGCTATGCCGGTTCCTTC
>CADARO010000260.1 GCA_902790345.1 uncultured Eubacteriales bacterium | reverse complement strand
CCCGCATTGCCGCCCAGGTCCGCGCCAGACCTTCGCCAGCTCCCGCCGATCGCCGCCGGTCGCCGTCTCCGATCGTCACGCTCCAGCCCAGCGCGCCGCCTTCGCGCACCCTCACGCCGCCGCCTTTTCGGCACCATCTCCACGCGCCCACGCCTCCGCCCACGCTTCTCCGATCGCCACCTCCCGCGTCCCACGCGCCAGCACCACACCCCCGCGCAGCCGCGCCAAGCCTCGCGCACCGCCACGCAGCTCGCCCAGGCTGAACCCCACGCCAGCGCCAGCCAGACGCCGCCACAGCCCGCGTGAGCGCCCCGACGTCCGCCGCACCGTCCGCACCTCCGTCTGCCTGCCAGACGTCCCGCAGGCCAGCACAGGCGGCGGCAGGGCAGGGGACAGGGCCTGGCCCGGATGGCCCGCCAGACAAAAGCAAACCGGGCAGGATCTCTCCCGCCCGGTATCTCACGCCTCATACGACGCACCTCACGTCATCCCCTGCACGCCTTGTTGAGCACCTCGGTGACATACGCCGTCAGGCTTACGCCCTTCTCCGCGGCCCTGGCGCGAATAATGGCGTCCAGATCGCCCGGGATCTGCATGCAGATCGTAACCTTTTCGGCGCCGCCCTCGTCGGGCATGCCGAAGATCTCCGCGTAGTCGTCGGCGTCCAGGTGCTCCTCGGCCCACTCGCGCGCCTTCTCAGGGGACAGCGGGATGATCTTCTCGCCCCCGCTCCAGCTGTTCTGCCCGCAGCTCACGGCGTACTTGGTCATGGCCCCGCCCTCGCCGTACAGGAAAAACTCCCCGGTGCGCTTGCGGTACAGGCGCTCACACCAGTGCGAGAAGCCGTCCCCGCCGCAATCCATCCCGATCTCCGTCGCGGTGTCGGTATTGTACAGTCTGCCATCAATGATCTTCTTCATGATGTCCTCCCTTTCTGCCGGGATCGCGGCCCCGGCGCGCCCTGTGTGTGAAATCAGTCGATGATGTACCTGTCGCCCTCGATGTGGAAGGCGGTGAGGCCGGTCTCGTTGGCGAGGATGTACGCCGCATCCTCCTCCGTCTCCGGGAGCTCGCAGCCGTTGCCGACGATCATGTCGCCGTCGCGATTGATGTCCGCTTCGTCGTGGATCAGCAGGCCGGATATCTCTTCGCCATCGTAGATGTAGGTGATCTCGGCGAACTGGGTGCCGTTGATGGTGACGCTCTTCATGATGCTTTCCTTTCTCCCGGTGTCCGCCGGGGCGGTGTGTGGGTGGGGGATCAGCAGGCGATCTCGTACTTGGCTATGAAGCACTCGGCGGCGGTGACCAGGTAGGGGTCGGCCTTGCCGCTGAGCACGGCCTTCATGGTATTCAAATCGATGTAGCTGCCATGGGTGCGGGTGCCGTTGATGTACACGCGGCGATTCCTGCCGCCCTTCCAGAAGCTGAAGCCGTAGCCCATCAGGCTCACGATCTTCTTGCCGGTGAAGGTCTCGTGCTCGGCGGCGGCCTTGGCGATCTTCCAGGCCATCATCAGGCAGGTGCCGAAGCTGCTGCGATTCAGCTTTCCGCGGAAGAGCTCCCAAGCCTTCTTCATGATCTCGCTCCTGTTGTACTTCATCGTGTTGTCCCCCTCTCAATTTCTGAAATCATTATACCATAGAGTTTATATAAAGTCAATACAATTTTGAAGAATTTATATAAAAAATATCAGCCCCCCGACGCCCTGCGCCGGGAGGCTGCCCACGCTATCCCTATTCTTCTTCCTCGTCGTCCTCATCCCTGAACACCTGCGCGCCGTCGCCGCCGCCCTTGCCGCCGCCGTCGCCCTTGTCCCGCAGCGCCTCCAGAGCCTGCCGCAGGAACTTCGGTATCGGCACGCCCAGCAGACCGGCGTTCTCCACGATGCTCAGTCCCTCGCTGGCGATGTAAAACCATGTCGCCGCCGTCTGGAACATCCGCTCGCCCACGCGGGCGCCCACGGCCTCGTCCAGCTTCACGGCCATCAGCACCACCACCATGATCACGCCCTTGCGCAGCAGGCCCAGGAAGGCCACCTCGCTCAGAAAGTGCCCGCTCTCGGTCTTGCTGCTCCGGCCGGTCAGGGCGCACAGCAGGCCCAGCAGGTAGTCGGCGGCCATGAAGATCACCAGCACCTTCATGCTCTGCGTCCATCCGCCGTACAGGCCAGTGATGAACCCGCCCACCGCGGCGCACCATTTGATCACGTTCGACAATGCCTTTTCCATCGTATATTCCCCCTCGCTATACCATCATTCGAGCACCCTGGTCCAGCCGCACACCCATTTACTCCTCAACCACGGGTTCAGGTTCCTGGGCGGGAGTCATGTCCGGGAAGGTGCCGAATTTTTCCTTGGCGATCTGAGTGCCATCTGCACGGGTAATAGTCACAGTCCACATAACGCGATTATGCGCAAGAGACAACTGCTTCACACGATCAGCGAAATCAGCCTTTGCACAAATAAGGGCAAGTTCCTCATTACCATTGGGATTCTGCTCAGTCGCATCATAATTACGGCTGTCATAAGTAATCGGATATCCGTTGATAGCAGAATACACACCTTCGGGATGAGAATCAGAAGTTACCACCTGAGTGGCGTTGACAATAAAAATGTTACGCATAATAAAATGCTCCTTTCTGTTATGCCGGGACGATGAACTCGCCAGTACCAGCGTTAGTGTAGAATGTCTTGGTAACAGTGTCGTACATACCGGGCTTGCTATCTGATTTTCGGACACAGGGGATGAAATTACGCTCCAATGTACCATTATCCCAAATACGGAAATAATAAATCCTGATGTTACACGTTGAATCCAATCTGCCAGACGATGTGC
>CADARO010000259.1 GCA_902790345.1 uncultured Eubacteriales bacterium | reverse complement strand
CGTCCACGTTGCCCTGCAGCGCGGCGTTGATGCCGTCGGCCACGTTGTCCTGATACGCCTGCTCCAGCTCGGCGCGCCTGGCGGCGGGATCGGCGGCCTCATGCAGTTCCTTCTCGTTCATCAGCTGCACGGCGACCGGCGCGCTGACGGGGGAGATGACGGCGCCCGGCCAGGCGTAGATCACGTCGCTGGCGGCGCGGGAGGCCAGGGCGGTGGCGGCGGTGCCGATGGCGCTGCCGGTGATGATGGCCACGCGGGGGCTGGTGGCGTCGGCATAGGCGCCCATCAGCGCGGCGTTGGCGCGGGCCAGCTCGCCCTGGGCGGCGGTGTTGGCCGCGGCGCCCTTGGTGTCCACCAGGGTGATCACCGGGATGGAGAAGCTGTCCAGGAAGCGGACGAAGCGGGCGGCCTTGCGGCAGCCCTCGACGGTCAGGCGGCCGTCGTTGTTGGCGCCCTGGGTGGCCACGATGCCGGCGGCGCTTCCGCCGATGCGGACCAGCGCGGTCACGACCTCGGGGGCGTAGGTGTCGCCCAGCTCGATCACGTCGGCGTTGTCGGCGATGCGGACGATGGCGTCCTTGGCGTCGGCCAGGGTGTCGATGGCGTTCAGGTCGGTGAGCTCGCGGTTGATATCGTCTTCAGACTCGAAGGCGAAGGGCGCGTCCTCCAGGTTGTTGCCGGGGAGCAGGGCCGCGATCTTGCGGGCGCAGGCGATGGCTTCCTCGTCGGTGCCGGCGGCGATGTGAGCCGCGCCGGACTTCACGGAAGCGGCCGCGCCGGCCATGTCTTCCATGGTGATATTCTTGCCGGTGGCAGCGGAAACGAGCTGCGGGCCGTTGACGAACAGCTGGCCGTTCTTGCCGACGATGACGATGTCAGCCATCGCGGCGCACATGGCCGCGCCGCCGCCGCAGGGGCCCAGCACCACCGCGATCTGCGGCACCACGCCGGACAGATCCGCGCTCTTGGCCATGATGGACGCGTAGGCGTTCACGGCGTTCATGCCCTCGTCCAGGCGGGCGCCGTGGGAATCGCACAGGGCGATGACGGGCGCGCCGGTCTTCTCGGCCAGGGAGAGCACCTTCAGGATCTTGCGGGCCTGAGCGGCGCCCAGCGCGCCGGCCTTGACGGTGTAGTCCTGGGCGTAGGCGTACACGGGATGGCCGTCGATCAGGCCGTAGCCGGTGATGACGCCGGCGTCGGCGATGAGGGTATCCAGCTCGACGAAGCTCGCCTCGTCAAAGAGGCAGGCCACGCGCTCGCGCGCGGTCAGCTTGCCGGCGTCGTGCTGGCGCTTGATCTGCTCGGCGTCTCCCTTGAGAGCCGCCTGCCTGCGATCGCGGACGATGGGCAGATTCCGTTCCACACTCATTGTTTCAACCTCCATATCTACCTTTGTGGAATAGCATAAAACAGGGAAGTAAACCCTTATTCCTCCATTACACATCATAGCACCTATTATGGGGGATTGCACGTTAATTTTGAGATGTTTTTCAGAACGTCCTTCGCACATTTTATATAAGTATGAAAAAGCTGAATAAAAGAAATCCTTCCGCGGTTTTAGCGGAAGGGAATGGCGGATATAATTCAGTTTTCTCCCCCGTCGCCGGCCAGGAAATCCCTCACGTCCTTCACCACGCCGGGCAGCATGTCGATCACCCGGTCGATGGGCGCGGCGTACTGCACAGGGGTGAGGCGCACCTGGGAGCCGGTGATGGTCAGAAAGCCCATGGGCTGCACGGTGACGCCCGCGCCGCTGCCCCCGGCGAAGGGGATGTCGCTGAGCTCGGGCTTCGCGCTGTACTCGCCGCCGCCCGCCACAAAGCCGAAGCTCACACGGGAAATGGGAATGATGGTGGCGCCCTCGGCGGCGGTGACCGGGTCGCCGATGACGGTGTTCACGTCCACCATGTCCCGAATGTTCTCCATGGTGGTGGTCATGATGTTTTCGATGGGGTGTTTTTCCATGCGCGTAACCTCCCGACGCAGTATTCGCGGCCAAACAGCAGCGCCGCCAGCATAATATGCCCCGCCCGGACGGAAAAGATACCCATGACCCGCGCCTCTCCCGGCCCGGTGAAGGCGCAGCGCACCCGCGCCCGCAGGGGCAGATCCGGCCGGAGGCAAGAAAGCGCCGACAGCGCGCCTTCGAATAGCGCGGTCAGCAGCACGGCGCTTCGGGCGTCGCCGGCGTGAACGGTCAGCCGCGCCTCCAGCCGCTCCGGGCGGACATGGCGGGCGAGAAACCGCAGCGCCGGTTTGATAGGCGCGCCGGCGTCTTTCTTTTTCCGGCGGGCCAGGGGCAGCAGTGCTTCCTGTCCGTCGGAGGTCAGGCGCAGGGCGATCGTTCCCTCCGCGCGGCTCAGGCTCAGCGTCCACTGCCGCCGGAAGGGGCCCGCCGAGACACCCAGGCGAAGCCGCCCTCCGGGCGTCTTGAGAAAGCCCACCCGCACGGTCAGGCCGCACAGCGCCGCCAGCGCGCACAGGGGCAGCGCCACAAACGCGGACACGCGCCTCACCTCCTTTTTCCTATCCTGCCGGATCCGGGCAAAAGATATGCGCGAATTCCGCCCGCGGCGTTGAAATTTTGGGCCGGGCGTGGTATGATAATTCCATAAAATGGACGCTGTGCGGCGAAAGGAGCGCGAGGCTCGTGAGCGATAGGGCGGCTGTCATTGAACGCATAAGAAAAGGAAAGATCGTCGCGATCCTGCGGGGCGTGCCGGAGGAGAAGCTGGGCTTCATCGCCGAGGCGCTTCAAAAGGGCGGCGTGCGGGCCATCGAATGCACCTTCGACCATACCCGCGAGGAGGGGCCGGATATGGACATCGGCGCGGGCACTGTGCTGACGCCGGAGGAGGTGCGCGCCGCCGTGGAGGCGGGGGGCCGGTTCATCATCTCGCCCAACGTGAACGCGGGAGTGATCGGCGAGACCAAGCGGCTGGAGGCGGTGTCCATTCCCGGCGCGCTGACGCCCACGGAGATCGTCTCCGCCTGGGAGGCCGGGGCGGATTTCGTGAAGCTGTTTCCGGCGGGACAGCTGGGCGCGGGCTACATCAAGGCCGTGCGCGCCCCGCTGAAGCACATTCCCATGCTGGCCGTAGGCGGCGTGACGCCGGAAAACATTCCGGATTATCTGGACGCGGGCATCTGCGGCTTTGGCATCGGCTCGCCGCTGCTGCCCAAGGCGGTCATCGAGGCGAACAACTGGGCCGCCGTGACTGAGCGGGCCAAGCGGTTTGTGGAGGCGGTGGGCCATGGCTGACGGCGCCGAGCGGAGGGAAACAGGCCTTCGGATTCTCTTTCAGGGCGATTCCATCACGGACGGCAACCGCTACAAGGACAAGGCCAGCGCCTGGGATCTGAACCACCAGATCGGCCACGCCTATCCCTACGTCATCGCCGCGACGCTGGGGGCGCGGTTTCCCGAGAGGCATTTCAATTTTAT
>CADARO010000258.1 GCA_902790345.1 uncultured Eubacteriales bacterium | reverse complement strand
TGGCCAACGTGGCGCAGCTGTGCAACAACCTGCACTCCCTGTTTCTGGCCGGCGGCGAGCGCTTCGTGGAGACGCCGAACTACTTCGTCTACGACCTCTACAAGACCCATCAGGGCGCGCGCCAGCTGGAAACCGTCAGCGACTGCGGCGCGTTCGGCGGCGGCGAGGCCTTCTTCAAGGCGGCCCGGCCGCTGGACCGCGTGTCCGCGTCGGCGTCCCAGGGAGAGGACGGCTCGGTCACCGTCACATTGGTCAACACCTCCATGACGGAACCCGTGGACGTGGCTCTGGCGGGGCTGGGCGGCTCCCTCGCCGGCCGCGCGACCATCGAGACCCTGACGGCGGAGGACCCGCACGCCTGCAACACCTTTGAAGAGCCCGACGCGGTGCGCCCCGTGTCCATGGAACGGGATTTCGCCGACGGCGACCGGATCACCCTGCCCGCCGCCAGCGTCACGGCGGTGCGTATCGCGCAATAACCGAACAGAAAACCAGCCCGGCTGCGTCATCGCGGCCGGGCTTCGCTTGTGTCCCGTCAATCCAGACGCCGCAGCGCCAGGCTGGCCAGGGTGGCCTGACACGCGTCGATGTTCAGGGCCTCCGACGTGACCAGGCTCAGCCTGGCCCCGGCCGGGGCGCGCACGATGGCCTGGCCGCCGGAGGTCATGGCGCTGCTCGCGCCGTTCTTGCACAGGCGCAGCAGCGACCCCAGCACCGCCGCGCCGTTCAGGGTGAGATACAGATCGGTGTCCAGAGCGTAGTTCTCCGGCACAGTCATGTTGTAGGACACCATATAGCTGCCGGCGCAGGGCAGGGTGATTTCGCCCGCCTCCAGCGACAGGTTGCGGGTGGCCGTGGAGCGGCCGCTGAAGGGAATCGCGCCGCCGGCTGCCAGCCGCAGCTCGCCGGGCTGATAGTAGAAGCCGTAGACCGGCTCATCGTAGCGCTGCGGCAGGTCGGGCTGCTGCGGCGCGGGCGGGAAGGGGCCGTCGTAGAAGGGAAAGTTCGGGCCGATTCCGCCGCCGTTGCCGTTATAGCAGTTGTAGGGCATGGTTGACATCTCCTTTCTCGGGGAATCCATGCCATACTATGCGCCCGGCGCTTCCCGGGTGCCGACACAAAAAAAGAGCCGCGCGAGGCGGCTCTTCGGGCGGACAGACGGGCGCAAATGAAAGACGGAATGGGGAAGAGGGGAGAACATTTGCGGCCCCGCCTGTTATTCACATTCTAACATAAATGATCGAAAAAGGGAAGGGGATAATTCGTGTCATGAATGGAGTTTCTTTGTTAAATTATGTGACATAATTGTTTGATTATGCGCCTCGGCCCTCCAGGAAGGCGATTTGTTCGGGGGTGAGATGGAAGTTCAGCGCGTCGAAGGACTCGTTCAGCTGCTCCACCGTGGAGAAGCCGCTCAGGGGGACGCAGTTCAGCTTGTTGTCCCGGGTGTAGGCCACGCAGATGGCGGCGGGCGAGCGGCCGATTTCCTTTGACAGGCGCTCCAGGCGGGCGGCGCGGCGGCGGTTTTCGGGGATTCGGTCGTAATAGCGGGTGTCGCCCACGCGCATGGGCTCGCCGGCGATGACCCGCTTGAAGTAGCCCCGTCCCTGGGGCCCGAAGCCCATGATGGGGAACTGGGATTCCTGATACCAGCCGAACTCCACGTCGCTCATGGGCACGTGGGTCACGTCGCCGGTCTGGGCGGCGGTGGTCACGGCCAGGGAGAAGTGCAGCTGGCACAGGGAGAGGGGCGCCAGGCCGTTCTGCGCGGCGAACTCGTTGGCCTCGATGATGCGGCCGATGGTCCAGTTGGAGCAGCCCACGGCTCGAGTCTTGCCGGACTTCACCAGCTTGTCCAGCGCCGTCACGATGCCCTCCACCGGCACCTTCGGGTCGTCACGGTGCAGCAGGTAGAGGTCCGCGTGGTCGGTGCCGATGGCCTTGAGGGAATCCACCAGATCCTGCTCGATCTCCTCGGGGGAGAGGCGGGAGATGTACATCTTGTTTCTGTCGGTGGGGAAACACCCCTTGGTCACCAGCACCACCTGGTCCCGCAGACCCCGGGAGCGCAGCCAGCGGCCCAGGGCCTCGTCGGACGCGCCGCCGGCGTACATGCGGGCGGTGTCGAAGGTGTTGCCGCCCAGCTCCACGTAGCGATCCATCACCGCGAAGGCCGCCGCGTCGTTTTCCGGCGCGCCCCGCTTGCCCGCGCCCAGCGCCAGCTCCGTCATTTCGATTCCGGCCACGTTGATTTTCTTCATGGTATCGATCCCTTTCTTCACTGTATATTGCCGTATAAAATGATTATAAGATAAGCGCGCCGCCTTGTCAATGCCGGTTGCGCGCCGGCGCGGCCTGTGGTAAAATTGGGAGAAAAAGGGGGAGGATGATCCACATGGACAGGCTGATGGGCGAGCGCGTCGTGCTGCGCGAATTCCGCCAGGAGGACATCTCCGGCATCCGGAGCTGGGTGAACGACGCGGACACCGTCCGCTACATGGGCGGCGCGTTCACGCGGCCCCAGACCTGGGAGGAGAGCGAAAGTTATCTCTCCAACATACTCAGCGGCGGCGCGGGCGGCGTGAATCTGGTCATCGCGGATCGGGAGAAGAAGCGCTATCTGGGCCAGTGCGGCCTCATGAAGGTGGATCAGACCGCCCGCAACGCCGAACTGGCCATCGTGATGGCTCCGGACAGCGCGGGCCGGGGCTACGGGCGGGAGGCCCTGCGGCTGCTGCTGGATTACGCCTTCCGCCAGATGAACCTGAACCGGGTGTACCTGCGGGTGTACGCGGAGAATGAGCGGGCGGTGCGCTGCTATCTGGCCTGCGGCTTCCGGGAGGAGGGCCGCCAGCGGGAGCAGGTGTATTTCGAC
>CADARO010000257.1 GCA_902790345.1 uncultured Eubacteriales bacterium | reverse complement strand
ACGCCCACGCCGTTCTCCGTCTTGTAGGAGAAGCGGTGCAGGTGGCCGTCCTGCACGCTGAGGAGCGACACGTAGATGTTCTCCTCGTCCTCCGTCTCATAGGGCTCCTCCGGCGAGAGCGGGATCTCCCGATTGTCGATGGCGTAGAACACCGTCAGCGTGACCACGGCCAGGGCGAAGCACACGCACAGCGTGGCGGACCAGCGCCGGGCGGAGCGCCACTTGGCGCGGATCTTGCGGTGCTCGGCGGGGTTCGAGTAGGGCTCGTTGGCCCGCAGCGACCGCACCACCAGCACGACGGGCACGATCATCGCCAGCGCCATGGCGGCGTAGACAAACACGTTGCTCATGTTCTTCGTCTTGCTGATGAACACGAACAGGTCGTGGCCGGTGATGATGCGCTTGCTGTACAGCACCGACAAGCCCTTGGTCACCTGCTGGAACGCGTTCACCAGCATGGCCAGCAGCATGATGGGATACACGCTTTTCCAGCCCATGCGCCGCGCGCCCTGATACAGGGCGATGGCCGTGACCAGCGCCAGCGCCAGTCCCAGCAGATACCCGATGAAGCGATAGATGAACGCGGTGGAGAACACGGATTCCTTGCCCAGGTTGAAGTTCATGGGATAGGCGATCACCGTGGGCAGCGCGTAGAAGATATAGGTCAAGGCCAGCAGCGCCGCCGCGATCGGAGCCAGCGCGCTCAGCGCCTTCCCCGGCTTTTTGCTCAGCGCGGGCAGGGTCAGCAGGATAAACAGAACCAGCGCAACCAGGGACACGGCGTATGTGCGCACGTTCCACATGGGGTTGCCGCCGGAGCGGTCGATGATCTTCGTGGTGTTGCGCAGCACGACGTAGACGACCGAGGCCAGCAGAGCGGCCAGCGAGCCCCCCGCCAGGATATTCCGCCCCCGGCGGCCGTACACGTCCGTCACGTGGGCGAAGAGATAGCCCAGCAGCAGCGCCAGGACGATGGTGTCATCTGTGACAGCGATCAGATATTTCAGCATGTTCTTACAGCTCCCTAATGTGGGCTTTGAGATGAAAAAGGTATGGCGTGTTAATTCCGTAACGGTTCCGTAAATCCCAGTCCAAACGCCACGATAGACCTGCGTTCAGAAAGAACGCAGGTCTATCGCGCGGCGGTCAGATCAAGGAGATCGGATTACCACTCCTGAACAACGTAGTCCCAGCCGGCCACTTCGACCACCAGGTTGCCCTCGGCGAAGTACTCGTCAAAGGTGCCACCAGGGCCGGTCTCGCCGTCCAGATGGACCAGATAGCCGTTCTCCTCGGGGTTGTGGAAGGTGAAGCGCACGGTGTAGGTGCCATCCTTGTCCAGCTTGATGTTGGCGCCGTAGTGGGGGCCGTCGGAAGCGGACATGACCATGAAGGTGCCCTCGGCGGCGGTCTCGCCGGTGGCCTCGTCGATGATCTCGAAGTCAACCGTCAGATAGGGGATCCAGTCGCCCAGGCCGTAGCCCAGATCGTTCTCCAGAGCGGACACGTCGCACTCGAGATGGATGTTGTAGTCTTCGATGTTCTCGTTGCCGTTGGACATGGGAACGGGCTGGAAGTACACGGCGTTCACGTTCATGAACGCGATCTCTTCGTCCTCGAAGATCGGATACTCGGTGAAGCCGAGATCCTCAGCGGACGCGACGGCCATGACAGAGAACATCATGGCGAGAACCAGAACCAGAACCTTTTTCATACCTTTTCTCCCTTTCCTGGAAGTATTATATCAACGAACCGGCGGCGCGCCGCTCCGTCAATACCAAGCTCACTTCGCCTTCGCGATTTTGCGGCTCCTGCGAATCTGGATCACGAAGGTGACCACGGTGATGACCAGCAGGATGAACTGCGGGATCAGCGTCTCATACAGCGGATAGATGCCGAAGATATCCAGCACGTCGGTGATTGGGAACCAGTCGTGGTAGGCCGCCTCGATGACACCGCCCTCGATGAGCTCCTTGATGCCCGAGCCCAGGAAGCAGATGGACATGATGGCCATCAGGATGCTGGTGCCCAGGAAGAAGGGCTTGAGGGGCAGCCGGATGCTGAGGAAGCGAATCACCAGGAACACGACCACCAGCGCCAGGCAGCCCACGGCGAAGCCGGCCCACACCATGTTGGCGTTGTTCTCCTGCAGCAGGGGCTGATAGAACAGGATGACCTCCGCGCCCTCGCGGAACACGGCCAGCCAGGCGGTAAAGCCCAGGGTGAACATGCTGCCCCGGGCGGCCGACGTGGCCACCTTGCCCTCGATGTACTGGTTCCACGCCTCGGACTCGGCCTTCGAGACCATCCAGTTGGACACGTAGAACAGCACGCACACGGCGATGAGGGCCGCGATGCCCTCGATGATCTCCTGAGACATGGCGTTCTCGGCGTTGGCGGCCTTCAGCTGGGCCAGCACCGCCGCCATGGCGAAGGAGCACAGCACGGCGAACGCCGCGCCGATGTACACCGGGCGCACGGCCTTCTTATTGCCGGATTTGATCAGGTAGGCGACGATGGCGCCCACCACCAGGATGGCCTCCAGGCCCTCGCGCAGGATGATACCGAAGGAGCCCAGGAAGGTGGCCACGGCGGTGGCGGTGCTGGGGGCGGCGGTTCCGTCATCCCCGGCGGCGATGCCCAGCGTCTCGTTGAGGCGCGTGCCCTGATCGTGCAGGATGTCGCTCAGCTTCTGGCCTTCCTCAGGTAGGTCATGACGTTGCGCTCAAAGCCGGTGGTCTCATAGTAGCCCCAGTAGGTGGCCTTGGCGTATTCGTAGGCGTCCTTGGACTCGCCCGCGTCGTACAGCGCCACGGCGTGGTCGATCACGGTGTCGATGGCGTCGGCGGCAGTCTCGTAGTTCATCGAGGTGATGCCGTTGGCCGCCTCGTACTCCTCCCAGGTCTTGAAGACCTCGCCCTCGGCCAGCGCGCAGGCCGCAAACGCGACCAGCGTCAGGGCGGCCAGCGCCAGGCACAAGAGCCGGCGCGCGCTCACAAAGCGTTTCATGAAAATCATCTCCCGGATCATTTTCCGTCTGGTTAGGCTATGCTAATGCATAGTCAAAAATGACGCGGCACGGACGCCGCCTCTGTCTTCGTTTAGTTTAACTAACCGAAGCAAGATTAGTATACACAAACTCCACGTTTCTGTCAAGAAGGCGGGGAAGATTTTACAGGAAATACAAGTAAGTTACCCTGAACAAACCAAAGGGAGCAAAAAGAGAATCCATCCGGCCTGATTGGCTCCGGATAGATTCTCTACCTATTTACTTAATACAGTTTGTCGTACTCGTTGCACAGCGGATGATAGATGGGCTCGTCCTCCTCGATGTCTGCGAAGCGGCTCACGGGCTCAGCAAAGTAGTTGTCCGTGTTGTCGTCGTTCACGGCGGACACCTCCCCCACCACCAGGTCGCCTGCCCCCTCCTTCGCGCCGAAGATGTGATACATGTAGGGCGTCAGGCGCACGCTGTTGCCCCGGGTCACGTCGAAGGGCTCCCCGGCCTTCACGGTCATCTTCAGTCCGTCGGACCACACGTCCACGTCGCTCTCGTAGTCCACACCGTCCTCGGGCAGCTTGTTGAACAGGCGCATGGTCATCACGCCGCCGTTGCGGTTGATGATGTCCTCAGTCTTGCTGGCGTGGTAGTGGCTGGGCAGGCGCTGGCCCTCCCGCAGCAGGATGTACTTCTCCGCGTAGGGAGAGCCCACCCCCGGCGCCGTGAGGCTGCCGTTTCGCACGGTGAACAGCACCGCGCCGATGTGCCGGAAGTCGCCGCTGCCGAAGTCGGTGATGTCCCAGCCCTGCATGACGGTTCGGATGGTGGAAAGCTCATCCCGGTGGGCGCGCCATTCCTCCATGCCCCAGTAGGCGAAGCGCGGCAGGCGGATGTTGGACTTCTCCAGCAGCGCCTCCGCCCAGCGGAGTGCCTCGTTGATTTCCGATCGCTTCATAAAAACCGCTCCTTCTCTGCAATACAACCGTTCACAATGCGCAATTCACAATTCGCAATTCGCAATTATATTGTTTCAATCTATTCATTCCCCATTCCCAATTCCCCATTCTCCTATGTAATGTCGTCCTCGTCCTTGTCCAGCAGCCGCGCGGAGCCGATGGCCCCCTTGCCGAAGCGCTCGCGGATGCCGTCGATGGCGGACTGCAGCTTCTCGCCCCGGGCCTTGCCGCCCTCCGCTTCGTCGAACAGGCTCAGCTGAACCGGCGCGTTCTCATCCTCGAAATTGACCACCCCCAGCGACAGCAGCCGGATGGGCTGATCCATGCGCCAGGCCTTCTTAACCAGCGACAGCGCCGTGCGGTAGATGTCCTTCGTGAGGTCGGTGGCCTCCTTCAGCGTCTCCTGGCGGGAAATGACGCGCAGGTTCGTGTCCTTGATCTGCACCTGCACCGTGCGGGCCTTCACCCGCTCCCGCCTCATGCGATAGCCCACGCTCTCCGCCAGCATGAGAAGCCCCGTTCGGATGTCCTCCTCCCCCAGCAGGTCCCGCCGGAAGGTGATGGAGTTCGATATGCTGCGCGCCGGGTCGCTCTCGCCGATACGGCGCACGGGGGAGGTGTCCAGCCCGTTGGCGTAGGCGTGCAGGGTCTCCCCGGCCCGGCCCAGGAGAGAGGTGAGCCGCTCCACCGGCGCGTTGGCCAGATCGCCGATGGTGAAGATCATGGCCCGGTTCAGGGTCTGCGCCGCCGTGGGGCCCACGAACAGCATGTCCTTGACCGGCAGGGGAAACAGGAGGTCCTTGTAGTTCTCTCGGGTCACGCAGGTGGTGGCGTCGGGCTTTTTGTAGTCGCTGCCCAGCTTGGCGAACACCTTGTTGAAGGACACGCCCGCCGAGATGGTCAGGTCGAATTGTTCCCGCACCCGGCGGCGCAGCTCGTCCGCGATAGCCTTGCCGTCGCCGAACAGCTTCACGCTGCCCGTCACGTCCAGCCAGGATTCGTCGATGCTGAACCGCTCCACCTGGTCGGTGTACTCGGCGTAGAGCGCGTTGATCTTCTCGCAGTAATAGCCGTACTTGCCCCGGCTTGGCGGCACCAGCACCAGATCGGGACACTTGCGCTTTGCCTGCCAGATGGTCTCCGCCGTCTGCACGCCGAACTTCTTCGCCAGCTCGTTTTTGGCCAGAATGATCCCGTGGCGGCTCTCCGGATCGCCGCACACCGCCATGGGCACCTCTCTCAGCTCCGGCCGGTCGATGCACTCCACGGAGGCGAAGTAGCTGTTGCAGTCGCAGTGCAATATGACCCGATCCATGTTTTTATTCCTCCGCCGATGGCTCGGTCTGTCCGCCGGAGGGCCGTCTGCGTCGGCGCGGCCGCCGGGAGGGCGCCTCGCCCCGCTCGGCCAGCTCCGCCCGCACCGCCCCGCTCAGCGATTCGACGGTGTTTTTCAGCTCGTCGTCCATCACCCGCTCCAGCAGTGCTTCGCCGTCCAGAAAGGAACGATACATCTCCGGCAGCGCGATCGCGGCAGCTTCCGGCTCGACCTGAAGATATGCGTCTACGAGTTCTTCGCAATGTGCATATGTCCATTCCTGCATAGACCGCTCCAGTTCCTCCCCGCCGTCCTGGCCCTCAATGTGGCCGT
>CADARO010000256.1:2976-4139 GCA_902790345.1 uncultured Eubacteriales bacterium | reverse complement strand
CGCTCCAGCGCCGCCGAGGCCACCGGCGACTGATCGAAATGACTGATTCCCAATTCCTAATTATTTCAGGGAGACTGCTATGGCAAACAAGGTGACGCCCGGCAAGACCGCGAAAGGCGCGAAAAAAGCGCCCGCGGCGAACCGGAGCAGAAAGGGCGGCAAGAAGGAGCGCCGCGTCAAGGTGGGCAGCATCCTGTTCGGCGTGCTGGTAGGCCTGGCGGCCATCGCCATCGCCTTCTTCATCTACGTCAAGGTGCAGGGTGAAATTTCCCTGCCGGAGAATGCGGTCGGTTCTTTGGTTTCGCCGGTGCAGAACGCGGTGTCCAGCGTGACGGGCTGGGTGCGCGACAAGGTGGGCGACCTGGTCAACTCCAGCCGCCTGCGCAATGAATATGAACAGCTGCAGGTTGAAAACATGCAGCTGCAATACCAGATTTCCCAGCTCCAGGAGGAGGCGCATGAATACGAGCGCCTCGCCGCGCTGATGGGCGCTCAGAGCCGCTACGACACCCTGGATCCCATCTACGCCAAGGTCATCGCCAAATCCGCCGGCCGCTGGTTCGACATGTTCTCCATCAACAGGGGCACGCTGTCCGGCGTGGACCGGGGCATGGCGGTCATCGGCGCCGACGGCCTGGTGGGCCGCGTGTACGAGGCCGGCCTGAACTACGCCAAGGTGGTCTGCATCATCAACGCGGACAGCGCCGTGGCCTGTCTGATCGAGCGCACCCGCGACAACGGCATCCTGCGCGGCCAGCTGAGCGCAGCGTCGGACGACGACTCCTGCCGCATGTATTATGTGCCCTCGGTGAACGACATCATGCCCGGCGACTCCGTGGTGTCCTCCGGCCTGGACGGGGTGTACCCCAAGGGCCTGGTCATCGGCACGGTCACGGAGGTCAGCCGACAGTCGGACACGTCAGATCAGTATCTGGTGGTGAAGCCGGCGGCGGATTTCCAGCATCTGGAGGAGGTGCTGGTGCTGCAGACGGTCATCGAGACTGACTCGGACGGCCGCGCGCCGGTGCCCACGGCCACCACCCGCGCCCAACCCACGCCCACGCCGGATCCCAACGCCACGCCGCAGCCCGGCGAGGCTCAGGCCACGGCCAGCGCGCCGAACAACTGGGCTTATCCCACTTCGACGCCGGATCCCAACGCCA
>CADARO010000256.1:0-2966 GCA_902790345.1 uncultured Eubacteriales bacterium | reverse complement strand
GCCGGATCCCAACGCCACCCGCGCGCCGGTGATTCTGAACGACTCCATCGAGGATATCTGGGCCAATTCCTAACGAAAAGGGCCTTTCGAGGAACAAACAGACATGATCCGAAGAATTCTGCCGTTTTTGCTCATCGCGGCGTTTTTCCTGCTGGACAGCGCCGTGGTGCCCATACTCACCAGCGCGTGGTTCGTGCCCATATTCGGCATGGTGCTGATCCACTGCCTGGGGCTGCTGCTGGGCCGCGCGCGCGGCCTGCTCTACGGCATGATTATGGGCCTTCTGATGGACATCACCGTGGGCACGCCTCTGGGCCTGATGACCCTGATCGACGCGCTGCTGGGTTACGCCGGCGGCTGGTTCGGCCGCATGATGTGGCGCACAAAGCTGGCGCCGGTCATCTCCGGCGCGGTGTGCTTCACGCTGTATGAGCTGGTGATGGATGTATACGTCATCTTTATGGGCACGCAGTACGACTCCGGTCTGTTTTTGCGCTCACTGCTGCGCGTGCCGATCTACGTGGCGCTGGTGTACGGCGGACAGTATCTGCTGAACAGGCTGCTCAAGCCCAACCGCTCGCGGTTCGCGCCCCGCTGAGACCGGATAGAAACGAGACCAACCCGAAAGGGGTGAAGAGGAAGAAATGAAACCGACACAATTCCGCATGATTCTTTTGACGCTGTTCATCGTGGCGCTGTTCGGGGCCATGGGCGTGAAGCTGGGCTACATGCAGCTGGCTGAGCACGAGGAGTACACGGCCCTGGCCGAGTCCCGCTCAACCAAGACATATTATCTTTACGGCAATCGCGGTACCATCTACGACGCCAACATGATCCCCCTGGCCTACGACCGGGGCTGCTACAACGTGACCTTCTACCGCGACCCGACCCAGTCCTCCGCGGCCGCGCGCAAGAAATACACCGAATCCATCATTCGGGCCATCGAGATCATCGAGAAGAACGGCAAGAAGGTGGAGCTGGAGTTCTGGCTGGAAAGAGATGAGAACGGCGAGTGGCAGTTCAACACCGGCGCCACCACCGAGGCGGCCAACAAGACCCGCATCAGCCAGTGGCGCAGCAATTTCTTCCTCACCAAGACCCCCGTGGAGGATCTCTTCAAGAAGCTGTGCGAGAACTACGCCCTGCCGGATTCCCTCACGGAGGAGCAGAAGATCCGGGTGCTGAGCGTGTGGCAGCTGCAGCGCATGAACAACTACACCGGCTCCCCGGTGGTCATCGCCGAGGATGTGGGCTACGAGTGCGTGTGTCAGATCGAGGCGGAATCCACCGACCTGATGGGCATCGAGATCGCCGAGGGCTCCACCCGGGTGTATCCGCAGAAGTACCTGGCCGCTCACGCCATCGGCTACGTCTCCAAGATCACCACGGAGAGCACCATGGAGATGTATCAGGAGCGGGGCTATCCCAGAAACGCGCTGGTGGGCTCCAGCGGCATCGAGGCCTCCCTGGAGGATCAGCTGTCCCAGTATGTGAGCTATCGCCAGGGCAAGCGGGTGGTGGAAACCAACCGAAACGGCAAGACCATCCGCGAGCTCTCCTATGAAGCGCCGGTGGACGGCTCCAGCGTCGTCCTCACGCTGGACACCCGGGTTCAGGCGGTGGCGGAGGAATGGCTGCAAAAGACCATCGAGGACATCCACGCGGAGCAGGAGGTCCTCATCGAGACCGAAGGCTGGCAGAACAAATACGCAGAAGTGCTGGCCCAGTATGAGGAAACAGACCGCGAAATCAAGATGGCGGAGACCGGCGCGCTGGTGGCCATGGAGGTCAACACCGGCCGGGTGATCGCGCTGGCCAGCGCCCCGGGGTTCGATCTGAGCATGTTCGAGGGCGAGCTGGACAGGGAATACTGGAACCAGTTGGTGTCGGACGAGCGAAACCCCATGTACAACCGCGCCATCTACTCCCGCGACGCCCCCGGATCCACCTTCAAGATGGTCACGGCCCTGGGCGCGCTGATGGAGGGCGCGCTGACGCTGGATGAGCGCATCTCCGACGGCGGCTACTACAACAACGGCATCGACACCTCCCGCAAGGGCTGGCGCTGCTGGATCGACCTGAAGCAGACCTGGAAGCACACCAACCAGACCGTGGTGGAGGCGCTGGAGCACTCCTGCAACTACTTCTTCTATACCATCAGCCACAGAATGGGCATCGACGCGCTGAACAAGTGGGCCGCTCAGCTGGGCCTGACATCCAAGACGGGCATCGAGCTGAACAACGAGACCACGCCCTACGTGGGCAGCCAGAAGAAGCTGTACGACGCCGACCGTTCCCCCTATGACCAGTACACCGACAAGCCGCGCCTGGCCTACGAGGGCATCATGGAATCCTTCCGCAAGATCGCCAAGGACCGGGGCACGGTCTACGATGAGGACCGGATGGAAAAGGCGGCGCTGGAGATCATGGCCCTGGCGGACAGCGAACTGCCCAAGGACGAATGGACGGGCAAGATCTACGAGATCCTGCAGGCCGACCTGAACATCGACCGCACCTACATCGCCCGGCACCTGCTCGGTAATGAATTCTACTACCTCATCAACGAGCTGCGCTGGACGCCGGCTGAAACCATCATGGCGGGCATCGGCCAGTCCATCACCCAGGTGACGCCCATCTCCATGGCGCGCTACGTGGCGGCCATCGCCAACGGCGGCACCGTGTACAACGCCCAGATCGTGGACAAGATCGTCTCCTCCACAGGCGACATCGTGCTGGAAAAGAAGCCGGTGGTGGCCAATGTCATCGAGGGCGGCGAGGCCTACTTCGACGCCATCCGGCGAGGGATGGAGGACGTGTCCAGCGGCGAGGAAGGTACCGCAACGCAGTACTTCGCCGGCGCGAAATACATGCCCGCCGCGAAGACAGGAACCTCCCAGCGCACGCTGCTGGACGTGGAAAACAATTCCTGGATCGTGGCCTACGCCCCGATCGACAACCCGCAGATC
>CADARO010000255.1 GCA_902790345.1 uncultured Eubacteriales bacterium | reverse complement strand
CATCCTGATCACCGGCACCCAGCAGATGCTGGAGTCCACCCAGGTGCAGGAGATGAACGATTATCTTCAGGCCAGCCCCGAGGGCCTGAAAGGCGCGGCCATCTTCGTGGCCACGCTGCCCATCCTGTGCGTGTATCCCTTTGTGCAGCGCTACTTCGTGAAGGGTATCATGGTGGGCTCGCTGAAAGGTTGATTTTTGCAGGCGGCTGCCTGTGAACAATACAGACAAGGAGGATTTTACCATGAAAAAGCTGTTGGTTCTCGTGCTGTGCCTCATGATGGCGCTGCCGGCCTTCGCCCTGGCGGATGAGACGCCCGTCACCTGGAGCGGCACCATCTCCGTGGCGCCCTACCTGTTCGGCCCCTGGGACGAGGCCAAGGACATCGTGGTGCATCCCACCGAGCAACTCATGAAGGAGCGCTACGGCCTGGATGTGACCTTCGACGTGGTGTTCGTTGAGAACGCCAACTACCGTGAGATCATCAACACCCGCATAGCCGGCGGCACCGCCCCCGACGTGTTCATCGGCGGTGACGCCGTGGTGCTGAGCCAGTACTACGATCAGGGCGCCATCGCCTCCTGGGACGTGGACTTCTTCAAAGAGAACGCGCCGGCGACCTACGAGTTCCTGAACAACGGCGGCTATCAGGGCCGTCTGAAGGACTTCGTTGACATGTTCTGGAAGCTTGCCTGCGCCGAGGACGGCAAGATGACCACTGTGCCGTATTTCGATGAGCAGAGCGCCATGCCCGGCAAGACCCTCATGTATCGCGAGGACTGGCTGGACGCGCTGGGCGTGGCTCACGACAAGCCCGAAGACCTGCCCATGACCCTGGACGACTTCGTGGCGCTGATGTATCGCTTCGCCAACGAGGATCCGGACGGCAACGGCGTGAAGGACACCTTCGGCTGCTCTGAGTCCGTGGTGCGCGCCATCTTCGGCGCCTATGGTTCCTCCTACAACTCCCGCCTGTGGCTGGAGGACGGCGAGGGCAACCTGATCGCCTCCGATGTCAAGCCTGCCAACAAGGACGCCCTGGCCCTGCTGAAGAAGCTGTATGACGACGGCGTGCTGGATCCCGAATTCGTGACCGGCGAGAACAACGGCGGCTACTGGGCCGTGAACCACGCCTTTATCAACGGCGTGATCGGCGCGTCCTGCCATGCCTCCATCGACCACTATCGCCGCCCGGACGTCATGGGCGACAACGGCGGCCCCGTGGCCATCGAGTGGTACGCCATCAACGGCGCTGATTCCGACTTCGTGTACGCCCCGTGGCCGGCCGGCCCCGACGGCGAATACGGTCTGGACGTGGGCTACCCGGTCAGCCTGGGCACCGGCTACGCCTACGACGCCCGCCTGAACGACGATCCCGAGAAGCTGGCCGCGATCTTCAAGATCATGGACATCTTCGGCACCGACGACGAGATCATGCTGCTCAACTGCTGGGGCGTTGAGGGCGAGGACTATTCCGTCAACGACGACGGCAGCCTGACCAACTTCCTCAACACCACCGACCGCAACGAAAAGGGCATCCGCGTGCTGCGCGGCCTGTTCGGACCGGAAAAGGTGAACTCCGAGCGCGGCATGTTCCTGGACTTCTACGGCGACCGGACCATCAAGAACCGCCTGGACTTCTTTGAGAATCCGCAGTGCGGCATGTATCGCAAGAACATGGTCACCGGCCTGCTGCCCTCCGCCAGCGAGTACAACTCCGAGCTTGACACCCTGCGCAATGAGACCTTCGTGGCCATCATCACCGGCACTCAGCCGCTGGACAGCTATGAAGACTACGTGCAGGAGTGGATGGATCGCGGCGGCGACATCCTGACTGAGGAAGCCAACGAGTGGTACGCGGCCAACAAGTAAGCCATCGCCATTCCAACACACACGAAAGAGGCACGGCCATCGCGGCCGCGCCTCTTTTCATGTGGACGTTTTATTTCTTTTCAAAGCGAAGGACGTTCCAGGACGCTTTTTTGAGAACGGCGGAGACCACGCCCTTGTCGCAGGAAGCGCTTTCGCCGAGGCGGGGGAGCAGCACGTCGGGCCGCTCCCAGGTGTTGGCGTCCTCCGGCGAGGCGGCGAACATCTCGATATGCTCCGCGAAGCGCCAGCCCTCAAAGCCCCGGACGTCCAGCGTCAGCGCCTGATCGTTTTCAAGATCGGCGTTGATGACGAAGACGCTCAGCTCGCCCTTTTCCTCATTCAGCGCCGCGCCGGCCTGAATGGTATCCACGCCCTCGAAGCCCGAATACTGGTTCATGTCGTCGATGGCGTAGCCGGCCACGTCGTAGCGGTCGCAGGTCACTTCGCAGCGCAGCGACGTGCCCTTCGCCCAGCGGATCATCTGCGTGAAGGGGTAGTAGGTCGCGCCCTTCCACACGTGTTCCCTGTCCGTGCGGCACAGGCAGTCCAGCCCGCCCGTGGCGCAGCCGATCTTCACGCGATCCGCGTGCCGCAGCATGACCAGCATGGTGCTGGCGGTGCCCAGCGCGCTCAGCATCTCGTTCATCATCGGCCTGCGGCGGCGCGTGGACCAGTCGTCCGGATCGTGAAGCACATAGGGCTTGTTTGGGTCGAAGCGATAGAACATGTCGGCGCCCTGCCGTCCGCCCATGCCCAGGTGCGTTTCGCCCCGAGGTCGGAACATGCTGCCATATTCGTCCAGGGAGAGCATCATGGTCTTCTTTGTGCGCAGCTTGGTGCGCAGGAAGTCGCACAGCGCGATCTCCGTGTTGATGTACGACTCGAAGGCCTGATACCCGGCCAGCAGCGCCTGGGGCATCTCCGGCGGCGCGGAGTGATAGTGGTGCAGGGAGATGTAGTCCACCGTGTCGTAGCATTCCGAGAGCACCTGCAGATCCCAGTCCGGATAGTGATTCAGGAACGGGGAGGAGGACACGCAGGCGATGGTCTCGATGCGGGGATCCACCCACTTCATGGCCTTGGAGGTCTCGTGGGCCAG
>CADARO010000254.1 GCA_902790345.1 uncultured Eubacteriales bacterium | reverse complement strand
CAAGGCGCTGTTGATCGACATGCTTGAGACCGACGCGCCGCCGAATTGCCCCCACGGCAGACCGATCCTGAAGACCTTCAGGAAATATGAAATCGAGCGGATGTTCCGCCGCGTCTGAGGTGAGTCCATGGAAAAGCCCTACCTGATCGGCCTGGCCGGTGCGACGGCATCCGGAAAGACAGCCGCTGCCGTGCGCCTGTGCCAGCGGATCGGCGGTGAAATCGTCTCCTGCGATTCGATGCAGATTTATCGCGGCATGGACATCGGCACGGCCAAGCCCAGCGAGGCCGAGCGCGGCGGCATACCGCATCACATGCTGGATATCGTCGATCCCACGGAAAGCTACTCCGTGTCGGCGTTTCGCCAGCAGGCCGGCGCCGTGATAGAGGATATTCTGTCCCGGGGCAAAAAGCCTGTCCTCTGCGGCGGAACAGGGCTCTACATCGACGCCCTGACGCGGCCCATGGCCTTTTCCGAGCAGAGCGACGAGACGCTGCGGGAGGCGTTGAAGGCCGTCGCGCTGGAGCCCGGCGGCAAGAGACGGCTGCACGATATGCTTGAATCCATCGACCCGGAATCCGCGCGGCGCCTGCACGAGAACGACGTGCGGCGCGTCGTTCGGGCGATTGAAATCTATCGGCTGACTGGTCGCACGATGACCGAACAGATGGCCATTGATCAGGCGAGAGAAGGCGATTACCGCGTCAGGCTGTTCGCCCTGGAATGGCCCAGAGAAGTCCTTTACGCCCGCATCGACAGGCGCATCGATCAGATGATGGCAATGGGCCTCGCGGAGGAGGTCGCGCGGCTGCTTGAACAGGGCGTGCCGCCCGACAGCACGGCCATGCAAGCGCTGGGATATAAGGAAATTGCCGCCGCGCTCATGAACCGCTGCACCATGGACGAGGCTGTGGCGGCCGTGAAGCTGGGCACGCGGCATTATGCCAAGCGCCAGCTGACCTGGCTGCGTCGGGACGGCCGGGCGCGTTGGATTCCCGCCGAAGGGCGGACGGCCGATGACATAGCAAGTGAAATAATAGGGGAGATAGGGGAATGACACAGATTGATCCCGCCATTGAGCGGTTGATTGACGAGGCGGAAGGGGAATGCCGCCCGTATTTTGACAGACTGGATCAGATCGAACGCCACAACACGCGCAGAGTGCTGGCGTCGTTCCAGAAGCACCGGGTATCGGCGCGTCATTTTGCGCCGACGACGGGATATGGCTATGACGACATCGGCCGCGACACCCTGTCCGCCATCATGGCGGAGCTGCTGGACTGCGAGGCGGCGCTGGTACGCCCGCAAATCGCTTCCGGCACCCACGCGCTGGCGCTGTGCCTGTATGGCGTACTGCGTCACGGCGACACGCTGCTGGCCGCCAGCGGGCGGCCTTACGACACGCTGGAGGAGGTCATCGGCCTGTCGGGTCAGCCAGGAGCCGGGTCGCTGAAGGAATACGGCGTCAACTATCGCGAAATCGACGTGTTGGATGGCGGGCGGCTGAATCTGAGCGCCATCGAAGCCGTCCTGCGCGAGGATGCTTCCATTAAGCTCATCGAGCTGCAGCGCTCCCGCGGATACGCCTGGCGTCCGTCGCTGTCGATGGGGCAGATCAAAGAGGCGACGGAGCTGATTCACTCGATCCGACCGGACGCCGTTGTCATGGTGGACAACTGCTACGGTGAATTCTCTGATTATGAGGAGCCCGGCGCGGTGGGCGTCGATCTGATGGCCGGTTCGATGATTAAAAACCCGGGCGGCGGCCTGGCCCCGACGGGCGGTTACGTGGCGGGCAGACGCGACCTGGTGGACCTGGTGTCCTACCGGCTCACATCGCCGGGAATCGGCGCGGAGGTGGGCTCCTACGCGGCCAGCTATCAGCCCTTCTACCAGGGATTGTTTATGGCTCCGCACGTGGTATCACAGGCCATCAAGACCGCGATTCTGGCCGCCCGCGTGTTTGAAAAGATGGGCTATGCCGTCAATCCTCGCTTTGATGAGCCGCGAACCGACATCATTCAGGCCATTCGGTTCGGCCAGAGCGACAGCCTGATCGCCTACATCCAGGGGATTCAGCTGAATTCTCCCGTGGACAGCGAGGCGCTGCCCGAGCCCTGGGACATGCCGGGTTATCAGGATCCGGTCATCATGGCGGCTGGCACCTTTGTGGCGGGCGCTTCCATAGAACTGAGCGCCGATGCGCCTGTCAGGGAACCTTATATTGCCTATATGCAGGGCGCGCTGACCTACGCCCACGGCCGCTGCGGGCTTGAAGGCGCGCTGCAATACATGAAGGACAAAGGCCTGCTTTCCATCTGAACGGGTATAATAAAAAAGGAGCGGATTCGCTGTTGATCCGCTCCGGAATGTAAAAGGGGAAAGCCTGTCAGAATTCCCTGAGAAGCGCGACGACCTTGCCCAAAACGGAGACTTCGTCGGCGTAGATCGGAGACATGTGCTTGTTTTCGGGCTGAAGCCTAACCTGGTCGGTTTCGTAGAAAATGCGCTTGACCGTGGCTTCGTCGTCGATCATGGCGACCACGATCTCGCCGTTTTCAGCGGATTGCTGCCGGCGCACGATGACGATGTCGCCGCTCAGGATGCCGGCCTCGATCATGCTTTCGCCTTCCACGCGCAGCGCGAAGGTGTCCTCATCCACAACGAGGCCGCTGGGCAGCACAAGTTCGTCCTCGATATTCTGCTGGGCCAGAATGGGCTGACCGGCTGTGACCTTGCCGACCAGGGGAACGACCCGGCCCTTGGGATAATCGCACAGCTCCAGCGCACGGGGCTTTGTGGCATCGCGGCGAAGCGCGCCGGTTTTTTCAAGCTCCTGCAGATGGGCATGTACCGAGGAGGTCGACTTAAAGCCCACGGCTTTGCATTCTCATGGAATCGGCACCTCCGTTTATACTAAAAGTATAACATGTCGGGCGGGTTCCGTCAAACATATGATCGGTTTTTTGAACGATTTAACAAAGCGACAGTCAAGGGAGTGAGCGAACATGACAAACGCGCGTCGATGCCTGCTGGATGAAAGCCGGCTCTGCGACAACTGCGGCGAATGTGATCGATGCGATCTCGATCCGAACAAGCTGTGCGACAACTGCATGAAATGCCTGGGAACGACCGGCGCGGATTATCTGGCCGTTGAGATCGACGACATTCTGATGAGCGAGGACGATCCCGAGGGTGACGCCGAGCAGCCGTAGGTTGTAAAAAGCCATCCCGGGGCAGTGGGTTCATAAATCAACATCTATTCGCAAAAGAAAACTTTTACGAATAGATGTTGACCTTTTTTGCGGTATGAGCTATAATGGACGCATCAAGCGCCGTCAGCCCGCCGACGCGGCTCCTAAAGCCCTTGGCCGGAAACTGTGTCGGCGCACGCCGTTTGGAGGTGTTTATTGATGCCTGACGTTCCGATGACCTACACGCAAAACCGCGATCGAAACAATCTCGTTCTCATTCGCGGTTTGCTTCGCGAGCTGCCCGCCAACTGCGTCGATTTTATGCGGGCTATTGAACCGACCACCACCACGCTCACACGCTTGGCCTATCTGCGGGACCTCAAGCTGTTCTTCAAATATCTGACCAGCGAGGTGCCGTCCTTTGCGGATCTCAAAATTCCCGACATCACAGACGCGGATCTGAATCGCATCACGGGCACGCACATCGCCCTCTACAGCGATTATCTCACGCTCTACATCCGCGACGACGAGCGCGAAGAAACCAATGCCGACATGAGCAAAATGCGCAAGCTTTCTTCCCTGCGCAGCTACTTTAAATTCTTATTTAAGAATAATAGAGTGAACAGTAACGTGGCGCAGCTGATCGATTTGCCCAAGCTGCACGAAAAGCCCATCCTGCGCCTGGAGATCGACGAAGTCGTGCGCATGCTCGATCAGGTTGAATCCGGCGACGAGCTGTCGGAGCGGCAGAAAAAATGGCATGAACTGACGAAAACGCGCGATTTGGCGATGATTTCCCTCTTTTTGGGCACGGGCATCCGCGTGAGCGAATGTGTCGGCATCGACATCGATGACATCGACTTCTCGCAAAACAG
>CADARO010000253.1 GCA_902790345.1 uncultured Eubacteriales bacterium | reverse complement strand
CATGGCCGCGGCGGCGGACAAGGGCTGCGGCGTCATGATCCGCAGCGGCAACGACTACGCCCTGAGCGGCGCGGACATCGTCGCCGACATGGATCTGTTCGGCAGCGGCTATTCCATTCTGGACGAGGATATACCCTTCTACCAGATCGCGCTGCACGGCCGAGCCAACTACGCCTCCGAATCGCTGAACATGACCGGCGACTGGGAGACCACCCTGCTGCGCAGCGCCGAGTACGGCGCGGGCCTGTCGTATACCTTCATGGCCGAAAGCGCCGACGTGCTGGTGGACACCTACTACACCCAGTACACCGGCGCCAGCTGGGACGCCGTGAAGGAGGAGGCCCTGGCGCTGCTGGCCAAATACCGCCAGGACATGCGCGGCCTGAACCGGGAGCGCATCACCGGCCACGTCTACCTGACGGGCGACGTGACCCGAACCGACTATTCCGACGGCACGCGGGTGTTCGTCAACTTCTCCTTTGAGGAGTACCGGGCGGGGAGCATCCGGGTGCCCGCGCGCAGCTATCTCGTGGTGAGGGAGGGGGATGCCAAGTGAGCATGACGAAACGCGGCAAGAAGCCCATGTCGATTCGCGCGCGGCGCGCCATCACGGGGTATCTGTTCATCCTTCCGTTCATCCTGGGCTTTCTGGTGTTCATGGTGCGGCCGCTGATCAACTCGCTCTACATGAGCTTCTGCGACGTGAACCCCAACGGCATGACCATGACCTGGGCGGGCATGGCGAACTACAAGTACGCCGTGGCCGCCGATCCGGAATACAACCGCCTGCTGACCGAGGAAATCTCCCGCATGATCGTCAACACCCTGGCCACGCTGGTGCTCAGCTTCGTGGTGGCGGTGATCCTGAACGGCAAGTTCAAGGGCCGCACCCTGGCCCGGGCCATCTTCTTCCTGCCGGTCATCTTCTCGGCGGGCGTGCTGCTGGGCCTGGACAGCAACATGCTGGGCGTTGAGGCCCAGAACACGCTGATGAGCGGCATCGGCGACGCCATCCAGGAGAGCGGTGGCGTGAACCTGACCCAGACGCTGCAGGACATGCTGCAGGCCTCCGGCATCGGCACCCGAGCCTTCCAGGTGGTGTTCAACATCATCGACTCGGTGTACGACATCGTCATCGCCTCCGGCATACAGATCATCGTGTTCCTCTCCGGCATGCAGAACATTCCGGCCAGCCTGTATGAGGCGGCTCACGTGGAGGGCTGCTCCGGCTGGGAGAGCTTCTGGAAGATCACCTTCCCCATGGTCTCGCCGCTGCTGCTGGTGAACGCCATCTACACCATCATCGACTTCTTCACCAAATCCAACAACCAGGTGATGGAGAAGATCAGCAAGGTCATGTACGCCAACTACAAGTTCGGCGTGGCCTCCGCCATGTCGTGGATTTACTTCGGCGTGTCGATCCTGATGATCGGCGTGGCGTCCCTGATTATTACGCTGGGGGTGAAGAACGTTGAGTAACGAAGCGACGCGGCACGAGGCGAAGCGCCAGTCCTTCTGGGAGCGCAATCGCAAGTCCCACGGCATGCTCCTGAAGCGCACGGTGGGGCAGGGCGCGGTGAGCGTGGTGCGGGGGCTGCTGCTGTTCGGCCTGTGCTTCATGATTATCCAGCCCCTTCTGATGAAGTTCTCCGTGAGCCTGATGGAGGAGCGGGATCTGTACGACAGCACCGTCACGCTGCTGCCCCGTCATCTCACCTGGGCCAACTACGAGCTGGCCGCCAGCGACACCCTGCTGAATTACTGGAAGTCGCTGTTCAACACCTTTTGGATCAGCCTGACCACGGCGGTTTTGCAGGTGGTGTCCTGCACGCTGGTGGGCTATGGCTTCGCCCGGTTCGAGTTTCCGCTGAAGAAGTTCTGGTTCGCGTGCGTGATCCTGGTCATCATCATCCCGCCCCAGACCATCTCCACCTCGCTGTATATGTACTTCAGCAGCTTCGACATTCTGGGCATCATCCAGGCCATCACCGGACACACCCTGAACATCCGGGACACCTTCACGCCCTACGCCCTCATGAGCGCCACCTGCATGGGCCTGAAGGACGGACTGTACATATTCATGATCCGGCAGTACTTCAAGGGCATTCCGGTGTCTCTGGAGGAGGCGGCCTATGTGGACGGCTGCGGCGCGTTCCACACCTTCCGCAAGGTCATGCTGCCGGACGCGCTGCCCATCATGACCAGCTGCTTCCTGTTTGCCTTTGTGTGGCAGTGGACCGACCGCTTCTACACGAACAACTTCCTGCGGGGCTTCTCCACCCTGTCCAGCAATCTGCCCGCCATTCAGCAGCGGCTGAATCAGCTCAAGAGCACAACGGGCCAGACCCTGCAGGTGAGCACCACCCGCGTGCAGCAGATGATCTCCACCGGCGTCATCATGACCATCGTGCCGCTGCTGATCCTCTACGTGTTCGCTCAGCGCGGCTTCGTGGAGAGCCTCTCCACCAGCGGCCTCAAGGATTAATCCCGGCTTTGGCGGCGTTCGGACAAGCGCCGTTCGAGTATAACAATCATCGACAAGGAGGAATTTATCATGAAGAACCTGTCCAAGATGCTGGCTCTCGTGCTGGCTGGTCTGATGCTTCTGGCCACCGTTCCCGCTATGGCGGAAGTGCCGGACGGCTATCCGGAGCTGAGAATCGACCCCACCACCGGCGCGCCCTATGATTTCGGCGGCATGGAAATCTGGATCTACAACTGGTGGTCTCCGGCCGACGGCTCCCGCCAGGAAGCCAACAACACCTTCACCGAGGACACCTATGAGTATCAGGACTGGCTGACCGAGGATGAAGCCGCCGATACCGACGCGGCAGACGATGGGGAGATCGTGGAAACCGAGGGCGAGGAGGACATCTCTCCCGCGAACTGGATCATCGACTACGACGCAGAGCTTCTGGCCGTGGACTTCACCGGCGAGAAGTACAACCAGGCCACCTATGAGACCTTCAAGGTGGGCGATCATCACTACGGCTTCTCCGTGGGCGCCGCCGAGGTGCGTCAGGTCGTGTTCTTCAACAAGCGCCTGGTTGAGGAAGCCGGCATCAACCCCGACTCCCTGTACACCATGGTTGAGAACGACGAGTGGACCTGGGAAGCCTTCGAGGAGTGCCTGGCGGCCTGCGCTCAGGACACCGACAACGACGGCGTCGTGGACATCTACGGCATGGCTTCCAACACCACCGACGTGTATCTGGTTGCCACCGCGTCCAACGGCGGCTCCTTCATCGACGTGGAGGACGGCCAGTTCGTGATCACCGCCACCGAGCAGAACACCATCGACGCCATGAACTTCGCCGTGGACATCGTGTCCAAGTATCAGATGCCCCAGCCCGAAGGCTCCGAGTGGAACTGGTTCTTCCCGGCCTTCAAGAGCGGCATGGCGGCGTTCCATGTGGGCCAGGCCTATGAGGCCAACCCCGGCTCCGACCTGTACGGCATGGAAGACGAGTTCGGCATCCTGCCCTTCCCGAAGGGCACCAGCGAGGACGCTCAGTACTGCCATGTGCAGAGCGAGAACACCGTCGTGATCCCCGGCAACATCGACCGCGAGACCGCCAACAAGATGGCCATCGCCTATGACATGTGGCGCGAGGACACCCCCGGCTACGAGGACGACGAGGAAGGCTGGAAGACCGACCTGTACGATCGCTTCTATGACGACGAGTCCATCGACATCACCTACGCCCTGCTGAGGGAGAACCCCGTGGCGGACACCAGCATCATGCTGGGCTCCAACAACGACGTGCTGGGCAATGGCTTCTTCTGGAACCTGCCCTGGGCCGGCACCGTGGCGGAGGTCATGGAGGCCAAGCTGCCCACCTGGCAGGCGCTGGTTGACGACGCCAACGGCGCGAACTAAGGCGCTCGTTGCCAGTCGTGAGAAGCTGACACCATACGGCAAAGGGGCCGCCGCGCAGCGCGGCGGTCCCTTGCTTCACCCGCGAAGACGAAGAATACACGCGTCGGGAGGACACACAATGATTTTGAGAAGAATGCTGCTGGCCGCGCTCCTTCTGGCGCTGGGCTGCGTCGGCGTCGCCGGGGCGGAGGAGAGCGGCTACCGCTCGGATTTCACCGGGGACACGGACGGCTGGTATGCCCGCTCCATGGGCTCGGCGTCCCTGGCGCTGACGGAGGACGGCGCCCTGGCCATCACCGGCCGGACGGACGACTGGAACTCGCCGGGCCGCGACTTTAACCTGGCGCCGGGGGAGACCTACCGCCTGAGCGTGAAGGTGCGTCAGGACGAGGCGGACGAGGCCCGCTTCATGATCTCCGTGGCGCACTCGGTGGGCGGCGTGGAGAGCTACGAGAACCTGGGCGCGGCCGTGGCGAAAAGGGGCCAGTGGACGGATGTGACGGGCAACTACACGGCGGGCCGGTTCGACCGGTTCGTGCTGTATGTGGAAACCACCGGCGCGCCCAGCCTCAGCTTTGAGATGAAGGATTTCGCGCTGGAGGGGCGGGAGGCTTCCTTCGGCGGCGGGGAGATTCCCGCGCTGAAGTCGGTATACGCCGATGCCTTCGACTTTGGAACCGCCGTGACGGGCAGCGAGGCGCTGAATAAGAAGCGCATGGCGTTCTACGCCTCCCAGTTCAACATCATGACGCCGGGCAACGAATTGAAGCCTGATTTCGTGCTGGACGTGAAGGCCAGCCGGGTGGTGGCAAAGTCGGATGAGACCGCCGCCGTGGTGCGCCTCGACGCGGTGAAGCCGCTGCTGGAATTCGCCAGGGAAAACGGCGTGAAGGTGCACGGGCACGTGCTGGTGTGGCATTCGCAGACGCCGGAGGCCTTCTTCCACCAGGGCTATGACACCGCGAAGCCCCTGGTGAGCCGCGAGGTGATGCTGGCCCGGCTGGAGAACTACGTGAAGGGCATCATGACCTGGCTGGAGGAGCGTTATCCCGGCGTGGTGGTGTCCTGGGACGTGGTGAACGAGGCCATCGACGACGCCACCGGCAAGCTGCGGGAATCCAACTGGACGAAGGTGGTGGGCGAGGACTACATCCTGCGCGCCTTCGAGATCGCCCGCCGTTACGCGCCGGAGGGCACGCTGCTCTATTACAACGACTACAATACCGCGCTGGAGCCGAAGCAGAGCGGCATCGTGAGGCTGCTGGATCAGCTCATGGCGGAGGGCAACATCGACGGCTACGGCTTTCAGATGCACCATGACGTGAGCTTCCCCTCCATGTCAATGATCGAGGCGTGCATCAAGCGGATCGCCGCCACGGGGCTCAGGCTGCGGGTGAGCGAGCTGGACGTGACGGTGAAGGCCAATACGGACGAATCGTTTGAAAAGCAGGCGAAGTACTACGGCGACGTCATGGCCATCCTGCTGCCCCACGCGGCGCAGATCGAGGCGG
>CADARO010000252.1 GCA_902790345.1 uncultured Eubacteriales bacterium | reverse complement strand
GGTGCCTGGTTCTGGATGGGAAGCCAGCCTTTCCTTAAGGTAAATCTGCTCGGCGAACGCTTCATCCTTGCCGGTTTTGAAGCAGCGGTAGGCCGTTTTCACGTCGGCACAATCAGCCAGCGTCTGCGCGAGCGTGAGCAGCATGGCGCTGTCGCTCTTTTTCGCCATGTCGACGGCGGTGCGCAGCGCGGCGCAGTCAAGCACGCAGTCGGCGCGCTGACCGTTGCCGGTCTGCACCAGCATATCATAGGCTTCCTGCGCGCTGTCCCGCAAAAAAGCGGGAAGCTGATCGAACCGATGGGTCTCAACGGCGGTGAGCAGCGTTTCCGCCACAACCAGCTTCACGTTCACGCGGATGCCGGTGGCCGGGGTGAAGGTGTCGTCCACCATGGTCTTGAGGATGGTGCTCTGGTCGCGGCCGGTGACGATCCACACCTCGATCAGGTTTTCCGCGTCGTCCTCATCGTACTTGTCGCCCAGGGAATTGTAATCCACGAAATAGGAGGCGACGCAGGAGCGGATCTCATGGGCCAGCTTGGCGAAGAAGCCGTCCCGCGTCCGGGGCAGCGGGGCGTTTGCTCCGCTGATGATGAGCATGTCCACGTCCAGCTTGGTCTCGGACATATTCTGCATGGCGGTGCCCAGGCTGGTGATGTTGTCTTTGAAATTCTCGAAGGACTGAGTGATGCGCTCATTGTGGGCCACGAAGCCCTCCAGCTGCACGGCCAGCGTCTGCGCCACGGCCACCCGGTCGCTCTTCTGCCCCGCGATGGCCACGGTGTCGTCCACGATCTGATAGAGGCGCTTGCTCTCCAGATCCATGGCGGAGATGATCTCAGGATAGACCTGGGCGATGTTGTAGTCGCGGAAGCGGTCCGGCTTGACGCCGGTCAGCACCAGGATTTTCCGATAGATGAGGTTCAGGCGATAGATGCTGTCCTCCAGGCGCTGAAGCACCGGGCCCATCTCGCCCAGCGTGGCCTCCAGGCGCACGGTGTGCTCGCCCTTGGAAAGGTAGAACTGATAGGGCGTGCCCTTGTCGTCGCAGAGGGTGCGCATGTTCCAGGCGGCGGAATACTCGAAGGCCACCGCGCTCAGCTCGTCGAAGGGAATCTCGCCGTCGATATACACGCTGCGGCAGGACAGCGCGCCCCGCTGATAGGCCTGCCTGGCCTTCACGGTGATGGTGTACCAGCCGTCCTCGGGCACCTCAAAGGCCCACTCGATCCACTGGCCCGCGTTGTTCCACGGGTCGCCGCCGATGCAGTTCAGCACGGTGTTGGTCACGCTGTAGGGCACGGTGTCGGAGGAGGAGCGGTCATAGCGGGCGTACAGCGACGGCGACGAGCGCAGCCGCGCGTCCTCCCCCTGCACGGTGAGCTGCCAGGCCTTCGCGGTGTCCGACATGGCCGTCTCCGGCTGGGCCGCCGCGTAGGCCTCGTAGGTTCGGCCCTCCCGCACGGGGGTCAGCGTGATGCCGCGAATCAGCATGGGCTCGTTCACCGCGTTGAGGGAGATGGTGTTCCCGCCCTTCTTAAAGAAGAAGCGATAGGGCTCCGCCTCATATCCCATGTCGTCCTTGCAGCAAAGCCGCTGCCAGTCGAACCTCTCCTCCTGGGAGGGGCGGATGTCGTTGCCCTGGTTATCCTGGCGAACGGGGCCGGCGTCCTGCCAGAGGCGGGTGAACACCAGCTGACCGGCCCCCGCGAAGGGGATCTCTCCGTTGATGTACAGCTCGCGCTCGATGTCCACGCCCCGGGAAGCCACGGTGAGATAGTCGATGAGCACGTTGTAGAAGCCGTCCTCGGGCACCTCCGCCGTCCAGGTGACGAAGGAACCGTCTGCGGTGTAGACGCAGCGCTGGCCCTCCACATCCCTGGCCTCTGCGTCGCCCTCGAAGCTCAGCACGTCCACCTCGATGGGCAGAGAGCCGCCCGGCGCGTCGGCATGGGCGGCCAGATAGCCCGCGTAGGTGTCCGCGCGGCCCAGGCCGGTCACGTCGGCGGTCAGATCGACGCCCTCGTATTTCTCATGAAAATCCTGGCTTCCGCCGCCCAGCAGCACGATCAATGCGATGACCGCCGCCACGCACAAAAGCCCGATCAACGCGCTCATTGTCTTCTTCATCGGTCTCTTTCTTCCACCCTTCAGCGACTTTCCGGCGCAAAAACGCAACAAATAGTGACCATTTGTGAATATATAACGCAAGAATTGATTATGTTATATTATAAAGAACGAAAAAAGTCATGTCAAGCCACGTATTAACCGAAACTTCCCATCAGCGCCAAAATAGCAAGGAATGATAGGCAAGAAAGTCAAAATTGAGCATAAAACTGTTGCGGTTTTCAAAAGGACAGCCCCGCCTTGTCCGCGTCGAAGACCAGCGTCTGCCCGCCGGGCAGGGCGGCCTCGGCGGTGCGGATTCCCAGGCGCGCGCCGGTGTCCACGGGCCTGGCCCGGGCGATGGCCTCGTCGGTCAGGCCGCCCGCGAAGGCCTCGAACATCTCCCGGCGGAACAATTCCGGCCTGTGCGGGCAGAGAACCCATTCAAAGGGCAGCGCCAGCAGTGACCGCAGTCTCTCGCGATAGGCCCCCACGGGCAGCGCCTCCGGAAAGAACAGCCAAGTGCAGGGGTTCCAATCGTCGCCGGTGAGCAGGAGCTTCCGCTCCGGCACGAAGACGACCATGGAGCCGGGTGTGTGCCCCGGGCAGGGCCTGATCTCAGCGGTCAGCCCGCCCAGGTCCATGGTCTCCCCCTCCGAAACGACCTGCGCGGGCATTGTGGCGGCCAGATAGCCCGCCTCGTCCGGATCGATCCCCTTCCCCCGCGCCGTGTCCAGGACAGCGCGCCGCCGGGCCTCGCCGGTGTACGCCTCATACACGGCGCGCTCCGTCGGGTGCAGCCTGGGCGCGGCAAACCACATGGCCCCCAGGGCGTGGTCATGGTGGCCATGGGTGAGCCAGAGGGTGACGGGGCGGTCTGTGAGCGTTCCCACAAAGGCGGCCGCGTCCTCCAGGCCGTAGCCCGCGTC
>CADARO010000251.1 GCA_902790345.1 uncultured Eubacteriales bacterium | reverse complement strand
TAATCATCTTCGTGAGATACTGCTCGACTTCCTCTTTGCGGAATTTCCAGTCGGCGCCGTCCTTAAACGCGCGAAGCTTACCCTGTTCGCGAAGGCGGTTCACGTCGCCCGTATTGAGTCCTAAGAGTTCTGCGGTTTTTGCGAGGTTATAGTACATAGCGAACGTTCCTGAATATGCCTAACTATAGGGGCTGACCGAGGTCAAAAGAGCGTGGCGATCGCGCCGCGAGCGCCGCTTTCCCGTACCTTCGTCGCGACCCGTCCGAATAAATCGAAAAAGACCGCTTCAATAACTTTCGTCCGCAGACTTCGACAAAATAAGTTTTTTGTGAAAATCTGCGTTTATGATTATTTTAGCGTTTATTACTGCCGCGAGACCCCTAAGCCGGTCTCATTCGCCGTTGAGCTGCTCGCGAATTTGACCGGGCGTCAGACCCTCGCCGCACATCTCAACCAGCGCGCCGCCGCCCAGGTCGATGAGCAGCGAGCCGTCCGGCTGGAGCACGGGCTCTTTCCAGGTCATGAAATTCAGCGCCACCTCATTCCCCTCCCGGGCGAAGCGGGCCTCGTCCGCGATGGTCAGGGTCCAGCGGTCCTTCTCCGGCCGATCCAGGTCGTAGACGCGAACATACTTCTCAACGCCCGCCTCCTGGGGATACGCCGCCGCGATGTCCATTCCAAAGCGCACATGGGTCTCGTCGTCGGCGCTGTACTCAACGGCCCTGGCCCGGGCCTCGCCGCCGGGGAACTGCATTTGGCCATTGATCTCGGGGCAGTTGTGGAAGCTGGACTGCATGGTCCAGATCTCGTAGCGCTGGGGGCTGAAGGTCTTGCGGGAGTAGGTCTCCACCCCCAGGTCGATGAGTAGGGGCACGCCCTTCCAGTAGGCGATGCAGTTGCCCACGTCGTTGTGGTTGTGGCTTTCGGCGTTGCAGCCGCCCTTGGCGGAGAAGAAGAAGCCGTCCTCCGCCTCGCAGTCCCGGGCGAACACCACGTCGTTGTCCGCCAGATAGGCGTCCCGGAAGGCCTTGTCCTTCAGGGGGCAGCGCCTGATCTCCTCGTCATACATGATGGCGGGCAGCAGCCGCATGAGGGGGATGTTCAGCTCCTCCTCGTAGGGGCGGTGGCAGCGGGCGGCCAGGCCCATCACCTGCTCGTCCCCCACGGTCTTGCCGTAGCGGTAGACCAGCGAGTAGTTCAGCTCGTTCAGCACCGGCGCGCCGTCGGCGTAGTTCACGTAGTAGGGCCCGGCGATGTGACAGTAGGCGATGTAGCGGACGATGTTGCCGATCAGGGGTTCCTTGAAGAAGTCGAAGGCCCCGTCAGTGGCGGCGTACAGCTCGTCCAGGCAGTCGAACAGGGACCCGCCGGCCTTGGTCCAGTAGTGAGAGCCCTCGTCGCAGGCGCCGTCCGGCCTGTAGCTCCCGATGAAGCGATCCAGGCAGAAGCAGGCCTTTTTCACGCAGCGCTCCCGCAGGTCGGGATCAGGCTCCATCAGCAGGAACACCGCCAGCATGTTGGAGATGATCCAGGGCGTCCAGTTGTTCACGGGGTGGGACGTAAAGCCCATCCACCAGTAATCCCGCCGGTTCAGGAAGGGCATGATGATGCGCTCCCGAATCTCAGCGCGCACCCGCTGCAGGATCATGGGCGTGACGGCGTCAAGCTCGTCCCCCAGCAAATACTGGGTGTAGGCCAGCAGGGAGGCCGTCTCCCCGGCGAACAGGTCGATGTAGCGGTCCTGAGTGTTGGGCAGGATCTCGATGTCCGCGTTGACGCCGTTGTGGGCGTTGAGGCCCCAGAAGGATTCCTCGCAGATGGCCCACACGCCGTCGATGATGTCATCCATGAAGCGGCCCTTGTGCTCCACGCACTCGCCGATCACCAGCCGCCTGAGGGCCTGCCGGCGTTCGATGTGCTGCCGGGTGTTGGCCTCCCGGTCGCCCTTGCGATAGAAGTTCATGAAATCGCTGGCCCGCACGATGGGGTACTCGTAGCCCAGATACTGCTCGGCATAGCTCAGCGCCATGGTTCTTATATCCTCCGGGATATGATCCCAGAAGGCTCGATCCCCCGCCTTCGGGCAGGGCCGGTATTCGCCCAGCGGCTTCAAACACTTCTTCAGGTCATGCTCCTTCAGCCATTCGGAAAACACATATCTTCCCTCTTTCTCTCTCATCTCATAAAAACGCTCCATGGGGTCGCCATGGAGCGAATGTCTTTTTAGCCCTTCAGGGAGCCGATCATGACGCCCTTCACGAAGTACTTTTGCAGGAACGGATACATGCACAGGATGGGTGCGGTGGACACCACGATCAGCGAATACTTGATCAGGTCCTTCATGCCCTGCATGATGGCTGCGGTTTCCTCGTCGAAGATGTCCTGAGCCTCGAACTGGCTCATGACCAGGATCTGGCGCAGGAAGATCTGCAGCGGATACAGGTTCTTGTTCTGCAGGTAGATCAGGGCGTTGAAGTAGCTGTTCCAGTGGCCCACGGCGTACTGCAGCGCGATGACCGCGATGACCGCCTGAGACAGGGGAATCACGAAGCTGGCGAAGAAGCGGAAGTCGCTGCAGCCGTCGATCTTGGCCGATTCGATCAGCTCGTCCGGAATGGTGCTCTGGAAGAAGGTGCGGGTGATAATCATCTGATACACCGCCATGGCCCCGGGAATCAGCATGGCCCACACGGTGTTCACCATGTGCAGCGAGTTGACCAGCAGGTACGTGGGGATCAGGCCGCCGCTGAACATCATGGTGAAGGTGAAGATGAACATGATGAAGCCCTTGTGGGGCAGACCCTTGCGGGCCAGCGGGTAGGCGCACATGAGGGTCATGACCACGTTGATGACCGTGCCCACGGCCACATAGAACAGGGTGTTGCGATAGCCGATCCACACGTCCTTGTAGTCGAACACCTTCTTGTAGCCCTCAATGCTGAAGTCAACCGGCCACAGCACCACGCGGCCCATGGTGACCGCCTCGCCCGAGGAGAAGGACGCCGACAGGATGTAGACCAGCGGATACAGCACCACGGCGGTGAGCAGGATGATGAGCAC
>CADARO010000250.1 GCA_902790345.1 uncultured Eubacteriales bacterium | reverse complement strand
CCGTGAAGCCCGCGAAGGTGTTCATCTTCGACAAGGTCACGGAAGAGCGGATCTCCTTCAGCGTGGAATGACGAACCGGGAGGCGCCGCATGAAAAACAACAATATGAAGGGCTGGCTGTATCTGCTGCCCGCCATCCTGTTCCTGGGCTGCTTCATGGTCTATCCGCTCATCGACGTGCTCATCTACTCCTTTGAGGAGGGCTACAACTTCGCCTCTCAGACCAGCTTCGGCCTGGGGCTGTACCACTACGCCTACGTGCTGCACGACGGATACTTTCTGCAGGCGGTGAAGAACACCTTCATCCTGGTCATCATCACCGTGCCCCTGTCCACGGGCATCGCCCTGCTGATCTCCCTGGGGCTGAACGCCATCAAGCCCCTGCGCAACCTGTATCAGACCATCTACTTCCTGCCCTACGTGACCAACACGCTGGCGGTGGGCCTGGTGTTCATGATCCTGTTCAAGAAGACGGCCTACACCGACGGCATGGTCAACCTGCTGATCCACTTCTTCGGCGGGGAGTCGGTGGACTTCATCGACGGGCCCTACTGGGCGAAGATGTTCGTGATGTGCTTCTACACCATCTGGGTGGTCATGCCCTTCAAGGTGCTGATCCTCACCAGCGCCCTGGCCTCGGTGAACCCGGACTACTACCGGGCGGCCCGGGTGGACGCCACCTCCAAGCGGCGCATCTTCATGAAGATCACCCTGCCCATGATCTCCCCCATGGTGTTCTACCTCATCATCACCGGCTTCATCGGCGCCTTCAAGGCCTATTCGGACGAGGTGGCCCTGTTCGGCACCGACCTGAACGCCGCCGGCATGAACACCATCGTGGGCTATGTCTACGACATGCTCTACGGCGACAGCGGCGGCTATCCCTCCTACGCGTCGGCGGCCGCGCTGATCCTGTTCGTGATCGTGCTGACCATCACCTGCGTGAATCTGCTGGTGAGCAAGAAGCACGTGCATTATTGAGGAGGCGAGCGCTATGGCAAAGCAAGTCGATTATGAGAGCATCGGGCGCTCCGCCCGGGCAAGGAGCATCGCCGGCAAGGCGGTGATCTACTGCCTGCTCACCATCTGGGCGCTGATGGTGCTCTTCCCCTTCTACTGGATGGTGCTGTCCTCCGTGAAGAGCTACAGCGCGTACAACTCGGAATACGTGCCCAAGTTCTTCACCCTCTCACCCACCTTTCAGAACTATCGCGACGCCTTCACGGCGGTGTCACTAGGGCGGTATTTTCTGAACACGCTCATCTTCACCCTGGTCACCACGGCGGTGATGCTGGTGGTGGTGGTGCTGGCGGCCTTCGCCTTCGCGCGGCTGGAATTCAAGGGCAAGAACATCGCCTTCACCCTGTTTCTGTCCCTCATGATGATCCCCAACGAGCTGGTGGTCATCACCAACTTCGTCACCATCACCAACCTGGGCCTGAGAAACACCTTTACCGGCCTGATCCTCCCCTCGGTCACCAGCGTGTTCTACATCTACCTGCTGAAGGAGAACTTCGAGCAGATTCCGGGCGAGCTGTACCGGGCGGCCAAGGTGGACGGCACCTCCGACCTCAAGTACCTGCTGCGGGTGATGCTGCCCATCAGCCAGCCCACCATCGTGACCATCACCATTCTGAAGATCATCGAGTGCTGGAACTCCTACGTGTGGCCCCGCCTCATCACCGACAACGAGGCGTACTTCCTGGTGTCCAACGGCATTCAGGAGATCCGCGAAAACGGCTTCGGCCGTGAGAACATCCCCGCCATGATGGCGGCAGTGGTGGTCATCTCCGTGCCGCTGATCGTGCTGTTCCTGATCTTCCACAAGAAGATCATGGCCGGCGTGTCGAGAGGAGGAACGAAGGGATGAAAAAGCTGTGTTTCGGCCTGACCCTCCTCCTGCTGTGCCTGATCCTGGCCGGCTGCCACGGCGGCGTCTCCCGGGAGGCCTCCGGCATACCCGCCCAGTTCGACGAGAACAAGCCGGTGGAGATCACCTTCTGGGCGAAGAACGACACCAACAAGACCCAGGTGGACATCTACGAGGCCGCCATCGCGGGCTTTCAGGCGCTGTATCCCAACGTGACGGTGAACATGCGCCTGTACACCGACTACGGCCGCATCTACAACGACGTCATCACCAACATCGCCACCAGCACCACCCCCAACGTGTGCGTGAGCTATCCGGACCACATCGCCACCTACCTCACCGGCAGCAACGTGGTGGCCCCGCTGGACGAGCTGATGGCCGACGAGAACTACGGCCTGGGCGGCGCGCTGGTGAAGTTCGACGGCCCCGGCCAGGGGGAGATCGTGCCCCAGTTCCTGGATGAGTGCGCGCTGAACGGCCGCACCTACGCCCTGCCCTACATGCGCTCCACCGAGGCCTGCTACGTGAACAAGACCATGGTGGAGGCCCTGGGCTACGAACTGCCCGACACCCTCACCTGGGACTTCGTGTGGCAGGTGGCCGAGGCCGCGGCGGCCAAGGATGAAAACGGCGTGTTCGCCGTGAACGGCCAGAAGGTGATGATCCCCTTTATCTACAAGTCCACGGACAACATGATGATCCAGATGCTCCGCCAGAAGGGCGCGGGCTACTCCACCGACACGGGCGAAATCCTCATCTTCGGCGACGAGACGAAAGAAATCCTCCTGGACATCGCGGAGCACGTGAAGAAGGGCGCTTTCTCCACGTTCAAGATCAGCAGCTATCCGGCCAACTTCCTGAACGCGGGCCAGTGCGTGTTCGCGGTGGACTCCACCGCCGGCGCCACCTGGATGGGCAGCCACGCCCCCCTCTCCGACATCCCGGCGGATCAGTTCGTGGAGTTTGAGACGGCGGTCTACCCGGTGCCCCAGTTCGACCCGGAGCACCCGCAGATGATCGCCCAGGGCCCCGCCATCTGCCTGTTCAACAAGCAGGACAGTCAGGAGGTGCTGGCGGGCTGGCTGTTCATGCAGTACATGCTCACCAACGACGTGCAGATCGCCTACGCCCAGACGGAGGGCTACGTGCCCGTGACCACCAAGGCGCAGAACGACCCCGCCTATCAGGACTACCTCTCCCGCGCCGGCGAGGACAACGCCC
>CADARO010000249.1 GCA_902790345.1 uncultured Eubacteriales bacterium | reverse complement strand
TGAATTGTAATCAGATGGCGGGCCTTCTTGTAATTGACCATTTCCGCTTCGGTCACGTTCAGCATGGACAACACGCCGGTGCGAACCGGGTGGACATTCTCCGCCATCGCGGGCAGGAGCGTAAGCAGCGCCATCAGCAGCGCCAGGGTCAGGGAAACGAGCTTCTTCATGGGGTTACCTCCTTTTTTATCTGAAAACACTCCGGGCGTTTTCCTTCGTCGTCAGGTTTACAGGGAAATATCGATGAAGTTCTTCCCGTTTTCCAGCCGGTAATCCAGCCGTGTCGCCATCTTCTTAAGGATGGTCACGCCCAGGCCGTCCTCCGACTGTTCAAAGGGATTGCAGGGCGCGCCTCCACAGATGAGTCTGATCTGCGTCGTACCGTCGGATTCCGCGTGGGACACCGACAGCTCTAAATCCACGTCATTCCGACCGGGATAGCATTGCTCCAGCAGAACGTAGATCAGCTCCTCGCAGCAGATTTGCAGCCGGTATGTGTGCCTTTGGCCCATGCCGTACTTTTCGCCGAAATTCTGGATGCCGCCCTGAAGCTGCATCAGGTCAAACCGCTTCTCCGCGATATGTATGCTGTAATACTTGATCTTTCGGATGAATGCGACGGTCTTTTCCCGCTTCGGCGCGTCGAAGATTTCCGCCGGTGTGCCCTGCTCGTAGATGACGCCGTCGGCGAAGAACAGCACCCGGTCCGCCACCTCCCGGGCGAAATTCATCTCGTGGGTCACGATCAGCATGCTCATGTCCCGCTTGGCCAGCATGCGGATTACCGCCAGCACCTCGCCCACCATGGAGGGGTCCAATGCGCTGGTGGGCTCGTCGAAGAGCAGCACCTTCGGCTCCATCATCAGGCAGCGGCATATTGCGATGCGCTGCTGCTGGCCGCCGGAGAGCACCGTGGGCCAGGCGTGGGCGCGGCTGGCCAGGCCGACCTGCGAAAGCAGCTCCATGGCCTTTTGCTCCGCCGCCTCGCGGGACATTTTCAGGATGCGCGTGGGCGCGAGGCACAGGTTGTCCATCACGTCCATTTCGCTGAACAGGTGGAATTTCTGGAACACCATGCCCATGCTGCGGCGAATCTCGTCCACCTGCCCGCCCTTCGCGGCGGTGATCTCCTTCCCGTCGATGAATACCTGCCCCGCGTCCGGCTTCTCCAGCAGGCACAGCGAGCGCAGGAACACGCTCTTGCCGCAGCCGCTGCCGCCGATGATGGCGATGCGCTCGCCCTGCTCCACGGTCAGATCGACGCCCTTCAAAACCTCCAGACGACCGAAGGACTTTCTCAAGCCCTTCACCTCGATCAGGCTCATTTTGAAATGCCTCCCTCTTGCGTGTCGTCGTATTCCGAAATAGCGCTATAACCCTCATCCGACTTCATAATCTCCGATGAGGCCAGCACAACAATGGTAAACGCGCCGGTGAGGAATGGCGTTGATACAACGGTGCCCGCGGGCTGATCCTCTACGTCGGCGTTTTCCCAGTTGCCAAAGTCGCCCGCTTCCATCCAGAAAATCACATCCGATATTCCTGATTCCAGCGTCAGGGCTCTCGCGGCCGTATCGATGGACACGAACTCAACATTCATGCCGAGCCGCCTGCCAACCTCGGAAACGAGCGCCGTATTGAAGCCTATGGGTTCGCCGGCATTGGAAAAATAATCCATCGGCGGGCGATCGCCTGTGACCGCAACCTTCAGGGTCTCGCCGCCTTCGAACACCTCGGGAACGATCGCTTCGGGTTCACTCCCAGCGATGACCTCGTCGATGTACTGCTTCTTCAGCGCATCCAGCGTGCCGTCGGCCTTCATGGCATCGATCGCTTCAGAAATCCTGTCGCGCAGCTCGGCATCCTCCTCGCGGAGCAGCATGGAAAAATTCAGATTATACGAAGGAGTTGTCTCAGGCGGGTTGTAGATCGCATATTCTTCGGCCCTTGAGAGCAGGTATTCGGCTGTGAATTCATCGAGCGCCATTCCCGCGATGCTCCCGCTTACAAGCGCCCCGATCATGCTGTTGAGATTATCAAAAAAACGATAGCGGGAAAACGGCACTTTGTCAAAGTAGCTTTCCATAATGGCCTGTGTCAGCGTGTCTTCATCCACATTCAGCTTGGTCAGGCGTCCGAGCTCGCCCTGATCCCCCGCCAGCGCCGGAAGGCCCAGTGTGGAAAGCGCCAGAAGGGCGACCAGTATCAGACAGATTGCTTTCTTCATGGTTGAATCCTCCTGTTTTTCATTCAAGTCGTCGTATGCGCTCTCTCCTTCAGCTTATCCGACAGCGCAAACAGGCCGAATATGATGTAGGAAAGCGCCAGATAGATCAGCATGCCGATGGTGATGGTTAAGAGCGGCTGCATGGTGCGGGAGGCGATGTTGTTGATGACGCGGGTCAGATCCGTGATGGTGACGTAGCCCACCACGCTGGTCCACTGGATCAGGTTCACGATGGTGGACTGGTAAACCGGCTTGGCGATGCGCAGCACCTGGGGCAGGGTGATCAGCCGGAAGGTGTCCCAGGCGGAAAAGCCCAGCGTCCGCGCCGCCTCGGCCTGGCCTCTGTCCGAAGCGCTCAGCGCCGAGCGCAGCAGCTCCGCCACGTGGGCGGACACGTTCAGCGCGAACGTGAACACCGCCACCGTCACCGGCTTCAAGCCGGTCCTGGCGAATACGCCGTAATACAGAAGCAGCAGCAGCATCAGCACCGGCGTGCCACGCAGCACGGCGATATACACCGATGCGATGCCCCGGAGGATCGGGTTCTTCCGGGTGCGCAGCAGACAGATCGCCGCGCCCAGCACGGTGCCAAGCACCAGCGCCAGCACGAAGATCTGCACCGTGACCCACAGGCCGCCGAGAATCGTCTTCCAGGAACCGCCCTGGATCAGGATTGTGTAGAGCTTTTCGGAAATAGTCATGACTTTCTTCCTTGTCAAAGGGAAATCCGTTGGAACAAATCGTCCGTGGCGAAAAGAAGGGCGGGCGCGGTGTTTCCGCTCGTCGCGCTCTTGATCTCCACCGTGATGCACGCGGGCTCGGAGTCGGTATGATCCTGATCGGCCACGGCCTTATACCAGACATAGTAGGTTCCCGCGTCGATTTTTGACGGAAT
>CADARO010000248.1 GCA_902790345.1 uncultured Eubacteriales bacterium | reverse complement strand
TTCCTTCAGGGCGGACGGGTAGTCCGTGCCGAATATCATCCGCTCCGCGCCGAGGATGTCGCGGGCCTCGCGGAGCCATTGCCGCGTCCTGGGCCAGGGATAGTCGTCCGGGCGCAGGTTATGGGGCAGGCTGGAGAGATCCATGCTGACGTTCGGAAGCGCCAGGCGCTCCATGGCCTGCTTCCAGACCGCTCCGTCCTTCGCGGCAGGGGCCAGCAGGTGGCACAGCACAAAGGAAGCCCCCGGGTATTTGAGGATTTCCTTTCTCACCGCCTCGATCTGCCAGCTGGGGCTGAGGCACTTGCCGATATCCAGGATGATGACCTGGCCGTGTTCCGCGGCGTAGCCGATGGCGTCGTCCATGACGGGATCGTCGAAGCGCAGCTCCGGGTGCAGCGCCATGAGGCCGGAGCCCACGCTGCACTCGAATTTCACGGCCGGAAAGCCCAGCCGCTCGAAGAGATGCTCGCGCACCTCCTCCTTGCCCCGGGCGTAGGGATCATACATGGCCGCGCCGGTCAGCCGGTTCGGATATTTTTGCATGGCCTCCCAGGACGCCAGGTTCTGGAAGCCGTAGTAGTTGCCCTGGAGCAGCACCGCCTTCTCCACGCCCTGTCTGTCCATTTCGGAGATCAGGTCCTCGGCGGTCACCCGGTCGTGAAACCAATCGGGCAGCAGCTGGATGACCGTGCCGTCGGCGTAGCGCGCCCGTCCGCTTCCGTCGCCCAGCGCCCGCAGTTCGCCCTTTTCGCCGTACCCCGCCACACATTCCACGATGTGCACATGGCTGTCTATGATCTTCATCACAATTCACCGCCGTTTCCGCTTACGCGTCCGGAAGGAATATCTTCCGGGATTCAAGATAGCCCAGTTCCTCGATCTTTTCAAGATTCATGCGCACCGGCATGCCCGGAATGTCCGTTTGGAGCCAGAAGCGCCCGTCTCTGTATTCGGGCACGTTCAGCATCAGCTCGTGCACCGGCTCGGATATGGGCGCGTGGAACTCGATGCGCTCGTTCTCCCCGTACAGCGCGCCGAAGTAGGCGTTGTACGCGCCGCGCCCGCCAGACTGGAACTCCAGGCCGTGAGCCCGGGCGAGATCGCGAATCTTCAGAAGATCGTCGATCCTCGTCATGCGGCCCAGGGAAGGCTGGAGGATGTCGATGCCCTTCTCCACATACGGCTCGTAGGCATAGTAGATCCGCATGGATTCGCCCGCGGCCAGCCGCTGTGTCACGCCCATGTCCTTCAATCGCCTGATGCCGTTGTAGTCGTGGGAGTGTATGGGCTCCTCGATCCATTCCAGGTTCAGCGATTCGGTCTGCTTGCAGAATTCAAAGGCCTCCTCCACGGTGAAGCGCTGGTTGCAGTCCACCGCGATGCCGATATTCTCGCCCACGGCCTTGCGAACCTTCTCGATCCGGCGGACGTCCCGCTCCATGTCGGGGGCGCCCGTTTCGGCGTTGGTGGAGCCCACCTTGAACTTGACGGTGGTGGTTCCCTCCGACACGTAGCGGGCCATTTCCTCGCACAGCTCCCCGTCGTCGCGGATGATGGCCCCGCCGCCCTTGTAGGCCGCTGCCCAGTCCTTCTCCGCGCCCAGAAAGCGATGAATGGGCTGCCCGGCCCGCTGGGCCAGAATGTCCAGCATCATCAGATCCACCACGCCCACGTTCACCGCTTCCCCGCTCTGGAAGCCGCTGTTGCGCACGCCCCAGTACAGGTCGTGCCGCCAGGCGTTGTAGCTCTTCTTCGCGCCGGTCAGCAGCTTGGGCAGCATGTTCTGGACGAAGGCGCGGGTCACCGTGTAATGGGCGCAGGCACCGGTATCGTCGTACAGCTCCAGATAGCCCTGCTCGGGCACGTATTTCCCCATGCCGCCCGTGGCGTCCCGAAAGGTCTTCGGCAGCGGAATTGGCCGGAAATTATAGAACACCGCTTTGGTGAACCGGATCAGATCTGTAAAGTCGAACTGCTGCATCTCATCACGCCTTTCTGCCCTCGTCCGCTTTGTTTGGAGCGGTTAACCACATTATGACATATTTAATCGCAAATTGCAACCTCGGCGGCGCGGGGATCGACGCGTTCCGCTGGGAATCGCTTCTCCATGGCCATGTCTGTGCTTCACTGACCCTCCGGCCCGTCGCCCTTTGTCTCCCCATTCCCCTCATATCGGCTTTTGCGCCGGTATTCAGTGAGCGTCAGGCCGAAGAATTCCTTGAACTTGGCGGAGAAATAGGGCAAGCGGCTGTAGCCCACGGCTTCGCAGATCTGCTCGTTGGTCATGACGCCCTCGCTCAGCAGGCGGGCGGCGTGATTCATGCGCACCTCCTGCAGGTAGTCCACCAGCTTCTTGCCGGTTTCCTGATGGAACACCCGGCTCAGGTGGCCTGTGCTGATGCTGAGCGCGTCGGCGATGGACTGCTGGGACAGCTCGGCGGGCGGCATGCTGTGAATGTGATGGATGGCGTATTGCACGAGGCTGCGGTTGCTCTCGCTGCTCTCCCGCGACAGGCAGGCGTTCAGCGCCCGGCAGTCCTGCTTGAGCCGGGCGGTAAACTCGTTGATGTCTCCAATGTGATAATAGACGTTCATCAGGTCGTCGCCATACACCGCTTCCGGCGTGACCTTCATGTCGTAGGCCGATTTGCACAGGGACGCGGCGGCCAGCAGCATGATGCTGCGCATGACGCTCAGCGAGGACACGGATTCCCGCAGCCGGGCGGCCAGGTCGTCGATGGCCTTGTCCACCTCCTCCACCGGCTGGCGGCGAACGAGGCCCGTCAGGTTGTAGAGCTGGGTGATCAGCGGCGGCAGCGCGTCCTCGCTCTTCACGCGGGCCGCGCTGGGATCGAACACGCACACCACGCTTTTCTGATCGAAGTAGCGGGAGGACAGCGCCCGGCGGGCGCAGCGGAAGCTGGCGGGAATCATGTCCGCCGTGGCGGCCAGGATGCCAACGCCGAAGGAAACGCCCGAATCCTCCGGCATCTGCGCCGCGATCTCTTCCAGCGCGGCAGGCAGGGCGCGCTCGTCCCCTGCGTGATTGACCAGATACACGCGCTCCTTCTCGCGGCTGTCGAAGGCGGCAATCACGAAGCCCGCCTCGGCGAAGCCCTTCATGATCCGCTTTTCCTGCTCCTCCG
>CADARO010000247.1 GCA_902790345.1 uncultured Eubacteriales bacterium | reverse complement strand
GTGGCGGCGGTGGTGCTGGCGGCGGCGGCGGTGGTGCCGGTGGCGGCGGTGGTGCTGGCGGCGGTGCTGGCGGCGGCAATCCCGGCCCCGGCCCTGGCCCCGGCGGCGGCGGTTGGGTCGTGATCCTCAATACCCCCGTGCCTCCCCAGCCGACCCCCGACCCCGTCAAGGAAAAAGAACCGAAAGAACCGCATGACCATGTTTTCTCCTTATGGAGTAAACGGGGTGAACGTCTCCACGATCGGTGGTGCGTCATTTGCCATGCCGTCGGCCAGATTGAGAAGCATGAGTTCCGTGCGTATATCCTTGAACCTGATGAAGAACATCCCAACGGCGGCAACTTCTATAAGTGCCCCAAGTGCGGATATGAGTACTATAAGTGGAACGATGAGGAGTAAAACGTAAGACAGGTAGGAGGTAGAAGGTAGGAGGTTTTAAAAAGGCTGGATGCTGGAACGCAAGCCCAGCATCTGCGGATAAAAAGCGCAGCCATTCTAAACCTCCTACTTCCTACCTCCTACCTAAACCATAAAAGAAAGGCCGGTGTTACCATGAAAAAATTCCTGGCCCTCCTGCTGGCCCTCGTCCTCTGCTGCGGCCTCGCCTGCGCCTATGCGGACGTGCTCGAAGCGGACGACCTGGTCGGCAGCTGGTACGCAGAAGATGAAGAACTCATTCCCTTTGTGCTGACCCTCAACAGCGACCAGACCTTTGAGGCCGTGATCGACGCCGATCTGCCCATTGAAGAAAACCACATCGAAGGCACTTGGGAATTTGACGGCGCGGCCCTCACCCTCCACTGCGCGGACAAGGATTTGACCCTCACCCTGGACGGTGCGGCCCTGGTTGGCGACCTGTTTGGCGTGACCCTGGAGTTTCACAGCGAATACATGGAGGAAATTCTGGAGGCCATCATTGCGGGAGAAGAAGTCGTTGAATTGCCGATAGAATAAAAAAGGGGCTACAAAAATGGACTACAAAAAATTAGCGACCATTATTCCCATGCTGTCCGTTGCTGTGATGATCGCCTGGGGCGTGCTGGGCAACGCATGGGGAAAAAGCTGGATCGCCGTGGCAATCGGCGGCATCCTGGCAGCCGTTCTCCGCGTGATGGCGGGCGACAACAAATCCGACGACAACAAATAAAGGAGGAAACCGAGCGTGAAGATGAAGAAACTGCTTGCCCTGCTGCTGGCGCTCATCATGGCCCTGGGCTGCGCTGCGGCTTCCGCCGAAACCGTGTACACCAAGATTGCCGTCAACCATGACGCCGCCAAAGCGCTGATGGCGGGCTTCGGCATGCCCGAGGATCAGATGGGCATGGTCGATCCCATCCTGGCGATTGTGGACGCCCTGGGCATCAAGGTCATTACCGTGGAGGACGGCGCGCAGATCGACCTGGACTTCAACGGCGCGGACGCCCTGTCCCTGGGCTGCGCCATGGACGGGGAAAATATTACCCTGGTCAGCACCCTGTTCCCCAGCTATGTGCTCACCATGAAGACGGAAACCATCGGCCAGATGATGCAGAGCTTCATGCCCGGCATGGCCGGCGGTGAAAGCGGCGCGGGCGGCATGGACATGACCGCCGTGATGGAGCCTTTGATGGGCTATTTCACCCGCTTCATGGAAGCCTGCTCCGCCGCGGCGGTTCCCGGCGAACCCGTTCCCGGAGCGTATGAATTCGAGGGCGTCCAATTCGACACCCTGGTGCCCATCACCGTGAATGTGCCCGCCATCGCTGAAGCGACGAAGACCCTGATGGATGAAATTCTGGCCGACGAAGCCGTAATGGGCATGCTCCAGGGCATGGCCCAGGGCGGCGCGCCCTTTGACGCGGAAGAGATGAAAAAGGGCTTTGAGGAATGGATGGCCCACTTCCCGGATAGCGTCACCGCCGAATACTACAGCAGCAGCGACGGCAGCCCCGCGTTCTATATCCAGGGCGAATCTGCCTATGAAGGCAAGGAAGAAGCCTCCTTCGGCTACACCATGCTGTTCCAGGACGGACAGAACATGAACATGAAGTACTGGGACAAAGAAAACCAGATGAGCGGCGCGTTCACCATCACCAACAACAGCATGCGCATGGAATTCATCATGCCCGGCATGAGCTTCGCCATGGACATGACTGTGGATGAGGGCGAACCCACCACCATCGTGATCAAGCTGTACTTCATGGATCTGGACAACCCGCTGGTCACCCTGACCGTCACTGTCTCCGCCGAAGGAGCGCGCTCCCTGCCCCTGGAAGCGGATGGCAAGACCGTGCTGGCCATCGAGGATTTGATGAGCGGCCAAGGCGACGCGGCGAACGGCCTGCTGGGCGACATTATGGGCAACGGCCTGGGCGGCCTGATGGGCGCGCTGATGCAGGCAGTGCCCGAAGCGGCCCCGATGCTGGGCATGCTCTCCGGCGCTCCCGTTGCCCCGGACAGCAAGGCCATCCCGGAAGGGAAAATGCCCCTGCAGCTGGGCACCTCCGGCTACTTCATTGTGATTCCTGACAGCTATACGTACGGCGAGCTGACCGAGGAAGACATTGCCGACGATATGGTTGCTTATATGCTCAGCCCCGACAGCCTGCTGGACTTCGACATCTACCAGTTCTCCAAGGAGGGCTATCCCGACACCCTGACCGAGTTTGTCATGCAGGAAGCGGAAGAATACGGCGCTTTCTCCATTGGCCCGCAGATGGAAATCAACGGCATTCCCGCCGGGATGTACATGGCCAAGGAAACCTATGAGGACAAGGAATACACCACCGCCACCTACGCTTTCGAGGACGGCGGCCAGTACGTGGAAATCGTCTTCTGGCTGGACGGCGAAGAGGCGGTGAACGAAGCGACGGAAATCATCTACAGCCTGTTCTATCAGGCGGCTGCCGAGGAAGCCGAGGGAACGAACCCGATCACCGGCGACTGGGCGGTGAACTACTTCGGTATTCCCATGTACTTCTACTTCAACGACGACGGCACCTATCTGGGCCTGATCGCCGACGAGAAAGCGGCTGTCGCGGACGACGGCAGCAACAGCATCAACGGTACCTGGATCTTTGACGGTGAAAAGATGTACATGTACGGCGAAGAAGGCGAAGCCGGGGACGTGATCGTGTTCGCTTACGACGGCATGACCATGACCGGCCAGGTGGAAGGAATCCCCGTGGT
>CADARO010000246.1 GCA_902790345.1 uncultured Eubacteriales bacterium | reverse complement strand
CCACGGCCGCGCCGTCGGCGACCTCCACGCCGGAGCCGCTGCCCACCCCCACGCCCGCGCCCACCGACGCGGCCACCGCTGAGCCCACCGCCACGGCTGAGCCCACCGCGACGCCCGTGCCCACGGCGACCCCCGCGCCCACCCGGCTCATCACCATCGAGGAGACGGAGCGGGGCGTGTTCGCCGGGGTGAAGATCGGCATCGACCCGGGCCATCAGCTGAAGGGCAACATGGCCCAGGAGCCCGTGGCCCCGGGCAGCAGCCAGACCAAGTTCAAGGTGTCCGGCGGCACCCAGGGCGTGGCCACCGGCGTGCCGGAGTACGAGTGCGTGCTGCAGGTGGGTCTGCTGCTGCGTGACGCCCTGCAAGCCCAGGGCGCCGAGGTGGTCATGACCCGGGAGATCAACGAGGTGGACATCTCCAACATCGAGCGGGCCACCATGATGAACGAGGCCGGCGCTCACGTGGTGCTCAGGCTCCACTGCAACGGCGCCAACAACCAGTCTCTCAATGGCATCGGGCTGTATGTGAAGTCCGCCGGGGAGGGGGCCGAGGTGAGCCGCGCCGTGTCCGAATACCTCATCGCGGCCATGGGCGAGGCCACCGGTGCCCGCACCGAGCCCGTCCACGTCAGCGACACCTACTCCGGCCTCAACTGGTCCACCGTGCCCAGCATCCTGGTGGAGATGGGCTACATGTCCAACCCGGAGGAGGATCGGCTGCTGTGCAGCCCGGATTACCAGGCCAGGCTGGTGGAGGGCATGGTGAAGGGGCTGGAGGCCTACTTCATGGATCATCCCGTGAGCGCGCCGACGCAGACGCCCGCGCCGACCATCGGCGAATGACGGAGGATATGTATGTATAACGAGCTGACAAAGGGCGACCTGAAAAAGATGCAGGAGGAGATCGACTACCGGCTGTCCGTGGTGCGGCCCAAGCTGATGGAGGACCTGCAGGCGGCCCGGGCCATGGGCGACCTGAGCGAGAACTTTGAGTACAAGACCGCCAAGCGGGAGCTGGGCAAGTGCAACAGCCGCATCCGGTATCTCCAGCGCATGATCAACACCGCCCGTGTGATCTCCGAGACCAGCGCGGCGGACGCCGTCGGCCTGTACGACCGGGTGGAAATTCTCTCCGAGGGCGACGACGAGACCGAGTGGATTCAGCTGGTGACCACCCTGCGGCAGAACGTGCTGCAGGGCCTCATCAGCCGAGAATCCCCCCTGGGCAAGGCGCTCATGGGGCACAAGGTCGGCGAGCGGGTGCAGGTGCGGGTGGACGACGGTTCCACGTATGAAGTGGAAATCCGCGCCATCGAAAAGGGAACGGACGACGGCAGCGTGCCGATCAACAGGTTTTGAAACGCACGCAAAGAAAAGGGGATGACGGTCGTGTTGTTCAATTGGATGCTGCTATGCGGCCTCCTGGCCATTGCCATGGCGATTCTGAACCTCGTTTTCACGCGGCAGGGCCGCAATTCAAAGCCATTCATGATCGCCAGTTTGGTTCTGACAGCGCTCACCGCCTTCTTCGCAATAGCCTACTACATTTGCCTGGACATCATCGGCCTGGATAGGGATTTGAGGCCGGATGGCAGTATCTGCGCTTTCCTGATCTCTGTGTCGGTCATCCTCAATGGCGTTTCATTTCTTGGCAAAGAGAAATAGACAAAGCGGGAGCGTGAGCCGCGAAAAGCCCACGCTCCTGTTTTTGGTATTCGGTTTTATTTCGCGCTGAACGCGTAGATGGTGGTGAAGTCGTACTTCTCGCCGGCCTTCAGCTCGCAGCTGGGGAAGTTCGCGTGGTTGGGAGAATCCGGGAAGTCCTGGGTCTCCAGGCACAGGGCGTCCCGCTTCTGATACAGGCGGCCGCTCTTGCCGGGATGGCTGCAGGCGATCATGTTGCCGGTGTAGAGCTGGATGCCCGGCTGGTCCGTGCACACGGTCATCACGCGGCCGCTCACCGGCGCGGTGACCACGGCGGCCTCCCGCATGCCCTCGCCGTTCACCACGAAGTTGTGGTCGTAGCCCTGGCCGAAGGTCATCTGCTCGTCACCCGCCTGGCAGGCGAAGCCCACGCTCAGCAGCTTGCCGCTCCGCAGGTCGAAGGGGGTGCCCGTCACGTCCCGCAGCTCGCCGGTGGGGATGCTGTCCTTGTCCACCACGGTGAATTTGTCCGCGTGGATGGTCACGGTGTGGGTGGTCACGTCGCCGTTCTCCTCGCCCTCCAGGTCGAAATATGCGTGGTTGGTCAGGTTGCAGATGGTGTCCTTGTCGGACACGGCCTCGTAGTGGATGCCCAGCTTGCAGCTGTCGGTGAAGGTGTAGGTCACGGTCACCTTCAGCGCGCCGGGATAGTTCTCCTCGCCGTCCGGGCTGGTGTAGCTCAGCGCCAGGCTGTCCTGACCCTCGCCCTCGATGGGCTGAGCGGTCCACAGCTTTTTGTCGAAGCCCACGTCGCCGCCGTGCAGGTGCTGGCCGTTGGAATTCTTCGCCAGCTGGATCTCCTGCCCGTGGAAGGTGAACAGGCCCGCGTGGATGCGGTTGCCGTAGCGGCCGATGAGCGCGCCGAAGTAGCCCGGATTGGGATCGGCGGGATCGGCGTACTTCTCAACGCAGTCATAGCCCAGCAGCACGTCGCCGAGCTTGCCGTTTTTGTCCGGCACCATCAGCTTCACCAGAATGCCGCCGTAGTTGGTGATGGAGACGGAGGCCCCGGAGGCGTTGGTCAGCGTGTACAGCTGGGCCTCCTGGCCGGTGGGCAGATGGCCGAAGGATTTCACCGTGATGCTCATGAGAAACACTCCTTTATAATAATATGATATGTCTTCCGTTCATATCGCCTCCCCGCCGGCCATACACTGGACCATTGGAAGGAGGCGCTGCCTGTGATAACCTGGGAGCTGGTCGTGTCGTTCGCCCTGGGGCTGGTGCTTCTGTACCTGGCGGGGTATCTGCTGCTGGTGCCCATGCGGTTTTTGTGGCGGCTGCTGGCGGGGAGCCTTCTGGGCGGGCTGGCCCTGTGGATCGTGAATCACTTCGGGGCCCTGGTGGGCTTCTCCGTGCCCCTCAATCCCTTCACCGCGCTGATCACCGGCCTGCTGGGCCTGCCGGGCTTCCTGCTGGTGGCTGCCCTGACTCACTTCATCTGACAACACGCTTATTGTATCACAGTTTT
>CADARO010000245.1 GCA_902790345.1 uncultured Eubacteriales bacterium | reverse complement strand
CGCCGAGGCGGCGGCGCAGAGCAGGCAAAGGGACAGGATAGTGGCAAACAGTCTTTTCACGGCCATCCTCCTTACAGATTCATCTTTCCGCAGTCGCCGAGCTTATCGCCCGTCACGAAATATTCATAGGTGGGGAACTCGAACAGCACAGGCTTGAACACATGGTAATTGATCTTTTCTCTTTCATTCAGCACGGTTTCGTCCGCGTAGGTCGCCAAGATTTTGCAGACAAAATGATCGAAATGCTCCAGCTCATAGTTGCCATCCACTTCACATTCGATGGAAACCTTCGCGTCGTCAATGAGCGGCGCGCCGTTTTCGCCCATCGTCCAGGAGAAGAAACCGGACTTGTCCGTTTTATTGCCGCTGATGGTGCCCATTTTATCAGCTTCCTTCAGCCAGGACGCGTCCACTACATTGACAGACAGCTTTTTGTTCTCTCGAATGCCCTTGTTGATGTAATGAGCCTGCACCAGCGACACCATCAGGTGGCTGTGGGCCATGATGCCCGCGTGGGCAACCAGCGTCCAGGAGGGTTTACCGTCCACCATGGCCCCGACCACGATCAGGGGGCTGGGATACAGCGCCAGCGTCGCGCCAATGTTCTTTTTCATTTGTCCTCACTCCTTTCAATTATTGACCGGCCACACGTTTTTCACGGGAATCCGCCCGACGCTGCCCGCCATCACGCCCACCAGCGCGTGGGGCACGTAGGGCTCCTCCAGATAGGCGATTTCCTCGGCGGTGAGCGTCAGCTCCGTGGCGGCGACGGCACCGTCCACGTGATGCGGCTTGGTGGCCCCCACCACGGGGGCGGTCACCTTGGTCAGCAGCCAGGCCAGCGAGACCTCCGTCATGCTCACGCCCCGCCTGTCCGCCAGCTCCGCCACCCGCGCGATGACCGCGCCGTCCGCCTCGGCGGTGGCGTCGTATTTGCCCTTGGCGTAGGCGTCCAGCTCCAGGCGCTTGCTGGTCTCGCCGGGATGCTTCGAGAGCCGGCCGGAAGCCAGCGCGCTGTAGGGCGTCATGGCGACGCCGGTGGCGTAGCAGAAGGGGGCCATTTCCGTGGCGTAGCAGAAGGGGGCCATTTCCCGCTCCTCCTCCCGGGCCAGCAGATTGAAATGCCCCTGAACGGAGACGAACTTCGCCCAGCCGTTCTTCTCGGCCACCGCGTTGGCCTGAGCCAGCTGCCAGGCATAGCAGTTGCTCACGCCGATGGAGCGCACCTTGCCCGAAACAACCGCTTCGTTCAGAGCCTCCATGGATTCCTCGATGGGGGTGGCGTAATCCCAGCTGTGCATGATGTACAGGTCGATATAGTCCGTGCCCAGGCGTTTCAGGCTGTTGTCCAGGCACTGGCGAATCCAGGCGCCGCCGCCGATCTCGCTGAGCTGCTGGGGCATGCGGGGAGAGTATTTCGTGGCGATGACCACCTTGTCCCGCCCGATGAGCTCCCGGAGTGCCCGGCCCACGAACTCCTCGCCGGTGCCGCCCTGATAGGCCATGGCCGTGTCGAAGAAATTGATGCCCTTTTCAAGCCCGTAGGCCATGATGGCCTTGCTGTCTTCATAGGGCAGAGTCCACTTGTGCATGCCCTGTTCGGCCACGCCGAAGCCCATGCACCCCATGCAGACGCGGGAAACCGTCAGGTCGGATTGGCCCAGTTTGGTGTACTTCATTGCTGATTGCCTCCTTATGCTATTCGCCCAGCAGCCTCAACAGGCAGGTCCGGGTCATTTCATAGATCGTCTGATCGGTGTAGTTCACTCCCGCGTCCCTCATGGCGATGCGCTGCTTGTCCGTCACGGCGGTGTAGGGGTAGATGCCGAACATGAAGGGGTAAAAGATGTAGATGAAGCGCTCGATCGCCGCGCCGTCCATGTCCGGGCAGAATTTGGCCAGGATGGCCCGCAGGTTGTCCATGGATTTGCCATAGGACGCCTTGAAGGATGTCAGCAGCTCCTGGCGGCTGTTGGCCTCCATGTCGTAGTTGTTCATGGACAGCAGCTTCAAAAGCTGTGCCCGCGCCTCCAGCGTTCGGGCCAGCCTGTCGGCCAGCTCCGCCTTTGTCAGCGATTCGTTCTCCCGCAGCACAGCCTCCAGCGCCGCGTTCCAGCGGTCGTACTCCCGCTGAAACAGCGCCAGGAAGATTTCTTCCTTCGTTTCAAAGTAGTTGTAGATCGTCGGGCGGGAGAAAGAGGTGGCGTTGCCGATCTCCTTGAGGGTGATGTCCTTGAAGCTCATCGTCTGATACAGGCTCTCGCATGCGTTGACGATCTCTTCCCGCCGCTGGGCGATCAGCTCCGGCGTTCCCTTTATCATGGTAATCATCTCCTGAATGAGGCATGATGGTGTTGACACCGCGTCAATATTGGAATTATACTCCACCGCTGACGCTGTGTCAACGCATATTGTGAAAAGATAACCTTCGCGTAACAGAGAAAAGAACGGGTCTCCGACGCGTCTGTCATCGGAGTCCCGTTTCGCTATAGAGTTATCCCCGGCAGGATGTCCAGCCTGTCCGGCTCCACGTGGCAGGGGAGAAACAGCACGCGCACGCCGGCCGCCCGGGCCTCCTCCAGCGCCGCGCCGAACGCCGCGTGGGTGCTGATGTTAGCCCGCACCTCGCGCACGCCGTCCATCTGAATGACGAACGCCAGCGCGGCGCGATAGCCGGCCGCCGCCGCTTTGACGAGTTCGCGGATGTGCTTTACGCCTCTTTCCGTGGGCGCATCGGGGAAATAGCCCACGCCATCCACTTCCAGCGTGCAGCCCTTGACCTCCATCAGGTAGCGCTGATCCCCGCGCTCCATGTAGAAATCGATTCGGGAATCGCCGAATGTGTGCTCGGGCAGGATCCGGTCAAATCCCTGGCCTTCAAGCCACTCGGCAGCCACCTTGTTGGGCGCCTGGCTGTCGATGTTGAACAACACGCCGCTCATCTTGCGCACGGCAACCAGATCGTATTTTGTCTTCCTTCCCGGCGTGCCCGGCGCGGTCAGCCACACCTCCGAGCCGGGCAGGAGCAGCTCTTTGCATCGCCCCGTGTTCTTCACGTGAACCGTCTCCGTGGTGTTCTCAAGGGGCGCGGAAATATAAACCCTGCTTTCCGCCAGCAAGGGGCTCAGGAAGGACAGATGATGACCAGGCGGATCGATTCGTCCATCATCAGATAAAGATAGGTGTCCTGCAACGCTTCCTTCAGGGGATAGATTTCCTCACCGGTCTGAATCAGACGCTCCATGCCGAGCAGCAGCGAGCCCATGGCGATTTCGTCATCGGTCAATCGGGCCTCGACAAACGGCGCGAAGGGGTTTTCGTAGATCAGGCCGCCGTTCCAGGTAAAGCCGCGATGGAAATAGCCCTCCAGGTTGGAATCCTTGCCCATATCCTGGCGCGCCAGACGCCCGGTGATCGGCAAATCGCCGTTCCAGTAGGCGACGTCGTAATCGTTGATTTCCCCGTGGGTTCCCTGAACGTTCAGGTGACGGCCGCGGAAATAGTTGAAATACTGCTCGTCGGCGAAGTCGAAGAAGCCGACCTTGCCGCCTTCAAAGGCGAAGGTGGCGACCTTGCGGCTGTCGTCGCGGATGACGTCCGCGCCGCGCGTCAGCCCCTCCCGGCCGCAATGGCGCAGCACGGGGAAGCTGAACCGCTGCGCCGTGATGACGCAGGGCCTGTCTCCCACGCCCAGCAGACGCCGCATCACGCTGATGCCGTGATAGTCGTGGGCCATGGCGATGCGGAGATTGCTCACTTCGCCCAAAACGCCCCGGTCGACCAGCGCGCGAACGGCCTTGTGATAGGGCTGGAGGAAATACTGCTCCGCCACCTGAATTTTCGCGTTGTACTGCTTCTGGAGAGCCCAAACCGCCCTCAGCTGCTCCACGCCGTCGGCCGGCGGCGTCTCCACCAGCAGGGGGAAGCCGGCGGCCAGGCACTTTTCGATGTATGGCAGCACGACGCCGCGAGGCAGCAGGATGAACACCATGTCGTGATCCTGCCTGAGGAACTCATCCATGTCTGTGAAAGCCCGGCCGGGATGGCGCGCGTTGTATGCCGCCGCCTTCTCGGCGCTGCGGAACAGAACGCCTGAAATCTCAAATTTCTCGGGCACCTGATGAATGACGCGCCAGTAGCCGTTGGCGCGCCAGCCGTTGCCGATGAAGCCGATCTTCATGATAATCCTCCGTTCTATGCGATTCATGACGCAGCAAAGCCGTTTTCATTGTCATCATATCATAGCGAATCCGAAATGACAAGCCGGAATTATCGCTCTGAACGGATTCCGCGACGTCTTGAAGGAGTTGAAACGCGACCTGTTTCATGATAGAATGAAAACAACGATCATTCATTCCACGGGAACGACCCGAGAGAGCGGAGGCGCGAATCATGCTGAAGGAATCCATCGTCGTCAATCATGTTGAACTGAGAAACAGAATCGTCATGCCGCCCATGGCCACGGGGAAGGCGAACCAGGGAAAGCCTGACGAAGCCCTGTGCGCCTATTACGCGGCCCGGGCCAGGGGCACCGGCCTCATCATCGTTGAACACGCGTATGTAGCCCCGGAGGGCATGGCCCACGCCAATCAGCTGTCCATGGCCGAAGATTCCGTGATTCCGGCCTACCGGCGGCTGACGGCGGCCGTCCATGAACGTGGCGCCGCGATATTCGCGCAGCTCAACCACGCGGGCGCGCAGGCTCAGGACAGCGGGACGCAGCCCATGGCCCCCAGCGAAGTGACGATTCGGGAAAACGCGCCAAAGCCCCGCGCCATGACGGCGGAGGACATCCGGCGGGTGAAGGAGTGCTTTGTATCCGCCGCCCTTCGCGCGAAAGCGGCGGGCTTTGACGGGGTGGAAATCCACAGCGCCCACGGGTATCTGCTCAATCAGTTTTACTCTCCGCTGACGAATCGCCGCGCGGACCAATACAGCGGGCAGACGCTCTCGGGCAGGACAAGGCTGCACGCGGAGATCCTGCGCGCCGTGCGGGACGCCGTTGGCGACGATTACGCCGTGGCCATTCGGTTCGGCGCGTGCGACTACATGGAGGGCGGCAGCGTGAAGGAGGAGATCCCCGAGGCCTGCCGCGTCTTCGCCGAAGCCGGCGCGGATCTTCTGGATATTTCCGGCGGCCTGAACGGCTTCACGATCAAGGGCGTGACGGAGCCCGGCTGGTTTTCCGAGCTGAGCGCGCTGGCGAAAAAGGGCGCGGAGGTCCCGGTGCTGCTGACTGGCGGAATCAACACGGCGGATGAAGCGGAGGCGCTTTTGCAAAAGGGCGTCGCCGACCTGATCGGCGTGGGCCGCGCCATGCTGAAGGACGCGGATTGGTCGGCGAAGGCCCTGGGATAACCGCTCCTTTGCCTATGACAATAGAAAAAGTTAATACAAGCCGAACCCGCGCGTCGTTGACACCCGCCGGGACATCCTATATAATCGGCAACGTCATGGAGAGGACGGAAAGGCTGACGCTGACCGAAGGCGACATCCGCCCGTGACGAGAAGTTTAAGGAGGCAATGTCCATGAAGAAGATCATCTCTCTGGTGCTGTTCCTCGCGCTGACGCTGCCGCTGGCGGCACTCGCCGACGGCGCGGACACGGTGGTTTACGGCAAGATCTACACGTCGGATGACGCCCAGCCCTGGGCTGAAGCCATGGCCATCCAGGACGGCAAATTCGTCTATGTCGGCGACGCCGCCGGCGCGGAGAGCTATGTGGGCGAGGGCACCGAAGTTGTCACCTATGACGAGGGCATGATCACGGCCAGCCTTTTCGATGCCCACACACATCCCGCCACCGTCGGCATGACCGGCTGGCATGTCAAGATGGGTTTGCCGGATTACGACGGCATCATTTCCTTCATCACCGACTACCTGGCGGCCCACGACGCGGAGGAAGCCCCCTTCGTGTACTTTGAGTACTATCCCTCCAACCTGTTCGGCCCCGAAGGCCCCAACAAGGCGCCGCTGGATGAGATCGCCCCGGATCGCCCGATCCTGGTGCGCGATTTTTCCGACCACGCCAGCTGGATCAATTCAAAGTGCCTGGAGCTGCTGGGCGTTTACGACCTGGATCCCGACGATCCCCTGCTGGACGACTTCGTGCGCGATGAAAACGGCGATTTCACCGGCTGGGTGCTGGAGCTGGGCCTGGGTGGCCTGATTGACAACATGTACGAGGCGCTGAACTGGTATCCCCCGGAGGAGCCCACCGTGGAAGTCATGAGCCTCGTCACCAACGACATGAAGAAGTGGGGCGTCACCGGCGTGTTCGACGCCTTCATCGAGGATGAGATGCAGGTGCAGTCCGTCCACGACATGGATGT
>CADARO010000244.1 GCA_902790345.1 uncultured Eubacteriales bacterium | reverse complement strand
AGGAGTACAGGTAGGGGATGTAGGCCCCGGTGTGCAGGGTGTCCACCATGGGGAACACGGGCACCACGCCCTTTTCATGGCGCAGGGCGGCGATGTCCTTCTCGCTCATGCCCCACAGCTCGGCGATGGTCAGGTCGGCGAAGCCCATCTTCTTGGCGGCGCGCAGGGTGTCGATATCGCCCTTGTGGACGGCCAGGGCCTTTTCCATGTCCACGATGCGCTTGATGGACTCCAGGAACAGCGCGGTGATCTCAGTCACCTGGTGGAGCTTTTCGACGGTCGCGCCCCGGCGCAGCAGCTCCGTGATCGCGAAAATGCCGTCCGCCCGGAAGTCGGCGATGTAGGCCCACAGCTCGTCCTCCGTCATGCCGTCGAATTTGGCGAGGCGCAGGTGATGGGCGCCGTTTTCCAGGGAGCGCACCGACTTGAGCATGCACTCCTCCAGATTCGCGCCGATGCCCATGACCTCGCCCGTGGCCTTCATTTGGGTGCCCAGCAGGTTCGGGGCGGTGGCGAACTTGTCGAAGGGGAAGCGGGGGAATTTGGCCACGATGTAGTCCAGGCTGGGTTCGATGGCGGCGGTGCCTCCCGCCACGGGGATGTCCTCCAGCGCCATGCCCAGGGCGATCTTGGCCGTGACCGAGGCGATGGGGTAGCCGCTGGCCTTGCTGGCCAGGGCGGAGGAGCGGGACACCCGGGGATTGACCTCGATGAGGTAGTATTCGCTGGAGTTGGGATTCAGCGCGAACTGCACGTTGCAGCCGCCCTCGATCTTCAGCTCGCGGATGATCTTGATGGCGGAGTCGTTGAGCATCTTCAGGTCGTGCTCGTTCAGCGACAGGATGGGGGCCACCACGATGGAGTCGCCGGTGTGCACGCCCACGGGGTCCACGTTCTCCATGCCGCAGATGGTGATGGCGTGATCGTTCGAGTCGCGCATGACCTCGAACTCGATCTCCTTGTAGCCCTTCACGCTCTTCTCCACCAGCACCTGATGCACCGGCGAGAGCTTGAAGCCGTTGGTGCCCACCTCGATGAGCTCCTCCTCGTTGTAGGCGAAGCCGCCGCCGGTGCCGCCCAGGGTGAAGGCAGGACGCAGCACCACGGGATAGCCGATCTCCCTGGCGGCCGCCTTGGCCTCCTCCAGGGAGTAGGTGATCTTGGAGGGGATCACCGGCTCGCCGATGGACTCGCACATCTCCTTGAACAGCTCCCGGTCCTCGGCCCGCTCGATGGAGCTGAAGGGCGTGCCCAGGAGCTGCACGCGGCACTCCTTCAAAACGCCCTTCTTCTCCAGCTGCATGGCCAGGTTCAGGCCGGTCTGGCCGCCGATGCCGGGCACGATGGCGTCCGGCCGCTCGTAGCGCAGGATCTTGGCGATGTATTCCAGCGTCAGCGGCTCCATGTACACCTTGTCGGCGATGCTGGTGTCGGTCATGATGGTGGCGGGGTTGGAGTTGCACAGGATGACCTCGTAGCCCTCCTCCTTCAGCGCCAGGCAGGCCTGGGTGCCGGCGTAGTCGAATTCCGCGGCCTGACCGATGACGATGGGGCCCGAGCCGATGATGAGAACCTTTTTGATGTCCGTGCGCTTTGCCATGTTGTTTTCCCTCCGTTGCGGATGATGTCTGTATTACTGCTCTTTGGACTGATACGCGATTTTGTCCCCGATGACCGTGGCCACACATTCCCCCAGCACGCACCAGCCCTCGAAGGGGGTGGCGCGGCCCATGGACAGGAAGCGGCTGGAGTCGATGGCGGCCCGCCTGTTCAGATCCCAGGCGGTGAACTCGCCGTCGAAGGGGATGCCGAACCGCCTTCGCGGGACCACGGCCATCAGCTCGATCAGCTTCTCCAGCGTGATGACGCCCCGCCTCACCAGGTAGGTGTACAGCAGCGGGAAGGCCGTCTCGATGCCCACGATGCCGAAGGCACTGCCCGCCAGGCCCTTCGCCTTCTCGGCGGCACTGTGGGGCGCGTGGTCGGTGGCGATCATGTCGATGGTGCCGTCCAGCAGACCCTCGATCAGCGCCTCCCGGTCTTCGGCGGCGCGCAGGGGCGGGTTCATGCGGAACCGGCCCTCCTCCCGCAGATCCCCCTCGTCCATCAGCAGGTAGTGCGGCGCGGTCTCGCAGGTCACGTCCACGCCCTCCCGCTTGGCCTGGCGGATGAGGGCCACGCTCTCCCTGCAGGAGATGTGGCACACGTGGTAGGCGCAGCCGGTTTCCTTCGCCAGGGCCAGGTCCCGCTCCACCTGCCGCCATTCGCTCTCGGAGCATATGCCCTTGTGCCCGTGGGCCGCGGCGTAGGCCCCGTCGTGGATGTAGCCACCGCGCAGGAGCTCGTTCACCTCGCAGTGGGTGGCGATGATTTTGTTAAGCGATTTGGCCGTCTTCATGGCCTCGCGCATCATGTCGTCCGACTGAACGCCCCGGCCGTCGTCCGAAAACGCGCACACATAAGGGGCCATGGCCGCCATGTCGGCCAGCTCTTCGCCCTTTTCGCCCCGGGTGATGGCTCCGTAGGGCAGCACGCGGATGGCGGCGTCCCGGCGGATGATGTCCAGCTGGGGCCGGAGCGTGTCCAGGCTGTCCGGCACGGGGTTCAGGTTCGGCATGGCGCACACGGCGGTGCAGCCGCCCCGGGCCGCGGCCAGGGAGCCGGTGCGGATGGTCTCCTTATAAGAAAAGCCCGGCTCTCTGAAATGCACGTGCACGTCACAGAAACCGGGAAACAGGATATATTCGGCTTTGTCGGAGGGGAAAAGATTGAGGGCACTGAGTTTTTCGACAACACGGCCGGCGGCGTCGGCGAAGCCGGGAAAGCGATCGACGCCCATGATGGCCACGTTCGCGCTGTACTGCATCGCGCATCCTCCTTCAGGCGGCGATTCGCGGCAGAAAAAAACTGCCCTCCGAGGGGCAGGACAAATCAAACCACGCGGCAAAAAGTCCTTGCCGGGGCGCTATAATCGTCTTGCCGACCTCTCTGGATCGCCTTAAAGATCATTTTCGGGTATTATAGCATGGACCCTTTGCCCTGTCAATGAACGGAAGGGAAAGGAAAGATTAAGGTTTTCCGCGGGCGTTTTGCGCGATTGACAGAACAGGCCGGTCGTTATATACTATAAGAATGGAATAATGTATACGGGAGCGGTTGAATCGTGATCAAGCAGCACATTTACAGGAGGGATAAG
>CADARO010000243.1 GCA_902790345.1 uncultured Eubacteriales bacterium | reverse complement strand
CTTTCCGGCAGCGCGTCCACGCTGTTCGTGCCGCACAGGCTGACCGACCTCACCACGCCGCTGGACATGCCGGTCTACTACAATGAGACCGGCGAGGTGTTCATCACCCGGGGCGTGGAGGCGGGGGACAGCTATGCCGTGGAGGCCTGGGTCCCCGAGGGGGACTGGACGGCGCTGGCGGAGGTCATCGACTCGGCGGCGACCCAGCGGGACCCCGACTGGGGCGTGGTCTGCGCGGAATACCTGAGCCTGCCCTCCAGCATCGAGCCGGACCTGTACTGGCTCACCATGGACCTGACCCAGGACATCGAATCGCCGGTGGGCAAGGCGCTGGCCATAAGGGATTACCTCACCGGCGCGCCCTTCGTCTACGACCTGAACGGCGCGTATCCGCCGTCGGGACGGGATTTCGTGTCCTGGTTCGTGCTGGATGAAAAGCGGGGCTACTGCACCTACTACGCCTCGGCCATGGCCGTCATGGCGCGGCTGGCGGGCATCCCGGCCCGCTACGCGGAGGGCTATCGCGCCCTCAGCGACGGCTCAGGCCAGGTGGTCGTGACCGGGGAGGACGCCCACGCCTGGGCGGAGCTGTATTTCAACGGCATTGGCTGGATGGCCTTCGACGCCACCCCCGGCCAGGGCGGCCAGGATCCGGGCGGATCGGGCCAGAACGGCGGAAGCGGCGGCGAGACCCCGCCCCAGCCGGAGATCACTCCCACGCCCGAGCCTCAGGTCACGCCGGAGCCCACCCAGGAGCCGGCCGGGCCGGAGGACGGCCTGGGGCAGCAACCCACCCCCAGCCCCGAGCCGGAGGACGGCAGCGACGATCAGCCGGACGAACCGGAGGGACAGCCCGACAGCGAGCCGGAGAGCGACCCGCGAAACGACGAATCCGATCCGTCTCCGAAGCGGGCGCCGGCCTGGCTTATGTGGACGCTGGCGATTCTGCTGCTTCTGCTGGCGCTGACCCTGCTTCTGCGACGGCGCTGGATTCACACCGGCCCGAAATACCTGGCCGGCCGGGAAAAGGATCCCCGGGGCAAGCTGATGATCTGGTATCGCGCCATCCTGGCGCTGCTGGAGCGCAGCGGCCTGGCCCCGGAGGGCGGGGAGACACCCGAGGCCTTCGCGGCCCGGGCGGTTCAGAGCGAGGGCATGCCGCCGGAGCTGACCCGCCTGGCCAAGGTGATCGCCGAGGCCCAGTACGCCGGCCGCCAGCCGGACAAGCGGGCGCTGGCGTCGGGGGAAATGGTGTATGAGGCGCTGCTGCGCCGCATGAGCCGGCCCCAGCGGATGGAATGGCATCTCAGCCGGATGCTTCACGGCATCGGCGACTACGCTCACATCCCATAAAACGAAAAAGCCCGCGGCCTTGAGGACGGCGGGCTTTTGACTGGCTTTTTCGATCAGCGGCCTTTTTTGCGCAGCGAGTTGAAGGGCACGCGGGTGCCGTCGTCATACTGGATGACGGTGCTGTCCAGCTGCTGCTGGAAGGCCTTGCGGAAGTCCGCCAGGTATTCCTGGCGCAGCCTGGCGCGCTCCTCGGCCTCCTCGCCGGTCAGCGCGCGTTCCTTGGCGATTTTGGCCAGCTCGTTGAGCCGGTTCAGGTTTTTCTGCTCCATGTGCGTTCGCTCCGTTTCTCAATTCATTTCTCTGAGGAATATTCTGCGGTGAGGGCGCAATTCCTGCCGGAGGCGGCGTGAAATTTCTCTTTTGCGGCCCGGGGCGTGACAAACGGGAGCAAATATGGTATAGTATTATTATCCAGATGTATGGGCCGCGCCGGGCGGCCCCGTGAAGATGTTTTATACGTGAGGAAGACGGATATGCAGACGCAGAAGAACAGATCAGGGCAGCGAATCCAGCACAACAGCTACCTTGAAAAGAATCGCGAACGCGAGGAGCAGCGCTCCCGCCGCGCGGCCTTGATCCTGCTGGCGGTGCTCTGCGTGGCGCTGCCGCCGCTGGGCCTGCTGATCACCTGGCACTCGAAGCGGACGGAAGCGCCGGTGCGCATTGCCCTGTCCCTGGCGGGACTCACCGTCATGACGCTGGCCGGATGGATCTGGATGCGGGCGGGCCGGGTGGACCTGGGCCTCATGCCCGTGCCCGTCGTGCCCATGTACGCGGGCTACGACGTGGCCGCCATCGAACCCACCCCCGTGCCCGTGGAGGTGGTCAACGTGGTGCCGGATACCCCATCCACCTTCACCGTGACCTACGGCGACGGCACCGTGGACGACCTGACGGGCGGCGGGGCCATGCCCGTCGACCCGGCCACCTACGTGACCATCGTCTACGCCCAGGCGGATAACGCCACCCTCTACCACAGCCAGGAGGTCTGCGACTACGTGAGCTACCCCCGGGTGCTCACCCTGGACGAGGCCGTGGCCGAGGGCCTGCAGCCCTGCGACAAGTGCGTGCTGAGCCAAAACGCGGCGGGCTGAGCCGCAATTATGCGGAAATAATACGAAAATATTTCAATAATATGACGAAATCGCTTGACGAACCGGAACCACCGAGTGTATAATTAAGATACAATCAGTAGACCTGTATTTGACTTACCATGCAAGGAGGATTTCATCCATGTTTTGCAGTAATTGTGGCAAGAGCGTCCGCCCTGAGGACGCGGCCTGTCCACATTGCGGCGCTGTCCTGGGCGAGGATCGTTTCCTTGGAAACATGTATACTTCCTCTCAGGTTCGCCTGCCCGTAAACGAGTTGGATCGCGCGCCGGCCGGCAGCCTGAGCGCCTATACGCGCACGGATTACATGTCCTACGACAATCAGCCGAAGGACGACGTCTATTCCAACACCACCTATCGACCCGTGCTGGACGACGCCGAGGATCTGACCCGGCAGGAGCTGGAGCGGGAGGCCGCGGCAGAGCCCGCGCCGGTTGAGGAGCCGGAGGCGGAAGCGCCTCAGCCCGAGGCGGAGGAGCCCATTGAGGAAGCGCCACAGGATGAGGAGGCGCCCGCCTACGAGGAGCCTGCCGAGGACGAGCCGGTGGATATTCCGGCCGACGGGGCGGATGAGGACGGCGAGGTCAGCACCTCGCCCCTGCCCGAGATCGCGCCCCGGGCCATCAGCCCGGCGGTTCAGCGCTACATGCAGGAGGCGGAGGAGCGCCAGGAGCGCCGCCAGAATCAGGGCAAGCGAGGCGGCGGCTTCAAGCTGCGCCTGCCCTTCCTCGCAACCATCCTAGGGGACGGCAAGAGCAAATCCGCATTGGAGGTGCTT
>CADARO010000242.1 GCA_902790345.1 uncultured Eubacteriales bacterium | reverse complement strand
CCGCGTCCTCGCTCTCCGCCTCCACATAGACAGTGGACTGCAGGCAGGTCACCTTGAACTTGCCCAGCCCCAGCAGCCGGCGGCGGATGTTGCCCATGAGCTTCTGCTCAAAGCTGCGGCGGTTGAGGCCCTTGAGGACGATCTCGCCCAGCTTAAGTAAAATCAAGTCTTTCATATCTCGCTCCTCGTGTGTGGAAATGAAATCAGGCCCTCTTTCCCCGCTCCGGGATCAGGAAGATGAAGACCAGGGAGCTGAGGAGCAGAAGGAGGGGATAGTGCAGGTTCGGCAGGATCTCAAAGGCGGAGACCTCATAGCCCAGCTCGGAGGCGGCGGAGATCGCCACCAGCATCTGCGCGCCGTAGGGGATGATGCCCTGGAACACGCAGGAGAAGGTATCCAGCAGGGAGGCCGTCTTGCGCGGCGTCACGCCGTAGCTCTCCGCCATCTCGGCGGCGATGGGGTTGGCCATGACGATGGCGACGGTGTTGTTGGCGGTGGCGATGTCCATCGCGCCCACCAGCAATCCCATGCCCAGCTGGCCGCCCTTTTTGCCCTTGAAGATGCGACGGATGCCGTAGAGCAGGGCGTCACAACCGCCGTTCTCCCGGATGAGGGCGCAGATGGCCGAGACCAGGATGGCCACCATGGTGGTCTCGAACATGCCGGCGGCGCCGCTGCCCATGCTGGACAGAAGGGCCGTGGCCGGAATGGCGCCGGTGGCCAGCATGATGATCGCACCGGAGACGATGCCGACCAGCAGCACCACAAAGACGTTGATGCCCACAATGCCGCCGGCGAGCACCAGCAGGTAGGGCAGGATCTGCAGGAGCTGATAAGGCTGGGCCGCCATCTGCTCCACGCCGCTGCGGAAAGAGAGCACCAGGATCAGCACCAGGGTCAGCAGGGCCGCGGGCAGGGCGATGGCGAAGTTCTCCCGGAACTTGTCCTTCATCGGACAGCCCTGGCCGTTGCAGGCGGCGATGGTGGTGTCAGAGATGAAGGAGAGGTTATCGCCGAACATGGCGCCGCCCATGACCGCCCCGATGCACAGCGGCATGGAAAAGCCGCTGGCCGCGGCCACGGCCACGGCGATGGGGGTGATGAGGGTGATGGTGCCGACGGAGGTGCCCATGGCGGTGGAGACAAAGCAGCTCACCACAAAGAGGACCGCCGCCGCGTAGCGGGTCGGGATGATGGAGAGCATGAAATAGGCCACGCTCTCCGCGCTGGAGCGGCCCACGACGCCCACAAAGATGCCCGCCTCCATGAAAATCAGGATCATCGTGACGATGTTCTTGTCGCCGATGCCCTTCCCCATCAGGCTGAGCTTTTCGTCGAAGCTGAGCTTGCCGTTCTGCAGGCAGGCCACCAGCAGCGCCGCCAGAAAAACCACCACAATGGGGATGCTGTAGAAGCCCATGGGGATCTTCAGTACGTATTCAAACAGGATTCCCAGTCCCAGATACAGGATCAAAAATACACCGATCGGCAGCAGCGCCGCCGCGTTTCCTCTCTTCATGTCCGATTGTTGTTTCCTTTCCGTTTATTCGTTGCCGTGAAAATCATAGCTGCGGTACTGGATGGCCTCGGCAAGATGCTCCGGCCCGACGCTCTCGCTCCCGGCCAGATCCGCGATCGTGCGAGCCACCCGCAGGATCCGATCGTAGCTGCGGGCCGAGAGGCCCAGGGCCTCGAAGGCGTCCTTCATCAGGCGGTCGCCCTCCGCGTCCAGCGCGCAGTATTGGCGCAGATCCTTTGTGTCCATATGGGCGTTGCTGCGCTCCCCGCCGAAGCGGCGGCGCTGGATCGCCCGGGCGGCGTCCACCCGCGCCTTGATGGCCGCGGAGGGCTCCGCCGGTTTGCGGCGCTTGAGCTCCTCATAGTCCAGGGCCGGCACCTCCACGATCAGGTCGATCCGGTCCAGCAGCGGCCCGGAGATGCGGCTGTGGTAGCGGCGCACCTCCTGGGGTGTGCAGCGGCAGCGGCCCGAGGGATGGCCATACCAGCCGCATTTGCAGGGGTTCATCGCGCAGACCAGCATGAAGCGGCTGGGGAAGCTGACGCTGGCCGCCACGCGGGAGACCGTGACCGCCCCATCCTCCAGGGGCTGGCGCAGCACCTCCAGCGCGTCCATGCGAAACTCCGGCAGCTCATCCAAAAACAGCACCCCGTTGTGGGCCAGGCTGATCTCCCCCGGCCGGGGTACGCTGCCGCCGCCGGCCAGACCCGCCGCCGACACGCTGTGGTGGGGCGAGCGGAAGGGCCGATGCGCGATGATCGGGTGCTGCCGGTTGGTCAGGCCCGCCACGGAGTGGATCTCCGTGGTCTGGATGATCTCCTCCCGGCTCATGTCCGGCAGGATACCCGGCAGGCGCTTGGCCATCATGGATTTGCCCGCGCCCGGCGGGCCCACGATCAGGATGTTATGGCCGCCGGCCGCGGCGATCTCCAGCGCGCGCTTCACGTTCTCCTGGCCCTTCACGTCCGCAAAGTCCGGGACGGAGAACTGCATCGCGCTCAGATCCGGGGCCGCGGCGGGGCTGAGGCGCTCCTCCCCGCGCAGATGACGCACCAGCTGCCTCACGTTTTCCACCGGGTAGACGGCCAGGCCCTCGGCAAAGGCGGCCTCGCTGGCGTTTTCCGCCGGGACATAGAGCTCTTTGATCCCCGCCTTTTCCGCCGCCAGCGCCATGGGCAGCGCCCCGGGCACGGGCCGCAGCTCGCCGGTCAAAGAGAGCTCGCCCAGGAAGGCCGTATCCCGGCCCGGCTGCCGGATCTCATGCGTGGCGGCCAGATAGGCCACCAGGATGGGCAAATCGTAGAGCGTGCCGGCTTTCTTCCTGTCCGCCGGCGCCAGGTTCACGGTGATGCGGCTGGCGTTAAAGCGGAAGCCGTTGTTGCGGATCGCGGCGCGCACCCGTTCCCGGGATTCCTTGACCGCCGTGTCCGGCAGGCCCACGATGTCAAAGGCGGGCATGCCGTTGGTGATGTAGAGCTCCACCGCGACGGGAAAGCCGCCGACGCCGCTCACGCCGAAGCTGTTGACCTGGGAAAACACCGGGATTCTCCTCTCTTTCAAACAAAGGCCCCGCAGGGCGGATCGCTTGATCCCCGTGCGGGGCTTTTCCTCGTTTTGCTTTATTCCTCGACTTCGCCGACGACCGCGATGTGCAGCTCATCGAGCTGCTTCTGCGTGACCTCGGAGGGGGCGCCCATCATGATGTCCTGGGCGCTCTTGTTCA
>CADARO010000241.1 GCA_902790345.1 uncultured Eubacteriales bacterium | reverse complement strand
AGCAATCTCCGTGATTGCCTCCGCGTCCTCCGGTTCCATGCCCTGGATGCCGTAGAGCGCCAGGTAGGCGTCCGAGAAGTAATCCTGGTCGTTCAGCGCGTCGGACTGGGCGGCGTTGTAGGCGTCGATCAACGTCAGCACGCCCTCATAATCGCCCTGGCCCACCGTGTTGTTGAGATACCGCACCGCCGGCACATCGCCCCAGGCGTGGCACTCCTCCTTGACCAGCTTCGGGATGCCCGCGGCATAGCCGCCGGACACCTCGTAATACTGCACCACCTCGGAATCGTACACCTCCACGTGGCCCGTGATGGTGTTGGTCACCAGGTCGGTGGTGTCATAGCAGCGGATCAGCGCCGTCAGGTTGTCCTCGATGGTCTGGTCCGTCACGCCGATGCAGCCCATCGGCTCCACCCGCGCGAACCTCGGCACGCTGTCCGCGTCCATGTACATCACTTCCCAGGCTTCCCCGTAGATGGCGCAGTCCAGCCCCAGACGGCCGTTTTCTGACTGCTCGTCGTTGTAGCGGAAGGCGTCGTCCACCAGCACCTTCAGGTCCTCGTCCGCGCTGTTGTAGGCCACCGGCTCGCCGAATACATAGCCGGTGTAGGCGTTGGCGATGTACCTGGGGAAGCCGTGCACCAGCCGGTTGTTGGGCTTGTCCTTGTCCCTCGCCCGGCGCAGGATGTCATGCTCGCCCAGGTAATAATCCAGCAGGCGGCGCATGCGCTTGCGCTTCTTTTCGTCGGCCTTGATGTAGGCCATGATCTGCTCAACGTTCATATTTCGCCTCCCGTCTGTCGCTGCGCTCTGCCGGGAGTTTCGGCCCCGCACAGCCAAATGTGCAGGGACCTCAGCCCTCCGGCCGGTCGGGCGCTCTGTATCTCCTTTCAGGTTTACAGCCCCAGCGCCGATTTGGACAGCGTTTTCACCTTGCGCTGTCCGATCACCGGCTCCAGTGCGTAGCGCGTGGCGTCTATGGTGTGATTGTCCTTGTCCGGGTAGTCCGGCAGGAAGTTGCCGTTGCGGTCACTCGCGTACTCATAGCCCTGGAACTCCCGGGCGATGTTGGGGGTCCGCGCCGGGTCGATCACGATGCCGCCCAGCTCCTGCAGCCAGCGCATGCCGTGGGCCACGCTGCCCGGGCCCTTCTTCACGCCCACGGCGTTCACCCCGCGCCGCGTGAGCTCCGCGATCATCCGGGGATCCTCCGAATCGCAGCGCACCAGCTCGCGGCCGGCCAGGGCCCGAAGGCGCTCGGCCAGCATGTCCGTCGGTGTGTGGCTGGCGTATGACTCCGATATCGCGTAGATCTTCCGGTCCCTCGGCGAATAGCCCCAGCGCACGAACCCGTCCGGGTCCACCGCGAAGCCGAAGTCCAAGCCGTTGTAGAAGTTGCCAAGGACATCGATGTCCTTATCACCGATGGGCCGGATCTCCAGATTGTCGAATACCTGCCCGCCGGTGCCGGTGACCTCGCCTAAGTACATGTGCCGCCAGGCGCGCTCATTGCTCTGCCGCAGCGCCTCGGCCTCGGCGATAAAGTTTTCACCGATCCATGCCACCGGCAGCTCCAGGTAGCTGGAATGGTGCACCATGCGCCCCTCCCTGGGCGCGATCGCCGCCGCGTTGATCCAGTTGCGGATGCTCTTGGGCGGGTTGTAGCTCAAAAACATCACCGGCCGCTGCTCCGACCGGCCCCGGATCACCGATGCCGCGATGGTGCGGATGTCCTCCATGCCCTGGAACTCGGACGCCTCCTCGAACCACAGGTAGCCGAAGTAGCCCTTGGACAGGGTGATGGACTTCGACTTCCCCGGATCGTCCGCCCCTCGAAAAAGTATCCGCTGGCCCGTCACCTTGTGGGTGATCTCCAGCGGATTGATCCTGAATTTGTACCAGCTGCGCAGCTTGAGCGCCTCGATGGCCTTCACGAACTCCTCATACACCGACTGCCGCAGCGTGGCAGCCACCCGCCGGTATACGATGGCCGATGCGTTCGGGTGCGCCATCATCCCCAGCAGGATCTTCCGGGCAATGAAGGTCGATTTGCCCGATCCGCGCCCGCCCTTGAGCCAGTATTCCGAATGGCCCTCCCGGTCGATGTCCAGGGAAAGCCCGTTGAAGTTTTCTGACCACAGCCTGATCATTCCATCATCACGCTGCCGTCCGGGTTGGATATGATTTTCGGAAGCTCCACCTCGGCCACCACGTTGTCCGTGAACATGCCCAAGTGCCTGCCCAGCATCTCCAGGGCCTTGCATTTGTCATACAGCTTGATCTCACGTTCCATGCCGCTGTCGCCTTTTCGCACCCGATAGCCCGCCACCATGGCGCGGTCATCGTCGCTGATATTCTCGTTCAAAGCGCCCGTCTCAAGGTTTATGACGCTGAGCGGGTCCCCGAAGGCGATCCGCGCCAGCTCCCGAACCACTCGGTCCGCACATACGCCCGTTCGCCTGGCCCGTTTTGCCATGGCTTCGTCGATATATTTCCGCAGCGCGGGTTTCTTCGGGGCGTCCGGGTCAATCCACTGGCTGGCGTTCTTGGCCGTGCTTCGCTTATAGCCCGCGCGGATGGCCGCCTGCATGGCGTTCAGATCGATCAGATACTCATCGCAGAAAATGCGCTCCTGGTCCCTCATGTCCGCCCCTCCCTTCTCATTTTTCGCGCCCGCGCGCGTACATGCGGTTTTCCCGTTTTTTCCATGTGCCCGCTCACGGGCATAAATAAGCGCGCCGGTGAAGCTGAAAGTCCGGCGCGCTGGCGCATCCCCAGGTGTCTCGTGCCACCTGTCGACACTGACATTATAACACCCCACCATTGCCCCTGGGGGAAACAGTTTTGCCGGCGTCACAGCCGCCCGTCCAGCTCCACCAGGAAGCGCCGCTTGGCCTCGGTGAAGTAGGGACGGGAACATGGCGCACCCAGGTGGGCGAAGGGCACGCCCCGGCACAGATTGCGGATGATGTAGCGCCACAGGGCCGGGTCCGCCGCCTTGGCAGCGCCTTCGATGGCCGCCACGCGGCGGGCATAGCGGTCGTCCGCCAGGCGCATGGCGGCGTCGCCGGTGGGGTCCGGGCGGTGCCACGGAGTATTCCTCCTCCGCCCTTTATCGCCCTCCACCGGCTCGCCCCGGCGCACCGCGGCGGCCTTCCTGCGGCAGTCGTCGTATTGACGGCAGGCCCATACGAGCTCCCGCACCCGCTCCCGGCTGATGCCGTATCGCTCCAGGCTCACCACGTAATCCCGCACCGTCACCGCCTCCT
>CADARO010000240.1 GCA_902790345.1 uncultured Eubacteriales bacterium | reverse complement strand
GCCGCTGTGGCGGCAGGCCCACTCCTTCTCAAAGCCGATCATTTTATCATCCGGCATCGGGAACAGGATATATGCCGGCTTCAGGGCGTTTGCCGCCTCAATGTCACAGGGCCGTGACAGCCCGCACAGCTTGATCCTTGTCATGGCGTCCCCCTGAGCTCCGCCAGCCTGGCCTTTTTATCCTCCGCGCGCATCAGCGCCTCGCCCACCAGCACCGCGTCCGCGCCCATCGCCCGCGCTGCCTGAACGTCGGCGGCATCCTTCACGCCACTCTCGGACACGAACAATATATTCCGCGGGATCATGGCCCGCAGGCGGCGGCTGTTGCCGGTGTCCACGGTGAAGTCCTTCAGGTTGCGGTTGTTGACGCCGATGATCCGCGCCCCGGCCTTTATCGCCATTTCTGTTTCGCCCTCATCGTGGGCCTCCACCAGCGCGGACAGTCCCAATGCGTCGCAGATTTGGATGTAGTCCTTCAGCCGCACCTCGTCCAGTATTGCGCAGATCAGCAGCGCCGCCGACGCGCCCAGCAGCTTCGCCTCATAGAGCATGTACGCATCCACCGTAAAATCCTTCCTCAGACAGGGGATGGAGACACTCTCGGCAATCTGGCGCAGGTATTCGTCGCTGCCCAGAAACCACTTGGGCTCCGTCAGCACGGAGATGGCCTCGGCCCCCGCTACCTCGTAATCCTTAGCAATATCCAGATAGGGGAATTCCGGCGCGATCATGCCTTTGGAGGGCGACGCCCGTTTGCATTCGCAGATGAATGCGAGATCGTCCCCGGACAGCGCCCGTTCAAAAGGGAAATCGCCCTTCGGCAGCAATAGCGCCTCTCGCCTGATGTCCTCCATGGGCCTTATCGTCCTGGCCACCGCGACGCGCTGCCGGGCATGCTCGGCCAATTGATCCAGTATTGTCATCATCATTCTTCCGGCCGGTTGCTGACCTCGATCACCTTCTGAAGCGTCGCCATGGCGCTGCCGCTGTCGATCAGCTCGCCCGCCAGCCTGACGCCCGCCGCGAGGCTCTCCGCCTTGCCGTTCAGGTACAGCCCTGCCCCGGCGTTCAGCAGCACGGCGTTGCGCCTGTGGCCCTTCTCGCCCGAGAGGATGGCACGGGTGATGGCGGCGTTCTCCGCTGGCGTGCCGCCCACCAGGTCGGATTTCTGGCAGCGCTCCATGCCGAAATCCTCCGGCTTGATGGTGTAGGACTTGAACCAGCCGTCCTTGAATTCGCAGATGTGGGTCGGCGCAGACAGACTGATCTCGTCCAGCTTGTCCGTGCCATAGACCACCATGCCCCGCTTCACGCCCAGGTTGATGAGCACCTGCGCCAGCGGTTCCACAAGATAATCGTCGTATACACCCAGCAGCATGGTTGTCGGGGACGCCGGATTGGTCAACGGTCCAAGGATGTTGAACACCGTGCGGAAGCCCAGTTCCTTCCTGATCGCGCCGACGTACTTCATGGACGTGTGGTACTTCTGGGCGAAGAAAAAGCACATCCCCGCCTCGTTCAGCATTTCAACACATTTCTTTGGGCTCTGCTGGATGTTGATTCCCAGCGCCTCCTGGCAGTCCGCTGTGCCGCACAGAGACGACGCCGCCCGGTTGCCGTGCTTGGCCACCTTCACGCTGCCCGCGGCGCACACCAGCGCGGCGGAGGTGGAGATGTTGAAGCTGTGGGCGTTGTCGCCGCCGGTGCCCACGATCTCGAACACCTCCATGCCGGGGTCCACCTTCGTGGCGTGATCCCGCATGGCGGCGGCGCAGCCGGCGATCTCGTCGGTGGTCTCGGCCCGGGCGCTCTTGGTGGACAGCGCCGCCAGGAACGCCGCGTTCTGGGTGGGACTGGTCTCGCCGGACATGATCTCGTTCATCACGGCATAGGCTTCGTCGTAAGTCAAATCCTCCTTGTTAACAATCTTCACGATGGCTTCTTTGATCATGGCGCTGCCTCCTTATATTTCGATGAAGTTTTTGAGCATCTGCTTCCCATCAGGGGTCAGTATGGATTCCGGGTGGAACTGTACACCGAAGGTGGGATAATCTCTGTGCTGTACAGCCATGACCTCCCCCTCCGGTGTCATGGCGGTGACCTCCAGGCATTCGGGCAGGGTGTCCGGGTCGGCGGCGAGGGAATGATACCGCGCCACCGGGACGACTTCCGGCAGTCCCGCGAACAGCGGACAGTTCAAATCCAGCTTCGCGTCGGACTGCTTGCCGTGCATCAGCTGCCGGGCGTAGGTCACCGTCGCCCCGAAGGCGGCGCAGATGGCCTGATGTCCCAGACACACGCCCAGGATCGGGAACCTACCCGTCAGCTCCCGTGCGACCTCGACGATGTTCCCGGCGTCCTCCGGCCGACCGGGACCAGGGGAAATGATGACGCGCTCCGGGTTCAGCGCGACGATCTCCGAAACGCTCAGTTCGTCGTTGCGCACGACCCGGATGTCCGGGTTCAGATCTCCCACCAGCTGATAGAGGTTATAGGAGAAGCTGTCGTAGTTGTCGATCAGCAATATCATTCTTCCACCTCCCCGGCGAGGGTCAGTGCGTTGACTACCGCTTTGGCCTTGTTGATGCACTCCTGGTATTCCTTTTCCGGCACCGAATCCGCCACGATCCCCGCGCCGCTTCGCACGAACACCCTTCCGTTCTTCTTCCAGGCGATGCGGATGGCGATGCAGGTGTCCATGTTGCCGGTGAAGTCGATGTAGCCGATGGCCCCGCCGTAGATGCCCCGCTTGTTGTTCTCCAGCTCGCCGATCAGCTGGCATGCCCGCAACTTCGGTGCGCCGGACAGCGTGCCCGCGGGCAGCACCGCCTCGATGGCGTCCAGGGCGTCTTTATCTTCACGAATCTCGCCGCGCACGGTGCTTCCGATGTGCATGACGTGGGAGAAACGTTCGATGGAGTGTAGCTTCTCCACCTCCACCGTGCCGAATCGGCTGATACGCCCCAGGTCGTTTCGCCCTAGATCCACCAGCATGTTGTGCTCCGCAAGTTCCTTCTCGTCCGAGAGCAGCTCCGCCTCCAGCGCCTGATCCTCCGCTTCGGTTTTGCCCCTGGGTCGCGTGCCCGCCAGCGGGAAGGTGTGCAGCACACCGTCCTTTAGCTTTACCAGCGTTTCCGGCGACGCCCCGGCCACCTCCACGTCAGTGCCGCTGAAATAGAACATGTAGGGTGACGGATTGATGGTGCGCAGTATGCGGTAGGCGTTCAGCAGGCTTCCTTCAAAAGGCGCGGACAGCCGGTTGGACAGCACGATCTGAAAGATGTCGCCCTCCCGG
>CADARO010000239.1 GCA_902790345.1 uncultured Eubacteriales bacterium | reverse complement strand
CCGCGGCGATGTCACGCTGGGCGGCGCCCTGTGTTATGCCGTGTCGCTCCACTTCCTCTTCCAGAGCTACCAGCAATACTACGCCGAGCGCTGGGTGTTCCAGGCTTTCCTTTTCCTGGGGCTCGCATGCCTCACGTTGCCGCCGCTCTATCTGCTGGCCCCGCTCTACCTGCTCTCCATGTTCGTGCAACTGGGCTCGCTCACGCTGCGGAGCCTGCTGGCCGCCATGTTCGGGCTGTTCATCCCGTTGGAATTCTACGCCGGGGTGCTGCTGCTCACGGGCAACACGGAACCGCTGCTCCTGCTGTGGCAGCAACTCACCGCCTTCGCCCCCACGGCCATCGCGGAATGGCCCCTGCAGCCCGCCGTGAGTTTTCTGCTCGTGGCCCTGCTCTTTTCGGTGGCAGCCATCCACTACGCCTATACCAATTATAACGACAAGATTCGCCCGCGCATGTTCAACTACGTGCTCATCTCACAAAGCGCCCTGCTGCTGGCCCTGCTGCTGCTGCAACCCCACCACTATGTCCGGCTCACACCCTTCATCCTGGTGGCCGTGTCGCCCGTGGTGGCGCGCTATTTTGCCTTGGGCCGCGGACGCTGGGCGCTGTTCTTCTTCCTGCTCGGCACCCTGCTGCTGATGGGCGCCACCGTGTTCAACCTATGGAGCCAGTCGTTGAATTTCTTGTAAACTACGGCTACGGCGGCATGCTGGTGGCGGCGTTTCTGGGAGGCAGCTTCGTGCCGTTCACCTCCGAAGCCGTGCTGACGGCGCTCTACCTCACTGGGCTCGACATTTGGCAACTGGTCATCTGCGCCTCCATAGGCAACTCGCTGGGCGGCATGTTCAACTACGGCGTGGGGCTCTTGGGCAGCGACACGTGGATATACCGGCTGTTCCACCTGCGCCAGGACCGGCTGGAAAGGGCCAAGAAGCAAATCCGCCGGCACGGAGCGTGGATGGGCCTGCTGGCCTGGTTGCCCTTTCTGGGCAGCGTCATCACCATTGCCCTGGGCCTGTTGCGCGTCAGCCTGTGGCGCTCCGCCCTGACCGTCACGCTGGGCAAGGTGGCACGCTACATCCTGCTGGCTTTCCTCTTACAAGGCATATAACTATTGCATCATGAAACCAATAAACATACTTCTTAGCCTGCTTCTGCTGCTGACGATGGCCTCGTGCGGCGACAGCCGCCCCGCCTCGGGCCGGCCGTGCGTAGTGGTGAGCATCGAGCCCTTGCGCTACTTCACGCAGCAGATAGCCGGCGACCGCATGGACGTGGTGAGCCTGGTGCCCGAGGGCATGAGCCCCGAGATGTACGAGCCCACCCCGCAGCAAATGGTCATGCTCAGCAACGCCAAAGCCTACTTCAAGGTGGGCCGGCTCGGTTTTGAGACCACCTGGCTGCCCAAGGTCGGCGAGAACGTGCCCGGCCTGCCCGTCATCGACACCTCGCAGGACCTCTCCGCCCTCGACATGCGCTCCTCGGCCTTCGATCCCCACACATGGACTTCGCCGCGCCTGGCCGCCACCATCTGCCGTACCATCTGCGATGCCCTCTGCGCCATAGACACGGCCGGCGCCACCGCCTACCGCCTGCGCCTCGACACCCTCACACGGCGCATCGCCGACGTGGAGATGCAGATACACGAAGAGTTGAAAGACTTGGCCTGCCGCACGTTTGTCATCGCCCACCCCGCCCTCACCGAGTTTGCCGCCGACTTCGGCCTGAAGCAGCTCAGCATCGAAAAGGACGGCAAGGAGCCCGGCGCCCAGTGGATGCAGTCGCTCGTGGCGCAATGCCGGCAGGACAGTGTCAGGGTCATCCTGGTGCAGCCGGAGTTCAGCCCCGCCATGGCCCGCACCCTGGCCGGCGAGACGGGGGCCGCCATTGTCTCCGTCAATCCCCTCAGCTACGATTGGGAAAACGAGATGTTACACATTGCCAAAGCTCTGAAAAATGGAAAATAGCCCCATCATCACCCTCGACCACGTGAGCGCGGCCTACGACGGCCTGACGGTGCTCGACGACGCCACCCTGCAGGTGACGGCCAACGATTTTCTGGGCATCATCGGCCCCAACGGCGGCGGCAAGACCACGCTGGTAAAGGTCATCCTGGGCCTGATTGCCCCCGCGGCGGGAACGGTAAGGTTCTGGCGCGACGGCCGGCCCTGCGACGCTCTGCGCACGGGCTATCTGCCGCAGTACAGCACCTTCGACGCCAAGTTTCCAATCACCGTGCGCGACGTGGTGCTCTCCGGCCTCCACAGCCGGCACCGCGTGTGGCACCGCTTCAGCGCCGCCGACCGGCAGAAGGCCGACCGCGCCCTGGCTCTCATGGAACTCACCGGCTACAGCGGACGCCCCATCGGCGAACTCAGCGGCGGACAGCGTCAGCGCGTGCTCGTGGCACGGGCTCTGGTGTGCGACCCCGAGGTGCTCATTCTCGACGAACCCGCCACATACATTGACCAAAAGCACCAGGAGCGCCTTTACCAGCTTCTGGGCGAGGTCAACCGCCACTGTGCCGTCATTCTGGTGAGCCACGATGTGGGAACGGTGGTGCGCAATGTCAAAAACATCGCCTGCGTCAACCGTCACGTCCACTACCACGCCGCCAGCGAGGTCACCGGCGAGATGCTCGGCGAAGCCTTCGGCTGTCCCTTCGAGATGGTGGCCCATGGCCACGTGCCCCACCGCATCCTGAGCGACCACGCCGAAGGGTGAGACGCTTGGGCGGCGCCAAAACGGCGTTGGAACGAACGAAAACGGAGTTAGACTGTTCTAACTCCGTTTTCCTTTTCAATCGGCGGCGATGCGGCTGCGCGGATGGTGGTCCAGTATTTCCTGGCGCAGACGGCTACGGTCGATGTGGGTATAGATTTCGGTCGTGGCGATGCTTTCGTGGCCCAGCATGGCCTGGATGGCGCGCAGGTCGGCCCCGCCCTCCAGCAGATGGGTGGCAAAGGAGTGGCGCAGCGTGTGGGGGCTGATGTTCTTCCGGATGCCGGCCACGACGGCCAGTTCCTTTATGAGATGGAACACCATGATGCGCCCGATGTTCTTGATGCTGCGCCTCACGGTGATGAAGACATAGTCCTCGTAGGCCGCGGGAATGCTCCACAGGTTGCGGTCGAGAAAGTAATTTCTCAGTTCGTGCACCGCCCGCGCCGAGATGGGCACCAGGCGCTCCTTGCTGCCCTTGCCGAAGATGCGCACGAAGCCCTCGTCAAGGTAGAGATTGCTCAGTTTGAGTTCGCAGAGCTCGCTGACGCGCAGGCCGCAGGCCGCGCCGGGTCGTCGCTGAGCAGGCCGTGCATGAGCATATAGCGGTAGAACGAGCGCACGCCGCTGACGATGCGGGCCTGCGACCGCGGTTCCACGCCGATGTCGTGGAGCCCGGCTACAAAGGCGCGCAGCATGTCGGTGTCGGCCTGCCACGGCATCACGCCCAGCCCGCACAGGTAGTGGAGCAGCTTCTCCACATCGCCCAGGTAGGCCTCCAGCGTGTTCTTCGACAGCGAGCGCTCCAGCAGCAGGTAGGCACGGTAGTCGCGCACCAGCGACGCCACTTCCTGGCGCTGCACGTCGGTCCACGCGGAACGGTTGTTTTCTGTCTCCATAGACGACAAATTTACGAAGAAATATGTTTTTTCCATAAAAAGTCGGCAAAAAACCGCCCAAGGCTTGGTCAACCCGTTTTTTTTGGCTATATTCGCAGTAGAATAAAACATCAACCCGTTCCGCCACGTGGCGGGACACTAAAAATAAGGAGGTTTTATGGAACTGAAAATTCAAGCCATTCATTTCGACGCAACCGAGAAGTTGCAGGCATTTATCGAGAAGAAAATGCAGCGCTTTGCCAAGCGCAACGAAGACGTGACGAAAGTGGAATTCACGCTGAAAGTAGTAAAACCGGAAACCAACCTCAACAAACAGGTGAGCGTACAGGTGAGCTTGCCCGGCGACACGCTTTATGCCGAAAAAACCTGCGACACCTTCGAGGACGCCGTGCTGCAGTGCATTGAGTCGCTCGACCGTCCGCTCGAAAAATACAAGGAAAAACGCAGATAAGCGTTTCCAACCCGCTATGCCAGGGAGCCGGCCCACACAACTGTGGGCCGGCTCTTTTGCTACGGCAGGCAAGTGACGGAAACTGACACTTCAGCCTCCTGAAGTGGCGATTTTCGCAACTAAAACGGACCTTTTCCAAAAC
>CADARO010000238.1:6795-9809 GCA_902790345.1 uncultured Eubacteriales bacterium | reverse complement strand
ACCACGACTTCATCGAAGATCTTTGGGAGGACGAGTATGACGTCGCCCGCGCCAACCGCTACGTTTACGATTCGCGTCTTGACCGCGATGGTGACGGCTGGAGCAATTATGCCGAGGCGAGGGCCGGAACCGATCCATCGCGTTCCGTCTCGCTCACGGTTGACGGGGCAACCGTCGCGGAGCATCCGGTGCCGGTTCTTCAGATTGGCTTCAGGTCACCCGGAAATGGTGCCTTGAACGGAAATGTTGTCCTGCAGGCGTACAGGGCTGGCGCAACGGCGGCTGAGGCCGAATGGAAGATCAGCCTCACAGCGTCCTCCGCGTCTGGCGGTACCACCGGCGACTCCGCCACGAATTCGAGCGTGAAGGTTCTCGGAGCTTGGCGTCCGGGGGCGACCCGATTCACGTTCTCGCCGAGCAGCGTACGGCCGGGAAGCGTCCGCATCGAAGCGAAAGATCTCTCCTGGTACTACGTTCTCGACTCCTACAACTGGAACGACCCGGCGCAGTATGGCGATTCCGACTGGAACACGGGCGCCTCGGCCGCCGCCTCCTGGGAGGACATCATCTACGACATGCAGCGTGCTGACGATACCCTGCGCGGCGACCTTGTGTACAAGACCGGTGGCATCACAACGGTTGTGGGCTGGGTGGACTATGAAAGCGGGCAGGCGGAGATCGACTTCATCACCCCTGAGTCGATTCAGGTGGTCTCTCCGGCCCAGGAGGACATGCGCATCTGCACCTTCCTGTGGATCTACTATGGCTATCCCACCTCCACATACGAGGGCATGAACGTGGAGCTCATGCGCAACCGCTGCGGCGACAAGCTGGCGCAGCGGGATCACATCGAGGCGGATACCGTGGCCGGTGTGCCGGATTCCGGCACGGCCCACGCCATTGGCTACGCCAACCGATCCCGCATTCCGTTTTCCCGGCCCTTTATCAAGTACACGCCCACCTGGCCCCGCTCCTTCATGCCGCAGAAGCAGAGTCAGCGCAACCTGATCGCCCATATGAAGCTGATTCCCGTGGAGGCGCTGATTCGCGGAAAGCGGCTGGTGCTCATCGACGATTCCGTGGTGCGCGGCACGCAGATGCGCGAGACCACCGAGTTCCTCTATCGCAGCGGTGCGACGGAGGTGCACATCCGCTCGGCCTGCCCGCCCATCATGTACGGCTGCAAATACCTGAACTTCTCACGCTCGACCTCGGAGATGGATCTGATCACGCGGCGCGTCATCGCCCGGCTGGAAGGCGACAGCGCCGAGGACAAGCTGCCCATCTACGCCTATCCGGACACGCCGGAGCACGCCAGGATGGTTGAGGAAATCTGCAAGGAGCTCAAGTTCACGACGCTGAAATACCACCGCCTGGACGACATGATCGAGGCCACGGGCGTTTCACCCTGCAAGCTCTGCACCTACTGCTGGAACGGCAAGGAATAAAACAAAATCGTTTACACACAGCTCTCTGATCGTTCGGTCGGAGAGCTTTTTTGACCGCTTTTTCAGGCGCGGCATATGATGGGGCAGGCGGGCTGAGAGCCCGACCGCAGAAAGGAGCGCCTGATATGAATCGAAACGAAAACGCCGACTGTCGGCGCAGGCGATTGCCGCTGGTCATGGCCTACGTTCCCTGGCAGGAGTGGGGCGAGCGCTATGACAACGAGCGCGGCTTTGCCCGCGGCACCATTTTCCCCGATCTGTTCTATCCTTTTCTGGGAAGGGAGGCGGCAGACTGATGGACAGGCGATGCATGACGCCGCGGGAACGCGCGCTCTATGACGTCCAAACCCACGCCTTCGCGGCGAAGGAAATCCAGCTTTTCCTCGATACGCACGCCGGCAATGGGGAGGCCACCGATGCCCTGCGCCGGGAAAACCGGCTCACGCGGGAAGCGACGCGCCGCTTTGAGGCGGAATACGGCCCGCTCACGTTGGACAGCGCGGTGGAGAACGGCGAGTATCGCTGGACAGAAAACCCGTGGCCGTGGGAAAAGGAGGCGTGACGCATGTGGGTCTATGAAAAGAAACTGCAATATCCCATCCGGATCAGCCGCCCCAATCCCACGCTGGCTTCGCTGATTATCTCCCAGGTCGGCGGGCCGGACGGCGAGCTGGCCGCCTCCATGCGCTATCTCAACCAGCGCTATGCCATGCCGTATCGGGAGGGTATGGCCGTTCTCACCGACATCGGCACCGAGGAATTGGCCCACCTGGAGATGGTGAGCACCATCATCTATCAGCTGACCAGAAACCTGACGCCGGATGAGGCGGAGGCCCAGGGCTTTGCGCCGTATTATATCGACCACACCACGGGCGTCTGGCCCCAGGCCGCCAGCGGTGAACCCTTCACGTCGAATTTCTTCCAGTCCAAGGGCGACCCGATCACCGACCTGAACGAGGACCTCGCCGCGGAGCAGAAGGCGCGAACGACCTACGACAACATCCTGCGCCTGCTGGACGATCCGGATGTCATCGACCCGATCCGCTTCCTTCGCCAGCGCGAGCTCGTCCACTATCAGCGCTTCGGCGAGACGCTGCGCATCGTTCAGGATAAACTGAACGCCCGCAATTTCTACGCCTTCAATCCCGCCTTCAACGCGCCGGGCGTCATTCAGCCGCGCCAGGGGGCAAGCGCCGGTGAGGAGGGGGAGACCGTGCCGGAGGCAAGAAAAGGCGGAGGTCGCTACAACGGCAACACCGGGGAGAGGCTCCTCGATGATAAAGAGACGCGCCCTGAACTGCTGGAAGACATTCTGCGGGAGCCTGAAAGCGTTGAGTAAGCATTCACAGTAAAAGGCATGGCCACGATGGAAGAATAACGCTTTCATCGCGGCCATACTTTTGCACATTGTTTTAAGAATAGGATGAGTATATATTTACCAACGTACATTATGCAGGAATTCGGCGTTTTATGTCGAATTATTAGCCTGTCAGTTTTATGACAGGAGGAACAACACGAATGCTTCGATCATGTACGAACAAAAAGACACGGCTCATCAGGCGCGTC
>CADARO010000238.1:6183-6781 GCA_902790345.1 uncultured Eubacteriales bacterium | reverse complement strand
TTCAGATTCTCCCCATCGCGAACAACCTCTCTTACGCGGCCTCCGACGGCATGATTCGCGTGCGTCTGACCCGCGTCGGCACGCCCTCCTCCGTCAGCTTCCGCACCACCGGCAGCTTCAACGTGGCGGGGCAGACCGTCGCCAGCGGCACCACGGTGACCGTGGCCCTTTCCGCCGGCAAGCTGACCATGACAGTCGGCACGAAGACCCTCGCCAGCGGCAGCTCCATCACCTTCAACCGCAACAGCACCGGCTCCGGGTGCGGTGTGCGCTTCACATCGCCCTCTCTGGCCAACCTGTACTGCGGCGACCTGATCTTCTCCGTGAGCGGAAGCGGCATTCAAACGGTCCTGCGCATCTATATCGAAACCTATCTCTATGGTGTCGTTCCCTATGAAATGTCCAATTCCTATCCGCTGGAGGCGCTGAAGGCGCAGGCCATCGCCGCCCGAACCTTCGCCCTGCGGGCCAAGGGCTCCAGCGGCAGCTATGATGTCAACGACAACGCAAACAGCCAGGTTTTCAGGGGCTATTCGGCGGCGTATTCCAACGCCATCAACGCAGTGGACGCCACTCGCGGCATCTGCCTCATGAGCCA
>CADARO010000238.1:0-6174 GCA_902790345.1 uncultured Eubacteriales bacterium | reverse complement strand
AAACGCCTGGGGCGGCGCGATATCCTATCTCATCGTGAAGGATGATCCCTACGACCTGGAAAACCCCGGCAGCACGCTGAAAAAGGCGAACATCGCGAAAAAGGGGAGCGGCCTCAGCAGCGCCGTCTCACAGGCCATACTGACCGCCGCTTCTTCCAAGCTGAAAAGCGCCGGTATCAGCAACGCCACCATCGTGAGCGTCAATTCCGCGAATCTGCACACGCCGCGCTACGACGCGCCCAGCCGAACCTACGCCAAGCTGCGGCTCAACGTGACCTTCTCCGGCGGAGGAAAGACCTCCACGCTGGATGTGGACCTGGATACCTACAACGGCCTGGAAACCTCTCTGGGCCTGTCCATCAACAGCAGCAGCAATGAGATCGTTTCCCTCAGGGAAACCGGCGACGCCTACGTGCTCGAGTTCCGCCGCTGGGGACACGGCGTGGGACTCAGCCAGCGCGGCGCCCAGTGGATGGCGCAAAACTACGGCATGAAATGCGGCGACATCCTGACGTTCTACTATCCCGGCACGAAGCAGAGCACCTACACCTTTTCCGATGTGCTCAGCACGTCCACGGGCAGCGTTCAGGTGACGGCGCCGCCCACCGAAACACAGTATGGCTACACCACGCTTCAGGAAGGCTCCACGGGCGACGCGGTCAAGGCGCTGCAGGCCAAGCTGAAGGAACTGGGCTACTTCACCGGCACGCCCCTGGGCAACTACATGACATTGACCGTGGCGGCCGTGAAGGCGTTCCAGATCGACCATGACCTGACGCCTGACGGCATCGCCACCCCGACTGTGCAAAAGCTCATCTTCGAAGGCGCGCCCGCCGCTTCTTCCACGCCCACGCTCGCGCCGGACGCCACGGCCACGCCCGCGCCCTCCACATCCGCCTATGAAACGCTGAAATACGGCGACGCGGGCGAAGCGGTGAAAACGCTGCAGCGGCGCCTGATGGAACTGGGGTTCTTCGGCGGCACGATCGGCGGCAACTATCTCACGCTGACGCAAACCGCCGTTCAGGATTATCAGCGCGCCAACGGGCTGACCGTGGACGGCATCGCCACGCCCGAGCTGCAGGAAAAGCTGTTCAGCGACGTGGGCGTCATGCCCGAGACCACGACGGCCGCGCCGACTGCCACACCGGGCGCGGAGGAAACGCCAAAACAGACCGCAGTCGTTTCTCTGGGCGACAGCTCGTCCAGGCTGAATATTCGGCAGAGCGCCAGCACCTCATCGACCGTGATCGGCACCCTGGCCAACGGCGAAACCGTCACCGTGACGGGGAAGACGGGCGACTGGAGCGCCATTCAGGCGGGAGGCGTCAGTGGGTATGTCAAGTCGTCCTTCCTGCGGTTGATTGAGGCGACGCCCGAGCCCACGGCCACGCCCGAGCCCACGGCCACGCCTGAGCCCACCGCCACACCCGAACCCACCGCGACGCCCGCGCCGGCGGCGACACCCGCGCCTTACAACGCCGTTGTCACCCTCAGCGACGCCTCGACGAAGCTGAACGTGCGTCAGGGACCCACGACCAATTCCGCCGTTGTCGCGGCGCTGAGCCACGGCGATATCGTCATTGTGACGGGCGAATCCGGCCAGTGGAGCGCGATTAAAAACGACCGCTTCTCCGGTTATGTGATGACGCAGTACCTGAGAGCCGCCACCAGCGTGCCCGTGGCGCCGACGCCCGCGGGAACCTCCACAGAAACCAGCGCGCCGACGGGAACGACGTCAAACTACAGGACACTGCAGTATGGCGATTCCGGCGAGGCTGTGAAAGCGCTGCAGCGCAAGCTGCTTGAACTGGGCTATTTCACCGGGAACATCGGCGGCAATTACCTCACGCTGACGCAAAGCGCGGTGGAGGCCTATCAGAAAGCCATGGGTCTGACGGCGGACGGCATCGCCACGCCGCAGCTGCAGGAAAAGCTCTTCGCGTCTCAAAGCGTGGCGACACAGGCGCCCACCGCGACGCCGGCCCCGACGGCAACGCCCGCTCCCACCGCCGCGCCCACGGCAGCGCCGACAACCGCGCCGAGCCCGGTTGAAACGACGGCCTATGTTTCCCTGGGCAGCGACGACAGCCGCCTGAATGTGAGGGAAGCGCCCTCGACCTCCGCGCAGATCCTGGCCCGCCTGGCAAACGGGACGGCCGTCACGGTGACCGGCATTAGCGGAAGCTGGAGTCAGATCAAAGCGGGCGGCGTTTCCGGCTACGTGTCCAGCGCGTACCTATCCGCCAGCAAGCCCGCCTCCGCGCCGGTGGCCACGACGGTTCCCGCATCGGCGAAGCCGATGCAGCCCGCTCAGGCCACCGCCACGCCTCAGCCCGCGGCCACGCTCAAGCCCAGCGCCGCGCAGTATAAGACCCTTCGCCCGGGCGACACAGGCGAAGCCGTCAAGGCGCTTCAGCGCAAGCTCAAGGAATTGGGATTCTTCACGGGCAACATCGGCGGCAATTACCTGACGCTGACGGAGACCGCCGTGAGAGCTTACCAGAAGGCCAACGGCCTGACGGAGGACGGCATCGCCACCGCGGAGCTGCAGGAGAAGCTATTTGAGACTTCGGTCGGATCTGACGCGAAACCCGTGTCTTCCGCCGCGAACGCCACGATCGCCGTGGGTTCAGGGACGTACCTGAACCTGCGCGCCTCCGCCAGCGCGTCGTCCAAGCGACTGGCTCAGATGTACGACGGAGACCGGGTGACCATTCTCGGCGAGGAAGGGGAATGGTACAAGGTGTCCTATAAGGGGCAGACCGGTTACGCACTGAAGGAATTCATCCGAAATGGATATGGGCACGGGCACGGGGATCATCTCAATTCTCATGGCTTCCCGACAGCCCAAATCCCACTTCCTCGCGCTGGAGATACAGCCCGACATGGCCGATATGGCCCAGCGCAGTGTGGCGCTCAACGACATGCAGGAGCAGATTGACGTCTGCTGCGGCGATTTTCGGGAAGCGGCCCCGCGTTATGGCTGCGGCCGCTTTTCTCTGGCGGTGTGCAACCCACCCTACGGCAAGGCCGGCGGCGCGCTGCTCAGCCAGACGGACACCCGGCGCATCGCGCGGCACGAATCGAGCTGCACCGTGGAAGAGGTGGCCGTGTCCGCCTATGCGCTGCTCAAGACGGGCGGACGGTTTGCCGTGGTCTTTCCGGCCGCGCGGGCGTTTGAAATGATGTATGCCATGAAAACCTCCCGCCTGGAGCCCAAGAGGATTCGCACCATCCACGCCGCGCCCGGCCGCGAGCCGAAGCTGGTGCTCATCGAGGCGGTCAAGGACGGCGGCTCCATGCTGCACTGGCTACCGCCTCTCATTCTGGCCAAGGAAGACGGGACGCCGACCGACGAATGGAAGCGCATTTATCGGATTCCAACGTAAAAAGCTAAGGCGCAACGCAAAAGATGCTCAAGCCGCGACGCTGAAACGGTTGAAATTCAAGGGAAAATGTGTTAGAATACAATCAAATGAATTATCTGCATACGAGGTGTTTTTATGAAGCGATATGGTTTTAAGCGGGCGGCCGCGGCGGCCTTGTGCCTTCTTCTCCTCGGCGCTCCGTTCGCTCACGCGACGGACGATGTGACGCCGGCGTATTTCAAGGACGTTGAGGTGAGCACCGGTGTCGTCAACACAGAGGTGAAGGTCAACCTCCGCCGCGAACCCAACACCGACAGCGGCATCATTGAACGCCTTGAGCCCGGCGCGGAAGTCAAGGTGCTGGATCAGTCCAACAACAAATGGGTCAAGGTGAGCCACGACGGCAACATCGGCTATGTTTCCACCGAATTCCTCACCATCAGCACCTACATCGACCAGGTGGAGGTCATCAACGAGGATCCGCTGGAAGCCACGGTCTCCGGGGCTGTCACGCCGGATATCATGGAGCAGCACCAGTCCTTTACCCTTGAGGGCACCGTGCACAGCAACATTCCGATGATTTCCGTGAAAGTGGAAGTCGAGGACATGCGCTCTCTCGAAACCGTCATGAACGCCAGCGAGGAATTTGCCTATGAGGCCGACGTGAAGGAATTCAACCTGACCCGGCTGGACGGCAATCTGCCCTTCCGCAAGCTGGCTCCCGGTGAGAAGCAGCTCCGCGTCATCGTGGAAAGCTCAGCCGAGCGCGTGACCGTGCTGCAGAAGGATTTCTACGTGACCGGTTCCTTCGCGGACGAGGTCAGCATGATCGGCGACTGCAAGATCGAAGTGACCTCCGGCAAGAAGGATTACCTGACCGACGCGCGCTACGGCACGGCCTGGCAGCCCGGCAACGCGGAGGACACCGTCACCGTGAAGCTGCCCGAGGGACGTGTCGGCGCGCTGCTCACGATCGAATGGACCGCTTCGCCCACTTCGTTCACCGTGTCGCTGGCCGGCGAGAGCGGCGCCGCGATTGATACCATCGAGGAGAACAACCCCGGCCACATGCTCTGCTTTGCCTATGACCTGACTGAGGACGTGCGTCAGATCGTCATCTCGACGCCGGACACGAAAAACGGCATCTGCGAGCTGCGCGTGATGGAAGAGGGGAAGATTTCCGACGTCACCCAGCGCTGGCAGCCCATCGAGGGCAAGGTCGACCTGATGGTCTTCTCCACCCACGAGGATGACGAGCTGCTCTTCTTCGGCGGCACGATTCCCTATTATGTGGCCCAGGGCAAGAACGTCGTGGTGGTCTACATGGCCGACTGCGGCCGTTCCCGCTACGCCGAGGCCATGGAGGGTCTGTGGGCCTGCGGCCTGAAGACGCATCCGATCTTCGTGGGCTTTGAGGACAAGCGCATCGCGGATTACGAAGAAACCGTGGCCCTGTGGGGACTTGAGACGACGGAAGCGGCCGTGGTTGAACTGATTCGCCAGTACAAGCCGGACGTCATCGTGACCCACGACATCGACGGCGAATACGGCCACAATCAGCACAAGCTGACGTCCTACGCTGTGCGCCGCGCCATTCGTCTGGCCGCGGATCCGGAATCCTATCCCACCAGCTATGAGCAGTATGGCCTGTGGGACATCAAGAAGCTGTACATTCACCTGTACGAGGGCAATCAGCTGACCATGACCGCCTACGACGAGCCCATGGAGGAGCTGAACGGCCTGACTCCGACCCAGGTAGCCACCATTGCCTACGCCAAGCATGTATCCCAGCAGAAGTATTACACCATGGAGCGGGATGGCAAGCGCTACGACAACCGCGTGTACGGCCTGATCTACACCACTGTGGGCGACGACGTGCGCAAGGACGACCTGTTCGAAAACGTTGACTGACCACCAGAATGACCAATAGAATCGGAGGCGAAAAGAAGCGATGCCCATCTCCCGTGAAACGGCATTGAATCTTCTCAACGCGCCGGACAGGCTCGACAATCTCTCCCGGCTGGTCCGGGAGGAGCCCCGGCCCGCGCAGGGAAGGGATGTCAACAACCATATTCACACGATTTACTCCTTTTCACCCTATTCTCCAACGGCGGCGGTTTGGTTCGCCTATCAGGCCGGCCTGTGCACCTGCGGCCTGATGGATCATGACTCCATCGGCGGCGCGGACGAATTCCTCAAAGCCGTCAAGACGGTGAAGATGGGAGGAACCATCGGCGTCGAATGCCGCGTCAGCTTTGCCAACACGCCCTTCGCGGGTCGGCGGATCAACAATCCGGATCAGGACTCCATCGCGTATATGGCCATGCATGGCATCCCGCACAATCGCACGGCCGAGGTGGACGCGTTCTTTGCCCCCTACAGGGAAAAGCGCAACGAGCGCAACCGCCGAATGGTGGAAGCGGTGAATGGCCTCATGTCGAAATACGGCGTCACGATCGATTTTGAGAAGGATGTGCTGCCGCTTTCCCAGTATGAAAATGGCGGTTCGGTGACCGAGCGGCATCTGTCCAGCGCGCTGGCCTACAAGATGCTGGAGGTCATCGGCGCGGGGGAGAAGCTGGTTTCCTTCATCAAGGACACCATGCAGCTTCCGCTTTCCGGCAAGATCGAAGGGTATCTGCTGGACAGGGACAACCCTCACGCCATGTACGACTTGCTGGGGTGGATCAAGTCCACGCTGATCAGCCGCTTCTACATCAACGCCACGGACGAATGTCCCGATGTGCGCGAGGTGCTGACGCTTTCTGAGCGCATCGGCGCGATTTCTGCCTATGCCTATCTG
>CADARO010000237.1 GCA_902790345.1 uncultured Eubacteriales bacterium | reverse complement strand
CCGCTTCTTCCTTGAAGCTCTTTTCGTATGTCGCCATCCTTCTCACCTTCCTGTGGTTTCTATTGTATCACTTCTTGGTGAGTTCTGCGACTGTACAAGAATGATATCACTCCAGATGGAGCTGACCATCATCAGGGCAAGCGACACGGCTTCCCAAAGCCCGATGTAACGCGGCGGCGCGCCATGAAGACACCAACAGCGCACACTATGCCTATGTCTTTTACTTCATCCATCCCGCTCAGCAGAAGAAGCGGGACACCGTCAGCTCTCACCTGAGCGCCGCTTCAGCATTCAGGTCGCTGAGCTGACCATCGTAAACTGGAAGCTGACTGTCTGACGGGACGAGCCGTTTTTTAGCCCGGCGAGTGAAGGCGCACCTTCCCGTCAATCCGTGCTTGTTCTGTATTTCGAGGGCGACATGCCGTATTTTGCCTTGAAGGCCTTGCTGAGGTGGAATTCATCGCAGAAGCCGAACATAGCGGCGATTTCTTTCAGGGGGGCTTCTGGCTCCATTCTGAGGTGCTGGGCTGCCATTTCGAGCTTCAGATTTGACTGGTACTTTGAAAACGACATGCCCACGCGGTCCTGCATGGCAGCGTTGATGGCCTTTTCGCTGACGCCGAGCCTGGATTCCAGATCCTCGAGGTGATGGTTCTTTTGCGGATCTTCGCTGACCAGGCGGAGAATCTCATCGGCGAGCGAGGGAGCGCCGGCATGCAGCCCGGCACACGCGTCGGCCAGATCAAACAGAAGGAGATCGAACAACGCGCTCATTCGCTCCTCCTTGTGAGAGCCCTCCTTCCACGCCGCAGCAACAATGTCTTCAAACCGAATCTTGACGTTTGGAAAGCTGGAAGCATGAATCAGGGAAGGAAGCATGAGCGTGTTGGGCATGCCGCTGAGTTCGTTGGGCTCGTTCGATATGTGCAGGCACATCGTTCTAGTGTTGGGGGCGCAGGGAAAGCGCGTGTAGTGATGATGGCCACTGGAAAGGATCAGTACATCGCCGCATTCCAGCAGGTAATCCGTGTTGTTTTCAGTAATCAACCACTCGCCTTCGATTAGGTAGATAAAATCATGACACTGGAGCACGCGGTTGAGGTAAAGCGGCGCTGTCGGATTGCGATACCAGTGGGAATTGGCCGCGACGACCTTGTGCCGTGTGGCAAGATTAAAGGTGACAGACATGTATTTTTTCCTCCCATAATATACATGTTTTTGTTTGAAAAACACATGGACTCATTTGCTAAATCATTGTATCATATTAGTGAAAATTATGCAATATCCTTGGGGAGGATTTGTAATGCGCGCAATTTTGGTCGGAAAAGATGACAGGCTATGTTGGGCTGAGGTTAAGGACCCGTGCGTGAAAGATGATGAGGTTCTTCTGGAAATACATGCCGCTGGCCTTAATCGTGCAGACCTTTTGCAGCGGGCCGGTCAGTATCCGCCGCCGCCCGGTTGGCCGGAGTGGTTCGGGCTGGAGGCTTCGGGCATCATCCGCGCCATGGGACCGGCGGCTCAGGCCGAAGGGCGCTGGCACGTCGGCGATGAGGTTTGCGCGCTGCTGGGCGGCGGCGGATATGCCGAATACGCGGCCGTGCCGTCCGGCATGCTGATGCCCATTCCCAAAGGGCTCACGATGACGGAGGCCGCAGCGCTACCGGAAGCCTTCGGCGCGGCCTATCTGTTTCTGTTCGTCGAGGGCGCCTTGAAGCCAGGCAACACCGTTCTCATGCAGGCGGGTGCCAGCGGGCTGGCAAGCGTGGTCATTCCAATGGCCCGGGCGTTCGGTGCGCGGGTGATCGCTACGGTTCTGACGGATGAAGCCGCCGCCGCCATCGCGCATCTTAAGGCCGATCGAGTGGTGGTGACCGAACGGGAATCGCTCTGCGACGTCATGCGGGAGGAACGCGAGGCTGGACACGGCGTGGACATTGCTATCGACTGTTTGGGTGGCGAGACGGTGGGCGCATGCCTGCCGTGTATGAATCGGGGCGGCCGCTGGATCATGATCGCCACGCTAGCGGGTGATCCTACAACGGTGGATTTAAAAAAGTTGTATGTAAACGGCACCCGCTTGATTGGCACCACGCTTCGCAGTCGCACGCCGGGTGAAAAGGCGTGCCTGCTAGGCGATCTCGTGCGCTTGGTGTGGCCCAAGGTTGAGAGCGGAGAGGTGCGCCCCACAATATACAAGGTGTTGCCCATTCGGGAAGCGGAGGAAGCCCAGCGGCTGATGGCCGAGGGCCGTAGCGTTGGCAAAATCGTTCTGACAGTGAAGGAGTGACGGATATGCTGATACATCGCATCATCTTTCCGGAAGCCAACCAGGCCGCGCTGGTCGAGGATACCATCAATGACGAGCTCGCACCGGACCAGGTGTTGATACGCACGGCCTATACCACCATCAGCGCGGGCACCGAGAGGGCCAACATCACCGGAAATCCCAATGTGGCTGGCGTCGCGGCACCAAAGGTCGTGTTTCCGCGCTGGTGCGGCTACAGCTCCGCCGGCGTCGTGCTGAAGGTAGGCCCGGCCGTGACGCGCGTTCAGCCGGGCGACAAGGTCATCGGCTACTGGAGCACCCACGCGAACTACAATCTGCTGCCGGAAAAGCATGTGGTGAGGATCGCGGACGAAGGTCTGAGCCTTCGGGAGGCCGCCGCCATTTTCATCTGTACCTTCCCGCTGGCCGCAATTCGCAAGACGCGGCTGGAGCTGGGCGAGGCGTGCATGGTGATGGGCCTTGGCCTGCTGGGCCAGTTCGCGGTACGGCTGGCGCACGTGGCTGGCGCCGTACCGGTGATCGGGGTGGATCCCGTGGCCTCGCGCCGGGAGGACGCGCTCGCGGGCGGCGCGGATTACGTGCTCGATCCCTTTATGGAGGGTTTCGCCCAGCATGTGAAGGCGCTCACGGGCGGCGGCGTGAACGCAGCGATAGAGGTGACCGGCCAAGGCGCGGGGCTGGACGAGACGCTGGACTGCATGGCCCGTTTCGGCCGTGTGGCGCTTTTGGGCTGTACGCGCAGCAAGGAGTTCACCATAGATTACTACCGCAAGGTGCATTGTCCGGGCATTACGCTGATCGGTGCGCATACTAACGCCCGGCCTGAAAACGAATCGCATCCCGGCTGGTTCACGCATGAGGACGACCTGAAAGCGCTCATGAGGCTCTGTGCGAGCGGTCGGCTGAACGTGAAGGCCATGCTGAGCGAGCTGCATGAGCCCGGCGAGTGCGACGCCGTCTATCAGCGACTGATTCATGACAAGGATTTTCCCATGGCGGTGCAGTTCGACTGGACGAAGGAGGAGGCATGAGGCAATGGAGAGGCTGAAGGTCGTCCAAATTGGCGGTGAACACGATCACGCGTGGCCGGTATT
>CADARO010000236.1 GCA_902790345.1 uncultured Eubacteriales bacterium | reverse complement strand
GCTCACCGGCATCTCCTCAATGGCGTAAAACCCGCACAGCCAGGCGATGAAGATCACAAACGCCTTGAGAAGCGTCAAAAGCGCCTGCCCCGCCGTGAGCCCCATGGCGTTGGGCGCGTCCGGCAGCACCAGGATGAAGGAGAACAGCGTGTAGAAAAACAGCACCTCCAGCACGGCGCTCTTGCGCACCGCCTGCTTCTTCACGATTTCCCGCACGCCCTTGAGCACACCGTAGCCCAGCACCAGCCATACCCACGCCATATTCCATCGCCAGCCTTTCGGCTCCCATCCTACCACGGCCGCTCGTCTCTTTCCAGCGCGCCCAGGTTACGCCCGGGGAACATGTGGAATCCGGCTTGCGCGGCTGGCGAAAAGTGGTATAATATGGGCAGGAAACGCCGCTGATTCGGCGGCGTGTGGCGGAGGAGATTGATTTATGAATACCATTCACGTTGACAGCGGCAAGGTGCTCATGGTCGCCCATCGCGGCGTCAGCGGCATCGAGAAGGAAAACACCTGCGCGGCGTTCGTGGCCGCGGGCAACCGCAGCTACTACGGTATCGAGACCGACGTGCACCGCACGCTGGACGGCCATTTCGTCTGCATCCACGACGACACCACCGGCCGCGTGGCCATCGACAACCTGAAGGTGGAGGAATCCACCTTCGACACCCTGCGCTCGCTGGTGCTGGCCGATACGGACGGGGTCAAGGGCCGCGTCGACCTGCGCATCCCCACCCTGCGGGAGTACGTGCGCGTCTGCAAGAAGTACGGCAAGGTGGGCGTGCTGGAGCTGAAGAACACCTTTGAGCCGGCCGACATCCAGAAGATCATCGACATCATCCGGGAGGAAGACTACCTCTCCGGCATCATCTTCATTTCCTTCTCCCTGCAGAACATGATCTGCGTGCGCGCGCTGCTGCCCAAGCAGCCCTGTCAGTACCTCATCAGCTCCTTCCCGGAGGATCTGATCGACACGCTGGTCAAGTACGACCTGGATCTGGACATCCACTACAAGGCCCTCACCGAGGAAAACCTGGCCGCTCTGAAAGAAAAGGGCATTCGGGTGAACGTGTGGACAGTGGACAATCCGGAGGACGCCAAGCGGCTGATCGGCTGGGGCGTGGATTACATCACCTCAAACATTCTCGAATAACCGCATACCCACGAAAAAGGCGCTCCCGCTTGGGAACGCCTTTTTCATATTCCATGATTATTTGCCGCGCCGGGGCAGCCACTCCAGCAGCGCCACGCCCCAGGTGGCCAGCCCGATGCCGATGAGCACCAGCGGAAACGTCTTCACGCCGCCCGCGGCGAAGCCATACCAGTCGTTGCTGTGACCCGGCTCCCCCATGCCGTTTAGCAGGATGTTCAGCGCGTAGACCACGCCGTAGAGCAGCATGGGGACGATCGCGATGAGGGAATCCCCCAGGGAAACGCTCCCCTCCCGATCCAGGGCGCAGAAATCCAGCGCGGCGGCCAGCGGCACCACCAGGTGGAACCACAGATTCGGCCCGATGAACATGTTTCGATAGCCGTACAGCCGCCCCAGAAACAGCGCCACCGTGAGAAACGTGAGCGACACGGACACCACGGCCGCGTATTTCAGCCGCGTGACCGCCCGGGGCACCCGCGCCGACTTCCCCGCCATCACCCGCGCCAGCGCGATCACATACGCCAGCGACGCGGCGGCCTGCAGGAGATTCGACAGCACCGTGAAGTACTTGAGGCTGCCCACGCCGGGCGCGCTCAGCACGCCGTTCTCCACGCTGAACGCCATGGCCGTCCAGCTCACGATCACAACCACGGCCATGGCCGCGTTGAGCGCCAGAGAAATCCATCGCCTCATCCAGAAAACCACTCCTTCATTCAGGAAGCCGGGGGCGTGTAGGCCGACCACCACGGTGTCCTCATAGCTGGGCTCCTCGCACAGCTCCGGCAGCAGCACCACGTCGTAGGTCTTCACCTCGTCGCTCTTGAAGGAGCTGTGGTTGCTGTGGGTCTTGCTGGGCTTGGTCAGTGGCTCGCCGATGGTGGCCTCGCAGTAGGCCCGCCGGTCCGGGTTGTCCTCGAAGAAGCGAATGCGGCCCTCGATGATGTTGTTGGTCACGGGCTTGCCGGTGTTCTGGGTGGCGCAGTGGTAGCTCATGCCCACCAGGCCGCCGTTGTGCACGTAGCCGTGGCAGGAGTCGTAGCCGTCGATATCCACCACGCAGGCGTTGATCTCCGCGATGCCGCAGGCCAGCACGCCGCCCATGAATTCCTCACAGCGGAAGTCGAAGTTCTGATCCTCGAACACCAGCTCCACCTTCACATCGCACCGGTCGAAGGAGCCGAAGCCGAAGCCGGTCAGGCCGCCCACGCCCACCATCACGCCGTGGCTGGTCATGCGCACCCGGCCCTGAACCGACACGGCGCTGACGTCGCTCTGATCGATGTAGCCCGCCAGCAGCGCCGCGAAGCAGTGGGTGTCGTTTTCCACGGCCACGTGAGCGCCGGTCAGCCGCAGGTCGTGTACCGAGGCGTTCTCCAGGGCGGAGAACAGCCCGGCCAGGGTGGTATCGTATTCCTTCTTGTTGCCGTCCCGGGTGACGCGGGTCTCCTCGCCGGGCCGGGTGACGGTCAGGTTGTAGAGGGTGTGTCCCCCGCCGTCCAGCTCGCCGGAAAAGGCGATGGGCGTCCAGTCCACGCCGATCATGTCGATGTCGTTCATCAGGCGGTAACGACCCTCCGGCGCGTTCGCCATGGCCCGCAGGCCTTCCACGTCGTAGATCTCCCGAACCGCCTCGTCCGCCCGGACGGGAATCGCGCCCGCCAGCAGCAGAACCGCCGCCAGGCAGACAGAAATCAGTCGCTTCATGCTCATTCTTCTCCCCACTGAAATGATCTTGGGCCAGAAAACCGCCGCGTCCCGCTCCATTGGGCGGAAGGCGGCGGTTGGATTTGCCGGGCTTATTCGGGCTGATAGGCCACCAGGGTGGCGTCCTGCACGCCCTCGATGGAGAGCACGCGGTTCAGCAGGGCGTCCTGCTTGTCCACGCGCAGCTCGACGGTCATCTCGGCGCCGTTGCGGGAGACGGTCTTGCTCTTGACCTGGCTCACGCGCACGCCCTTGAGCGCGGCGTTGATCTGGCTTTCCAGGCCGGGCACATAGTGCACCACCAGCAGGTAGGCGTTCATCTGCTTGAACTTCAGCTGACCCATGACGATGATCAGCGCGCCGATGCCCACAGTGACCATGGCGGTGAGGAAGAACTGGCCCGCGCCCAGCAGGATGCCCATGGTCAGCGCCCAGAACATGTAGGCGGTATCCAGGGGATCCTTCACGGCGGTGCGGAAGCGCACGATGGACAGCGCGCCCACCATGCCCATGGACAGCTGGATGGAATCGCGGATGCACATGACCACCGGGGTGGTGATGAGGGTCATCAGCACCAGCGTGAGGCCGAAGTTGTTGTTGTACATCACGCCGCGATAGTTGGTGCGGTAGATCCAGTAGATAAACAGGCCGACGCCAAAGGCCAGCACCAGCGACACCAGGATCGTGAGCCAGGAATCGGTGGAGATGGTCTGGTTCGCGAACAGGGCGGCCAGCGTGGACTTGTTATAGGCGGAGCTGGTGGCGGTGAGCAGGGTGGACATGGTTGTTTCCTCCTTTGTATCGCTTGTTGATCGTCACTCGCTGATCGGCTCGAAGCCGCGGCAGAGGGTGTATTTGGAAATCGCGCAGTTGATGGACGGCACCGTGGACAGCAGGCCCTTGATGTAGTCCGGCAGGTAGCGGTTGAACTTGACCTCCAGGATCATCTTGCCCGGCTCCAGCGGCGACACGCCGATCAGCGCGGGGTCGAACAGATCGTGGTTGAACAGGCCGGAATGAAGCCGCTTGTCGAAGGTGACGCGCACATCCTCGGCAGGATGGGTGTAGGCCTCCCGATGATAGTCCACGATGACGGTGGGCTTCAGGAATTTGGTGCGCATTTCGCGGTACACATCCCGCAGCAGCGGGTTGTCCGACCGGTCCAGGCCCGTGGGGTTGCCGTTCATCAGCTGCTCGCACAGCCGGCGCGTGATGCGCACGGAGGATTTCGAGATGTACTCGCCCCGCTTGTGCTTACGCTCCAGGAAGATGGTCTTGTCCGAGAAGTTGTAGATGCGGATGCGGTATTTGTCGCGCACCTCGACGCCGCTCATCTTGGTGTGATAGGCCGTGTCGTAGGCGTCGTCGAAGTACAGCGAGCGGATGAAGTATTCGTTGTTGGCGTCGCCGTGGGCGTCGGGCCGCAGCACGCTCCTGAGCAGCGCGCTCAGCTGGGCGTGGGCGGCGTCGCTGATGAAGTATTTCAGCTCGTGGCGCGGATCGGGCAGGCCGGCCGCGTTGGCGGCGAATCGGTTTTGCATCGCTTACTCACCTCAATTCGCGCTGCCCGGCGTGGGCGACGTGGATACCTGCCAGCTGTCGTCCGTCTGGCGCTTGTAGGATTGATCGGTCTTGAGGTTCTCCCAGGACACCGCGTCCAGGATCTGGCGCGAGGGCGTATACAGGTAAACCGATTCGCGCTCGGCGGACAGGGAGAAGCTGGTGTGCATCTCGCCGTTTTCCATCACCCGATCCAGCCCGGAGGCGTACACCACGATGGATTCGCCCGGCTGAATCGCGATCTCCGGGAAGCGCCAGCGGGCGGGCTTCTCCATCTTGTCGCTCAGGCCGTAGCCGGACAGGTCGATGGCCGTCGCGCCGAGGTTGGTGATCTCGATCCAGTCGCTCAGCACGCCGGAGGGCGAGCGATAGCTGCCGTTGGAAGCCATGACCTCGGTCACGATCAGGTCACTGTCCTTGAGGATCTGGGTGGTGGTCAGCTGGGCGTAGTTGTAGGTGGTGTTCTCCAGCAGCGGGGTGTATTCGTTGGTCACGGTCCAACCGTTGCCCTGCCGCGCGTAGGAATAATCCTCGCCCATCTCCGGAATGTTGATGGATTCCACAATGGTGCCGTGCTCGTCGAAGAGCAGCAGCGTGTCGCCGTAGGAGCTCAGGCGGAAGGGCGCGTGCCAGGTGTCGTTTTCATCGTTGCGCAGGAACCCGTCCGCGAAGACGATCACGTACTCCCCCGGCTGCATCGCGTAATCCGGGAAGGTGAAGCGGATGCTGCGGGAGGTCTTGTCGGTGAGCACCCAGCCGGTGATGTTCACGGCGCTGTTCGAGGCGTTGTAGAGCTCGATCCAGTCCGGACAGGCGCCGTTTTCATCGTAGCAGGCGGCTTTGTTGGCCGTCATGACCTCGTTGATG
>CADARO010000235.1 GCA_902790345.1 uncultured Eubacteriales bacterium | reverse complement strand
ATTAAAAAACTTTCGAAACTGTTAGGTCATGCAAGTGTAACAATAACTTATAACACTTACATACATTTGTATGGAGATGCTCTGGAGGAGCTCCGAAGTATGGTTGAGTAATTGTTAAGGCATCTGGCGCATTCCACAAAAAGAGTGCGCCACGTTGCAGCAGAACGCACTAAATTTGGAGGTGCCACCCGGATTCGGACCGGGGAATGAAGGTTTTGCAGCTCTTCCGTTCCGCAGTATATTGTAATGACCCGGTAAGCGTTTTCTACCGTATATTGTGGTCCGATGAGCACCGCCAATTAACACAATATTAACGTCATTCCGACGATGAATCGCATCCCTCAATTCATAGTTTCGTAACATCTGACCATCCCAAAGTTGGCTCGACCGGGGCAGTACCGGTGATGATCGACGGTCGTCAAGCGCCCGCAAAGTGAGGATTCACAGGGTTTTTTCAGATTATACTATATCTGTAGCGGATCAGGCTCACCCTTCTTACGCCTGCTGCAAAGCACGAATGTCTTGAAATAAAGCACCCGATATGCTATCATGATTTCCAATAACAGGCCAGCCGGCTCATAAACCGAAACGGCCCCTTCTCCCCCACCGCTCATACGGATTTACGCTCAAAAAACGATACGCTCTATTTGAAGAAGGTGTTATAACATGAACAGACATTTTATCGCACTCCTGCTGGCGCTGCTGCTCCCGCTCTGTTTTTCAGCGTGCGCCGAAGGCAGCGCGCCCGCGGAACCCGATCCCGCCGCAGCGCCGGCGTGGGCTGCCTACAACAGCAGTGACAAATGCCTCGGCGTAATCCCCGGCGGGCTTATGGAGGAGGTCGCGCACAAGTATTTCCCTGACAGCGAATACCTGTACCTGTCCAGCTACCCGGATTGCATCGCCGCGCTGCTGGCTGGCAAGATCGACGCATACCTGGGCGACGAACCCGGGCTCAGGGCGGTACATGCGGAGCAGCCGGCCATCGACTATATCCGACCGCGCATCACAGATCAGGATTACAGCTTTGCCTTCCGCAAGAACGACCCCAAGAGCGCCGCTCTGTGCCGCGAGCTGAATGCTTTTCTCGCCGTATGCCGACAGGACGACACCCTGAAGGAACTGGAAGAAATATGGTTTGGCAGCGATGAAAGCCGCAAGACAGTGGATATGTCCGACCTGACTGATATAAGGGGCACGATTCGCGTGGTCACCACGTCCACCGATATACCGTTTTCCTATATCAAGGATGGCAAAAATGTGGGCTATGATATTGACCTGGTTGCGCGCTTCTGCCGCTACGCCGGATACGCGCTGGAACTGGACGATGTGGATTTCGCGGCGCGCATACCGGCGATCGAGTCCGGCAAATACGACTTTTCCACAGATATGAACGTTACGCCGGAGCGCAGTGAACAGGTGCTGTTTTCAGACCCGACCAGCACCGGCGGAGTTGTGCTGGCGGTACTCGCGGGCGAAGACCCCGCGGAGCAGACTGCGCATTCGGGCGCACATACGTCAATTGCGAACCTGGATGGTGCGCGCATTGGCGTGCAGACCGGTTCGACATTCGACGCGATAGTGCTGGAATCCCTGCCCCATGCAAAATTCACTTACTTCAACAGCTACCCGGACATGGTGACCGCCCTGATGGCAAACAAGATAGACGCCTTTCCGGGCGACGAACCCGTGATTCGGCTTATAACCGCGGAGAACAGCCGTCTGACCATGTTGGAGGACAGGCTGGACAGCTTTGAATTCGGCGTGGCGCTGTCCAAGACCGAGGCGGGCGACAAACTGCGGGGTGAGTTCAACGCGTGGCTGGCTGAAATAAAAGCCAGCGGAGAGCTTGAAGCGATCACAAAGAAATGGACGGACGGCCCGGAGAGCGAAAAGACTATACTGGATTACAACGCGCTTCCTGCGCCGAACGGCACATTGAGAATGGCCACGGAAGGCGCATATGCGCCCATGAACTACTTCCGCGGCGATAATATAGTGGGCATGGAAGTGGATCTGGCAGCGCGGTTCTGCGAGGCGAAGGGTTATGGGCTCGTCATAGAGTCCATGAACTTCGACGGCCTGCTGTCGGCAGTACAATCGGGCAAGGCAGATTTTGCAGCAGCGGGCATAAGCATCACCAAGGAACGCGCCGAGAGCGTCTACTTTACCGACCCATATTACAAAGGCGGCACTGTAATGGCAGTGCTTAAGGATACTGAGCCCGCCGGCGTGGGCGGCAGTTATCATACGCTCAATGATCTGGAGCACAAAGTGCTGGGCATACCTTCCGGCACCAATTTTGACCTGCTGGTAAGCCGCAGGTATCCCAATGCCAAGCTCGTCTACTACCCGACCCAGAGCGACCTGCTGGCGGCGCTCGCAGCCGGCAAGATAGATGCGTTTCCATCGGATGAGCCTGTAATCAGGTACATAATGGGCGAACGCGACGATATTACGTTTATACCGGAATTTCTTGATACCTATGATACCGCATACTGCTTCGCCAAAGATGAAAAAGGTGAAAAGCTGCGGGCCGAATTCAGCGAATTCCTGGATCAGCTGCGGGCCAACGGGAGACTGGACGCGCTGATAGAAGAATGGTTCTCACATGATGAGGGAAAAAAGACGCTGCCCGATTACACATCCTTCCCGGCTGAAAACGGCACGCTGGTCATGGGGACCGACGGCAACTATGTGCCCTTTGAGTACTACCGCGATGGCGCTTTGGTAGGCTACGATATAGATATAGCCGCGCTGTTCTGCCAGGAATACGGTTACGGGCTTCGCATCAACGTTATGAATCTGGACGCGCTGCTGCCGGCGCTTCAGTCCGGCAATTGCGATTTCGTGGGCTCCGCGCTCACGGTAACGCCCGAGCGCGCCGAGAGCGTGCTGTTCTCGTCGCCGAACTACACCGGCGGCGCGGTCATGGTCGTGCGCGCACAGCAGGGCCAGCAGGAAAGGATGCACTTCTTGGGAAGCGTGTATGAAAGCTTTGGCAAGACGTTTTTGCGTGAAAAACGCTGGGTGCTCTTCCTGCAGGGCATAATGGTCACACTGATTATTACGCTGCTCTCAGCGCTTGCCGGAACAATGCTGGGGTTTGCGGTGTTCATAGCGTGCAGGGGCGGCAATGAACTGGCCAATGGAATAACCAAAGCAGCCACATGGCTCGTACAGGGCACGCCGATGGTGGTGCTGCTTATGATACTGTATTACGTGATATTCGCGCACGTAGCCATGGGCGGTACCTTCAGAAAGTCCTGCTTTCTATTCATGCGTGAGCCGTGCAAAGCGCCGTCTCTTCTTGAGTTTCCGTACAATGCAAGCGAAAACAGCCAACCGAGTGCAGAGGGAATAGAGACCGGCCCGGGGAAGAAGGAAGGCATAGTAAATAAGCCGCC
>CADARO010000234.1 GCA_902790345.1 uncultured Eubacteriales bacterium | reverse complement strand
GGCCTTCCAGCAGGCGGCGGGCCTCCCGGTGAACAGGCGAGAGGCCTCCCCTGAGCTGCAGGCCCTGCTGTATTCCGGCAAAGCGCCCCGCTTCGTTCCCGCCCTGGTGACGGAGGACACCGCGCCGACCGGGCCCATCGTGAAGCCCGCCTCCTATCCGAATCTGAAGGCCGGCATGACGAACAACGCCGACGTGCGCCTGATGCAGGATCGGCTCCGCCAGCTGGGCTACTTCAAGGGCACCTCCACCGGCAACTACTTCGACGAGACCGCCGCGGCGGTGAAGAAGTTCTCCCGCGCCGTGTTGGGGGCCAGCTACACCAAGTCCGGCCAGGCCATCGATTCCACCCTCCTGCGGGCGCTGTACACCGAGGGCGCCCCCACCTACGCCCAGTACACCGCCCGGGAGAACGGCGCGGACGACGGCTCCTCCGGCTCCACCGTGGAGGGCTACGCCGACCTGCGCTTCGGCGATAAGGGCGAAGCCGTGACCAGGGCGCAGGACCAGCTGCGGAGAATCCTCGGCGGCGTGCGCTCGGACGCCGAGGGCGAATACGGCGCTTCCACCGTGTTCTTCGTGACCCGGTTCCAGACCCACTTCGGCTATCCCGTCAACGGCGCGGTGCTCACGGCGGCGCAGCAGAAGCTGCTCTTCTCCGCCGACAACATAAGCGATCTGGAGGCCATCCGCAAGGCCGAGGGCGGCGTGATCGGGGACTGAGTGATTCACGGCATGAAAAAAAGAAGCTGCCAACGCGGCGGCTTCTTTTTTTGCCCTCTGCAAAAATGCCCATATTCAAGGGCTCCCCTGAAAGGGGAGCTGGCAGCGAAGCTGACTGAGGGGTCGGAATGGCTTTGCGTATGAATTCAGGCGAAGGAAAAATTCATGTGCGTTTCATTCCGACCCCTCAGCCGCCTGTGAGCGGCAGCTCCCCTTTCAGGGGAGCCAAGAAGAGCGACTGACCATGGCTTCTCTTATCTTTCACACCACATACGCCTTCCCCGCTCCCAGCTCCCGCGCCAGGGCGGCAAAGCCCTCGGCGTAGTCCGCGTCGGTCTCGAACTCGCCCAGCCGGGCGCGATAGGCCGCACGCACGCCATAGGGACGGTAGCGGATGATCTTGTAATCGCACGCGTCGCCGATGACCCGGGCCACGTGGCGCACGGTCTCTTCATTTTCCGCGTCCAGGCCAGGGAAGATCACCGTGCGAACCTCCTGCAGCCTGCCGGCCTCCAGCAGGTAATGGAGGTTCTTCAGCACCAGCTCCGGCCCCCGGCCGATGAGCGTCCGGCTCCAGGCGGGTTCCACGGCCTTCACGTCCAGCATCACGCCGTCGCACACGGCCAGCACCCGGGGATCGGCCTGGAAATCGAAGGAACCGTTTGAGTCGATGAGGCAGGTCTTTCCCAGGGCCTTCACCCCGGTGAACAGGTCGATGAGGAAGTCCATGTACAGGGTGCACTCCCCGCCGGAGGTGGTGACGCCGTCGATGTAGGGTGCGCTGCGCTTCACCTCGCGAAGCACCTCCTCCACGGTCATGTCCCGCACCTTGGGCGACGCGCCGTTCGGGCACACCTTGATGCAGGTGTCGCACTGGACGCAGGCCGCGCTGTCCCACACCGCCCGGCTCTCCCCCATGGTCAGCGCCCCGGCGGGGCAGGCCGCCACGCACGCGCCGCAGTCCACGCACAGATGGATGGTCTCCGGGTTGTGGCAGAAGAGGCAGTTGAAGGGGCAGCCCTGAAAGAAAATGGACGTCCGGTTGCCCGGACCGTCCACGTTGGAAAAGGGAATGATCTTATTGACAGGCGCTCTCTTCATGACGCTGAATCCTCCGATCCAGGGCGTGGCCGCCGTCCTGAGCGCCCTTGCCGTACAAGGTCACCTGGTTCAGCGACTGCTGGTTCTTCCTGAGCTTTTCGATCTCGCTCTTCTTCACCAGATAGCCGGTGACGCGCACCACGTCGTTGTTCTCCAGATACCCGGAGAAGTAGCGCAGGCCCCTTGCCAGCGAGCCCTTGATGATGGGCAGGATGGCCCCGGGGGTCTTCAAATAGGTTTCCTCGAACTTGAAGATGTCGCCGGTACCGGTGGGGAAATAGGGATGGAACTTCTCGTTCACCTCCAGCTGCTCCAGCATCGTGGGCTCCACGCCGATGGGGATGCGGGTGCCGGGGGAATCGTCCATGCCGTCCGAGTCGATGCCCACCTGGGCGTGGAGGCGGTAGCGGTGGCCGTAGGCGTCGCAGTAGGGCGCTTCGTGCTCCTTCACGCGGCGGTCGATGGCGTCCATGATCCGGACGCCCAGCTGGGTGGCCTCCTCGTTCATGCCGAAGCCCTTCTTCTTGTCCTGAATGCCCAGCAGGTGGTTGCAGCACTCCGCCAGACCCACCACGCCGAACATGCCGGTGAAGTTCTCCCGCTTCACGAAGCCCTCGGTGACGAGGAAATTCGTCTTGAAGAAGCTGGACTCCTCCACGATGAACTTCACCCGCTTGTCCATGTATTCCAGCTGCAGGTCGATATACTTCGGCAGCTCGTTCTCGATGAAATCCTCGGGGGACTTGGCGTCCAGGGCGCACTCATAAAGGCGCAGGCGCGGCAGGGTGAAGCCGCCCCCGGCGATGGACAGGCCGTTGTAGCAGGAGGCGATGGCGTACCGCTCGCCCCACTCCTTCACGAACATGCGGTGATTGGCAAAGGAGGGCTTGGCGGTCTTCAGCATGCACTTCACGCAGGCCAGGGCGAAGTCGTCGCTGGTGCGCTCCGGGTCGTAGCGCAGGGTGAGATTGGGCACGGCCAGCTGCATCTCCTCGGTGAGCTCCAGCAGCAGCCGCCCGGTGACGCTGTCCTCCGGGCCGATGTCCGCGTGCACGAAGGAGTCGGTCTGCACCCGGTCGATATTGCGCAGGAACAGACGCAGCACCTTCTTGGCGAAGGCCCGGTCCTCCTTCACCACGAAGGGCTCCAGCAGCTTGTCCAGGTCGCCCAGATACACCGGATAGGTGGTGATGGAGGGCACGTGGCAGTAGAAGATCTCCAGCACATTCACGGCCTCCAGCAGATCCGTGGGCGGCTCCAGCTGCAGAAACTCGCAGCCCTTCTCGAAGAGCAGCTCGTAGTCCGGGCAGATGTAGCGCGGCCGGAAGGGCATGGGCCCCTCGTTCAGGTCGCACAGCGCCCCCTTGGCCTTGGCGGCGTAGTAGGCGTCGGAATAGCGCAGGGTGTGGTCTGTGCTCTCCCCCAGCCGGGCCAGGTTCACCAGCTCCTGCCGGTAGGTCAGGGTGGGGTCTTGGATGATGTTCAGTGCGTCAGACAAGATATGGACCTCCTATCTGAATTAGGAATTAGGAATTTTAGTTTGATCTCAGGCGCGGCTGAGGCCGCGTGAGGGTCTGGCGTTGTCAATCGGGTGTCCAGTTTCAGCACATCGGTA
>CADARO010000233.1 GCA_902790345.1 uncultured Eubacteriales bacterium | reverse complement strand
GACGCCCTTTTCCGCCATGCTGCCGCGCAGGGCGGAAAGCTCCTCGTCGCTCAGCGAGGAAAAGCTCAGGTCCACATACTGAAGGCCCGGCACCTCGCACAGCCTGCGCTCCAGCCACCCGCGCGCCGCGCCCTCCACGCCGCTCAGGTCCAGTCCGGTCAGGTCCATGCTGCCCGTGGCCGCGTCGTACCATTCGGGCGCGTACCAGAGCGTTTCCGCCGCCGCGGCGCGCAGCAGCAGAAGCAGAAGGACCGGGAGCAGGCAGAGCAGCTTTTTCATGGGATCGGTTCGCAGCCTCGCTTTCATCGGATCGGCAGAACGGAAGGATCCGCCGGAAAACGCGGAAAGCGAAGCTCCCGCTCCGCTGTTTCCGCGGCGCGTTTTCCAAAAGAACGCATTGTTCTCCATGCGTTCATTATAGCACATTTTTATCCGTTGTGAAGCGGAAACATTGACAAAGTGGTAAAAGATCGGTATAATATAGAAAATCATGATCCGGCAGACGCGCGGACCAATATAGAAAGGAGCCTGGCACAATTATGAAGAAATTTGTTGCGCTGGCATTGTCCCTCATTATGGTATTGTCTTTGTGCGCCGTTACGGCGTCCGCGGAGGATTATACCATCCGTATCTACTCCAACTCCAACTCCCCGGAGCGCACCAACTGGCTGATCGACGCCGCCAAGGAAGCGGGCTTCACCATTTCCATCGACGATAACTCCGTTATCTCCGGCGACAGCGCCGCCGTGCAGGCCGCCAACGAGAACAAGGACGGCGACATTATTTTCGGCCTGAACGAGGTCCGCTGGTCCCAGCTGGTCAACGGCCAGTATGAAAACCTGAAGGTCGCCGACTGGACCCCCTCCTGGGCTGACGAAGTGGGCGCCTACAAGTATGACGGCAAGGCCTACGGCCTGGTCATCCAGAACGTGCTGATGCTCTACCGCAACGACGAGCTGGGCACCAACGGCGAAGCCCTGCACTTCGCGCACTGGGCCGATATGGTCAACAGCGGCCTCAAGTGGTATCGCCAGGGCAAGGTCGGCGGCACCACCAACGCCAACATCAACAGCGCCATGCTGTACAGCTTCACCGATCCCGCCTCTCCCGCCGGCGGCATCAGCATCGACGGCTGGAAGACGCTGTGGAAGTACTGCGCCGAGGGCAACTTCACCGGCGACAGCTACGGCCTGGAGCCCCTGATCCGCGGCGACGTGCAGCTCTCCACCTTCTATTCCTCCTCCCTGTACGGCAACATTGACGCCGCCGTGACCGCGGGCACCTACGAGAACCCCCTGCGCGGCACCCTGCAGCCTGAGAACTGGGCGCTGGTGGATATCGACGACGGCACCTACTACATCGCCGAGTACCTGGGCGTGCTGGAGCGCGAAGGCCGCACCGAGGCCCAGACCGAGATCGTGAAGGCCTTTGCCGAGTGGTTCGGCAGCGCCGCCACCCAGATCGCCTGGTCCGAGGAATTCGACAGCTATCCCTGCAACACCGTGGCCGCCGCCGAGCTGTTCGAGGAGACTCCCGCCATCTACACCCTCAAGAACTGCTCCCTGACCAAGGTCGAGGGCACCGATCTGACCTACGCCGAGTACGTGGGCAAGCACACCGCCGAATGGACCAACATCATGACCAACCTGGGCTTCTACTGGAAGGACAACGCCGCCGCTCCCTCCGAGCCCGACTGGGACAACATCAACTGGGCGGAAATGACCCAGAAGAAGGCTGAGTAATATCAGCGTATTATTCGGGCGAGCCCTTTGCGGGCTCGCCCCGTTTTTATCAGGCGGACGTCCGCGCGAGGACGCACGCCTGACCAATGCAATCAGATAAAGGAGCGGATGCGGTTATGATCCAACTTTCGGATATCATCGTGAAATTCGGCGATTTTGAAGCGCTGCACAACATCAACGTGCATGTGAAGGAGGGCGAGTTCTTCACCTTCCTGGGTCCGTCCGGCTGCGGCAAGACGACCACGCTGCGCACCATCACCGGCTTCATCGAGCCCGTCAGCGGCACGGTGAAGATGCAGGGCAGGGACATCACCCACGTGCCAATCGAGAAGCGCAACATCGGCATCGTGTTCCAGAGCTACGCGCTGTTCCCCACCATGACGGTGCACGACAACATCGCCTTCGGCCTCAAGATCAAAAAGATCAATAAGGACGAGATCGAGAAAAAGGTGACCACCATCGCCCGCAAGGTGGACCTGAGCGACGAGCAGCTGAAAAAGGCGGTCAGCCAGCTCTCCGGCGGCCAGCAGCAGCGCGTCGCCATCGCCCGCGCGCTGGTGACCGAGCCCGCCATCATCTGCATGGACGAGCCGCTGTCCAACCTGGACGCCAAGCTGCGCGTGCAGCTGCGCAATGAGCTGAAAAAGATGCAGCGCGAGTTCGGCATCACCACGATCTACGTGACGCACGACCAGGAGGAGGCGCTGACGCTGTCCGACCGCATCGCCGTGTTCAACAAGGGCTATATCGAGCAGATCGGCACGCCCAACGAAGTGTACAACCACAGCAAGACCGAGTTCGTGGCCAACTTCATCGGCGATATCAACCCGCTGTCCGGCGCGATCGTAAAGGAGCTGGGCCTGAGCGACAAACAGCACCATTTCGTGCGCCTGGAGCGCGTGCGCGTGAACCGCGATAAGGAGGCGGGCGAATTCCAGGCCCCGGGCCGGATCGAGAACCGCGAGTATTACGGCCTGTACATCAAGTATTACATCGACGTGGCCGGGCAGACGATCAAGGTGATCGAGAAGAACGACGGCATCAACATCTACGAGCCGGGCGAGACCGTGGCCGTGGGCATCCACCCGCAGGACGTGATGTCCTACGACGCGAAGCAGTAAGGAGGCGCCTATGCAAAGCCAGAACGTTTCCAAGCGGAAGCTGGGCGGGGTCGATCTGTCGCTGCTGTACAAGGTGTTCGGCGGCGCGCTGTTCCTGTACCTGTTCCTGGGCTTCATGGTGGTGCCGTGCCTGAACACGCTCACCTCGATCTTCACCGCCAAGGACGCCGCGGGCAAGACCGATCCGCTGGCCGTGATCCGCTTCTTCTTCACCGGCAAAATGCCCTCCTTCGTGTGGAACTCCGTCAAGCTGGCCATCTGCCTGGTGGTCACGGTCAACGTGGTGGGCATCAGCATCGTGCTGCTGACCGAGTATTTTGACATCAAGGGCGCCAAGATCCTGCGCCTGGGCTACATGACCACGCTGATCTATTCCGGCGTGGCGCTGGTAACGGGCTACCAGTTCCTCTACGACAACAACGGCATGATCACCAAATGGCTGGTGGAAATGTTCCCCAACATGAACAAGCAATGGTTCTCGGGGTTCAGCGCCGTGCTGTTCACCATGACCTTCGCCTGTACCAGCAACCACGCGCTGTTCCTGCGCAACGCCATCCGCGCCATCGACTACAACACTGTC
>CADARO010000232.1 GCA_902790345.1 uncultured Eubacteriales bacterium | reverse complement strand
TTCCTGATCGTGGTGATCCCGGGCTTCCTCCTGAGCCGCTGGAAGTTCTTCTGACGATAAGGGGCTGCTGCAGATTTCACGTGCTTCTGCAACAGCCCCATCATTGATTGATTTACATCGAATCTGTATTATGCGTCAGAGCCTGTGTTGTTTCTTTTGATAAACCATCAATACAGATACTTGGTCATGCCGCCGCAGCTGATGATCATCCAGCTGCCCCAGAGCAGCGCCGTGAACAAGCCCGGCCAGATGCTGTGGGTCTTTTTGCTCATGTAGATGTTCAGCGCGTTGGCGATGGTCATACCGATGGCCAGAGGCAGGATGGCGATGGTGTAGATGTACATGCGGTCATTCTTGAAGTAGCCCACGCTGGTGATGGTGTTGCCCAGGTTGAGCACCAGCACGAAGAACAGCCACAGCAGGAACAGGCCGCCCAGGGAGATCAGGGTGCCCAATACCACGGTTTTGAGGGCGCCCTTGACGCTGTCGTCCCCGTCGCCGATGCCCACGCTCTTCATCGCCAGGCTGCTGGTCAGGAAGTAGGGAATCTGGAAGAGGAAATACATCAGAATGCACAGGGTGCGGTTGAACTTGATGGTGTTGAACATGAAGGTGGCAATATGCATACCCTGCTGGGTGTACGAAGAGATCAGGCCGAACACCAGATAGCCGCAGCCTACGGTGAGCAGGCCGAACACGAAGCTCTTGCACACATAGCCTAGGGAGAAGCCACCCCTGTCAGAGGACGCAAAACCATAAGCCGCCGCATTGCCGCCGTGCTTGCGGCCCCATACGAAGTGATACACCAGGAACAGCGCCAGCATGCCGATGGAGACCATCCACTGCCAGCTGATGTAGGAGTTGTTGGTGCCGCCCAGCAGCCACAGGCTGTTCACGTTGATGCCCAGGAAGCTGCGGGACGCCAGGATGCCGGGGCGATAAAGCACCAGGGGCAGCAGGCAGAGTACAGCCAAGCACACCCACCATTGCCAGGTACCTTTCTTGAAGCTGACGGAAGGCTGCGCTTTCAATTGCAGCTTGCCGAAGGAAGGCGTGCTGAACAGGAAGCTGGCCATCGTGAACATGGCGCACACCGTGGCGGCCAGCATCAGGATATAACCCAGATCCTTGATCTGCCAGACCAGGCTGATCTTGTTGACGTCTGCCCAGGAATTCACGCCTTCGTCAAGGCCCAGACCAACCTCGCTGGTAATGGCGTAAACCATGGTACGGATGGCGTCATTGTCCACCAGGTAATAAGCGTGGCAGCTGTCGGGGATATAACCGGCACGGTGGTATTCCTTGCCGTCGGTGCCGGTGACGGTATAGCGCTGGCCGATCTCGATGGAGGGCAGTTGATCCGCTTCGCTGGTATAATCGCCAAAGAAGATGCGGCGCAGCTGTTCGTTTTCAAACACCTTGGCGATGGAGGGGTTGCGGGCCAGCGTGCTTTCATCGGAGTCGCCCAGAACGTTGGCGAAGTTGAAGTCACGCTGCTGATTGTCCGCCGCGCCCCAGAAGTTCATGCCCAGGGTGACCTGCAGGAACACTTCCTGCTGGTGCTTCATGGCCAGGCCCATGCTGTATTGGCCGCCCATGGAGTGGCCGGCGGTGACGATCTTTCCGTGATCGATGAAGTTGAAGGTCTTGATCGTGTTCCACACCGTTTCACCGCCCATGGTGGGCGCGCCTGTCACGGGATTGGACGCGGTTTCGCTGGTGCCTGTGGCGATGTCGGAACGGGCGCAGTTGGAATAATCCCACGCCACCACCACATAGCCGCGGCGAACAAGCTCAACAGCGTAGGAACTGCCCTGTTCCTTCATGTCGTTGCCGCCATGGCAGTACAGCACGCAGGGAGCGGGATTCTCCGGCGTGGCGCTCAGAGGCCGCCACATCAGGGCGCTGATCTCATCGCCGTCGGGCGTGACCAGCGTCATATTGGTCAGTTCAGCTTTGCCCCAGTTGGTATCAATGCCAATGATCAGCACCAACGATAAGGCAAACAACAGCGCTGTTACCAGCGCAAGGATGCGAGTGCTTTTTTTCATGGGTATCCTTCCTTTCATTTCATCCGAAATAAACCTACGGGAACCACAAAAAACGATCCTCCTCTCCAGATAAAGTTAACGATTTGTCTGTTAAAGGAGCCCCGCCGAAGCGGAGCTCCCTGTGGAACATATCTCTTAATTGGGAACCAATCAGAGCGCCTTGGAAAGAGCGTCGTTGACGGCTTCCTTGTAGCCGTCCAGGGTGACGGTGACGCCGGTCATAACGTCGATGTCCAGGCCCTGCTTTTCGACGGTCTGCTTGGCGTATTCGGGCAGAGCGACGCCGCCGAGGGTCTCGGTTTCGTTGTGACTGACGATGTCAACGTTCTCGATCTTGCCGTCCTTGATGGTGACCTTGACGACGATCTTGCCGCCGATACCGTTGCCAACGCCTTCGTATTCGCCGTCCTTGAAGGTGCCGGTGACGTTCGTGGCAGCAGCCTTGTCAGCGGCGGGGCGGGTGGTGCCGGGGGCGTAGATCTCGCCGACCCAGGTGGTGACGGGGGTCGTCTCGCTCTTGAATTCGCCCTTGGCGCGCTTGGCGGCGTTGGTACCGGAAATGCGGCCGAAGACCATGGTCTCGCCCAGGTTGCCGGAGCCGTTGTACATGTCGCAGAAGATAGAGCCCATTTCACCGGCTTCGAACAGACCTTCGATCGGCAGTCCGTCAGTGTTGATGACCTGGCCGAACTTGTTCTTGCGGGGACCGCCCTGGGTGTTGAAGTAGGTCGGGCCGATCTTGGTGGCGTAGAAGGGGCCCTTCTTGACGGGCACCATGGTGCTGAAGGGACGGCCGTAGTCGGCGTCCTCACCGGCATCATAACGCTTGTTGTAGGCGTTGACCGCAGCCACGAAACGCTCGGTGCTGAAGTCGGGGGCATCCTTGCCGCCTTCGGACTGCCGGATCGCTTCGGCCAGGTCTTCCAGCGTTTCGCCCATCAGGACTTCACCGGTGGCCAGCTCGTCAACATATCCGTCAGAGAAAGCGCTTACCAGCTTATTGCCGGCTGCCAGCTGGTCAGAATCCTGTACCAGGTAGGCGGGCAGGGGCATGGGAGTGGAGATCCAGCGGCCGCCGATGTAGATACGGCCGTGGCGGGTAGCACCGGATTCATCCATGAAGCGGTCGCCGCCCAGACCGACGTAGATACCGGTCTTGGCGTTGGGGCCGCTGAACAGGCTCACAGCGTCCAAGTGCGGGCGCTTGTGGGTCCAGGTGAAGCCGGCGGAGTTGGACATGTGCCACAGGTCGGCACCGGCGCCCAGCGCCATCTTGATGCCGTCGCCGTCGTTGTACAGACCGCCCTGCTGATGAACATAGGGCATCTGCAGATAGCTGGAAACCATTTCCTGGTTGTGTTCGAAACCGCCGCAGGCCAGAACCACGCCGCCGTTGACCTTGATCTTCATGTCGGTG
>CADARO010000231.1 GCA_902790345.1 uncultured Eubacteriales bacterium | reverse complement strand
AAAGGTTCGCGGCGGCATACACCACATCAAATGAATGGGGGTATTTCCGGATCGCCTTTTCCGCCTCGGAAAGCGCGCCGTAATCCCGACCGTGGCTTGATTTCCACAGGCGCTCCGCGGTTTCCTTCAGATGGTTGTCCTTCATTTGGTATCCCAGCAGCGCGTCCACGGAAACGTCGAAGAAATCCGCCATTTCCATGATGAGACGCAGTTCGGGCAGGGAGGATCTGGATTCCCATTTATACACCGCGCCCACGGATACCCCCAGCACTTCCGCCAGCTGTTCCTGCGTCAGCCCGCGCTCTTTCCGGTAAGCCCGGATGTGCTCCGCGATCCTTGTTTCCATCTCCCGGCCTCCTCCCGTCTGATGAACCCATTATACAGCAGGCGGACAGCGTTTTGAAGATACCGGCATTATAATTTTATGGGAATTTATTCTACCACAGGTATGGGCTCTTCTTCTGTTACAGGAACAGGCATCAGTATCTGCCATTTGTCGCGCTGCAGCCATACAAAGCGACGCGCTGACCGTCGCCTTGTGCTTTCGGCACAATTCGTGCTATAATTCCTTTGAGCGTTCGCGCGCAAACGGTCATGTTTTCACGGGAGGTTAAGCGTCATGATAATCAGACAGACACCGTACATTGACTACAACGACAGGAATCGCGTCTTTCTGGATCTGGAGGAGGGGGAGCGCTGGAGCCGCGCCCGCCTCTCAATGGGGGATTGGTCGGAAAAGATCGAAATCGGCGCCGTCTACGGAGAGGCCAGGGTTCCGCTGGTGGAAAGCGAAGCCTGTCTGTTTGTGGAGCTGTGGGACGACAATAAGAACTATGCCCGCACCATGGCGGCGCTCAAGCCGGTGAAAAAGTGGAAAGCGGGCTTCATGCTCTCTTCCCACGAGGATCTGGGCTATCAGGATTATGTTACGCGCCTGGCGGCGGGAAGCTGCGCCCACATGGAGCTGGCGCTGGACTACATGGACGCTTTCCCGGATTATCATTACTTCATCGAGCACATGGACTGCCTCCGCACCGTCATGGCCTACCGGGGCGACGCGCTGGCCGAGCGGATCAAGGCGCGTTTCCATAACGGGCAGCTGGATGTCTGCACGCCCCATTCCGGCGTTCACACCCATTGGCACGGCGCGGAACAGCTGGCGCGATCCACTGTCTATGCCCGCGAGTGCGCCGAACAATTTGACATTGAACCGAAAACGGCGCTGTTCGCGGACCTTTCCGGCGTTTCATGGGCGGCTGTGGGCGCCTACGCTCAGGCGGGCGTCCGCTACCTCGTCAATACGCACAATCGGTTCAGGGATCACAAATTCGGCTATCCGATTCCGCCGCTTTTCTGGTGGCAGGCCCCCAACGGGCGGGATCGCCTTCTGTTCTGGAGCGGGGATCACTATCAGGACATACACTTTTCGGTGGATACCATCCTGTTCGCGTGGAGCGAGCTCCGCATGGGCTTTTCGGGCGGGCAGATCTCGTATGCGCCGGAGGACGCCGCAGACCTGTCCTTTACAGATGAGGGAGCCCTGTCGCCACGGGATAAGCTGGCCGAGTGCCAGAAGCGCCTGGCTGAAGCTGATCTGCACGCGCTGGAGGTCAGCATTTCGGACTACATGAACAGCCTGGCCGGCTATCCCTGGGATGTGCTGCCCGTGTCGTTCTATATGGATCACCAGATTCCCTCGCTGCTGCCCAAGGCCTTCTGCGACCGGATGGCGGCCGAATGGAAATGGCCCAAATTCACAATGCGCACGCCCACCGACTGCATGCGGGAGCTGGAGGCGCGCTTCGGCGACAACCTTCCCACCTTTACCGGCGACTTGTCGAATCAGTGGAGCGATGCCATGACGGCGTCTCCCGTGGGTGTCGCGCGCAAACGCCGGGCCGCGCGGTGGCTGCCCGCGGCAGAAACGCTGAACGCGGCGCTGGGCAGGTGCGACGGCGCGACGCGCTCCGCGATTGACGACGCCCTCAACCGCATGTGCACCTTCGACGACCACTGCTGGGCCACTGAGATCAAGCATCCCACCGACATGCACCGCTCCAACCACCAGTATGTCAAGGAGCAGAACGCCCGCGTGGCGGAAAAAACCGTGCGGGACACGCTGGGCAGCCTCGTGTCGCGGGACGACGGGACGGTCAGCGTATTCTGGCCCCATTCGGAGGACGCGCGCGTGCCTGTGCGCATCCCAGAGGCCATCGCCAGGGGCAGGACGCTGACGGGCTGCGCGGGCCAGCGGCTATATGATGGAAGCGTACTGACATCGGCCATTGATTTCGCGGCTTTCTCGGCACGGTCCTTCGCGCTTACGCCGCTGACTGATTCGCCGGACTGCTTCGCGCGGGTGGAGGAGGGCCGGATCATCACCGATCGCTACGACCTTCGCTTTGACGCAAAGAGCGGCCGAATCACAAGCCTCGTGGACCTGCGAAGCGACCGCGAGCTGATCGACACGGACAGCGAGGACGCGCTGGGCGATTTCCTCTTCATCGAAACGGTGGACAAGCAGCGTCCCGACCATGTGACAAACCGGGCCGCCGCGCTGTGTGTGGAGGTGCTCCGGGGGCCGCTGGCCGTCACGCTGCTGCAGAAGGAATTCGAGCCGGAAAGCCGCGCGAAAATCACCACAGCCGTGACGCTGTATCGGGACATGCCGCAAATCGACATAGAAAGCCGGTTTGAGGACGCCACGGGGGCCTTGCTGGGCACCCATTCCGACCGATACAGGAAGAACATCTTCTACGCCTTCCCGCTGAACGTGCCCGATTTCCGCTTCCTGACGGAGATGCCGCTGGGCTGGATCGACGAGCGAACGGAGCGCCTGCCGCTGCGCGCCCAGGATTTCGTGATCGCCAAGGACGCCGTGCGCGTGGAGACGGACGACGGCGCCCACGGCATCCTGCTGACCAGCCGGGATATGCCGGTGTTTCATCTGGGCGACAATGAGAAGGACGCGCTGAGCGTGAACCGGCAGGACCCGGTGCAGGCGCTGCTCGTCGTCTGCGGCAACTGCGACCACACGCCGACGCAGCCGGAGGTGCGCGAGGTGACGCTCGAGGGCGTGAAGGTCTATGCCACGCACGGACACCGCCAGCGGGTGAAATACGATCTCGACCCGATTTTGAACACCGGCCACTTCGCCGGGGCGGACGTGGTGCTCTTCGGCCACTCGCACAAGGCGCTGTGCCAGCAGATCGCAGGCATGTGGCTCATAAACCCAGGCACCTCCGGGCTCGGCGAGAGGCCGACCTACGCGCTGCTGGAGTTTGAAAACGGCGAGGTGAAGAGCGCCGAGATCAAGGAGATCCCGAAGGAGTAAAAACGAGCGGCGGGGCACAGGTCCCCGCCCTACGGCAGATGATTACCAATTGCGAATTCGCCGAAGTACATTCGTTTGTTCAGCCTCGTCCTGCGCGGGCTGTCGAGGACTGTATAGCCCAGTAAGATAGGTAACAGAATGTCCAAGGACATAGGTAACAGTTTTGGAGTACAATAAAGGCATTACACAGCAAAGGAGAATCCTTGCC
>CADARO010000230.1 GCA_902790345.1 uncultured Eubacteriales bacterium | reverse complement strand
AGGATCCAGTTGGTGGCACTCAGCTCCAGAAGATCGCTCACCCAGGTGAGCACGAGGATGACGGCCAGGCCCTTCAGAACCGAGTTGGCCCGGGTCTGACGAACCAGCTTGATGATATAATAAATCGCCATGGCGACGACCAGCACATCCAGAATGTTTCTCCAGCTCAGGCTGCCGACCAGACTGTTCATGAGAATCAAAAACTGCTGCCACATGTAGCTGATCTGAACCATACGCCGATCCCTCCGTATACTCTGTCCCTCGCACACTCTATTATAATACAAAAGGGCGTCTTTGCGAAAGACCTTTTCTATTTATTTTGGCTGAATTTCCGCAAACATTTTTCGGCTCACCCCGATCCGGGCGAAGGCCTGTTTCTTATGACGAAGGGAAGGCGGAAAAGGATTCAGACGCGGCACATTTTTACAAAGCGGGCGGATTCTGAAAAAGCCCGGCTCGCCCCGCAGAGGGTGGAGCCGGGAGAATGTCAGGCGGCCTGTTCCGACGCGCCTGAGAGGGTGTCGTCCAGCGTTTCAAGCATATTCTCGATGAAAATGCCGTAGCCGCGGGTGGGATCGGACACGAACACGTGGGTGACCGCGCCGGCCAGGCGGCCGCCTTGCAGGATCGGGCTGCCGCTCATGCCCTGCACGATGCCGCCCGTTCGACCGAGCAGCGTCGGGTCTGTTACCCGCAGCACGAAGCCGCGCTCGGAGGTGGGGGAGCCGGTGAGCCGCACGATCTCGCAGTCGTAGGCGTGAACGCCGGTGTCGTCCAGGGTGGTCAGCAGCTTTGCCGGGCCGGGCCGCACCTCGCCGGAGGACATGACAGGCACGCCGTCGGGGTATAATTCGCTGCGGAGGGGCTGGTCAAGCCGCCCGTAGACGCCCCGGGCGTTGTTGGAGAGGATGCTGCCCAGCACCCGGCTTTCCGGCGTGAACCGGCCGATCAGTTCCCCCGGCTCGCCCTTTTTACCGGGCTGGATGGCGGTGACGGCGCTCTCCATCAGGTCGCCCTGGCGAACGGGCAGGATGGTGCCGGTGTCCGCGTCGGTGATGGCGTGGCCCAGAGCGCCGTAGCCGCCGTTTTGGGGATTGTAGAAGGTCATGGTGCCAATGCCGGCGGTGCTGTCCCGCACCCAGGCGCCCAGGCGAAAGCTGCCGTTCGCGTCCCTGACGGGCGTGACCTCCAGCGGGCGGTCCGCGCCGTCGCGGTTGACGGTGAGGTGCATGGGTTCGCCGGAGGAAACGCGCTCGGTGAGCTGGGCGGTGGTCTTCAGCGGCACACCGTCCACGGCGGCGATGACGTCGCCGGCCTTCAGGCCCGCCAGCCGCGCGGGGCTGGGGATCGTGCCACCCAGATCGGACAGGCCCACCACCACCACGCCGTCCGTCTCCAGCGCGATGCCCACGGACTGTCCGCCCGGCACCACCGTGCGGGCCTCGTCAACGGAGACGCTGAGTGTTCGCACCGGCAGAAACCCCAGCAGCCGCAGGGTGAGGGAGGCGCGTCCTTCGCTCTCGCCGGTGAGGCTGAGCCGCGTGACGTCGGACAGGGTCTCGCTGAGGCTGGACAACACCGGCTCGTCCTGGATCACGGCGGCGGTCATGGGCCAGCTGAAGCTCATCAGCGCGGTGGAGCCTTCCGAAATGCGTATGGTTTCCGGCAGCGCGCTGAGCTGACGAACCGGCTCGGAGGAGAGCAGCAGCGCGGCAAACGCAGCCAGCAACCAGCCGAGCGCTATCTTTTGTGGATCACGGGGCTTTTCCATATTGAATCAGATCCTTCCTGCGCCTTTTTCGCCCCTTTAGAATGCCGCCGGGCGCGGCTCGCTATGCTGCCAGTTGACGCCAGGGCGAAATCGGAAGGGAATGTGATATTTTACAGCCGTTTTCATTTTAGTGGTTTCATCCCGGGCGAGAGTATGCTATAATATATAAGGCGCTGTATGCCCATGCGGGCGGCGGCGCGGAAAACAGATCGTTATTTTACAAAAGGAGGCTGACCATGACGGACAGCCGGAATAAAGGCGGGCGGCGCATCGTGCTGGCTTCGGGGTCTCCCCGGCGGCGGGAGCTGCTCTCGGCCATGGGATATGAATTTACACTGTGCACGCCGGATGTGGACGAGCACATTGCCGGCGCGCCGGAGGATCAGGTGCGGGCGCTGGCGGTTCGCAAGGCGGACGCGGCCTGCGCGCTGTGCCCGGATGCCATCGTCATCGCGGCGGACACGCTGGTGGCGCTGGACGGCCGCACCCTGGGAAAACCCAGGGACGACGCGGACGCGCTGTCCATGCTGCGGGCGCTGTCGGGCCGCTCTCACGACGTGTTCACCGGCCTGTGCGTGACTGATACCGCCACGGGTCGGCGGGTGACCTGCGTGGAGGGCACGGGGGTGCGCTTCCGCGCGCTTACGGAGGAGGAAATCGCCGCCTACGTGGCCACGGGGGAGCCCCGGGACAAGGCCGGCGCTTACGCCATCCAGGGCGGGGCGGAGGCCTTCGTGGAGGGCTATGACGGGTCGTATACCAACGTCATCGGCCTGCCCACCGAGCGGCTCGAAGAAATACTCAATGACATGCTGGGCTGAGAAAGCCGGAGGATACATATGCCGATATTTGGAACCGAAGGAATCGGAATCGACGTGGGCACCACGCAGACCTCGATCTTCCTCAATTCGGAGGGAGAAGTGGCGCTGCGGGAGCCCACCAGCGTGCTGGTCAACGCCGAGAACATGCAGGAGGTGCTGGCGGTGGGCCAGGAGGCCCGGTCGCTGCTGGGCCGCACGGCTCGGGAGCTGGAGCTCATCTCGCCGGTGCAGCTGGGCGCCGTGGCCGATGTGGAGCTGACGGCGCTGCTGATGGTGGCGCTGGCCGAGAAGGCCACGGGCCGCAAGAAGCCCATGGACAAAGCGACTTTGGTCGCCAGTCTGTCCGGCGGGGCCACCAAGGTGGAGCGGGCGGCGCTGTTTCAGGCCATGAATGCCACCGGCGCCAAGCGGGTGGCGGCGCTGCGCACACCCGTGGCGGCGGCCATCGGCGCGGATCTGGACATCAGCAAGCCCCGGGGCACGCTGATCGTGTCGCTGGGCGGGGGATGCACGGAGATCGCCGTGCTGAGCATGAACAGCATCGTGGCCCTGCGCAAGATCTTCTTCGGCGGCCAGGACATGGACGAGGCCATCGTGCGCTGGTTCTGGCGCAAGAAGCAGGTGGTCATCGGCATGCGCACCGCCGAGCAGCTCAAGCGCGAGGTGGGCACGGTGTTCGAGGAGGACGCGGGCGAGAACGAGGAGCCGGTGCTCCTGAAGGGCAAGAACGCCCTGACCGGCGCGCCTGCCTCCGTGCAGGTTTCCTCCCGTGACATCATGCAGGCGCTGGACGAGCCGGTTCAGCGCATCGTGGACGCCCTGCGCAACGCGCTGTACAACACGCCACCTGAGCTGTCCGCTGACATTCGAGACCGCGGTCTGTTTATCACCGGCGGCGGCGCGCTGCTGAACGGTCTGGACCGGCGGCTGGCAAAGGAGACCGGGCTTTCGGTGCGCATGAGCCGGCATCCCCAGGACGACGTGGCCATCGGCTT
>CADARO010000229.1 GCA_902790345.1 uncultured Eubacteriales bacterium | reverse complement strand
CAAAATGATCGTGGGCATTCAGGGCGTTTACGTGCCCTCCTTCTACGACGTTTCCTACAACGACGACGGCACCATCCATTCCGTCACCCCCAAACCCAGCACCGGCGCGCCTGAGCTGGTGATGAAGGCGCTGGTCAACGATCTGACCGCCGCCGACTATCCCGAGCACCTGATCGTGCCCTACGGCGAGGTAGTGCACAACCGCATCATGCTGGAGATCTTCCGGGGCTGCACCAGAGGTTGTCGCTTCTGTCAGGCCGGCATGATCTACCGGCCGGTGCGGGAGCGCTCCATGGATCGGCTCCTGGAGCTGGCCGACCGGCTGGTGAACGCCACCGGCTACGACGAGATCTCCCTCATGAGCCTGTCCAGCGGCGACTATTCCTGCCTGCCCGACCTGGCCCGGGAAATGGTGCAAAGGTTCTACGAAAAGCGGGTGGCCATCTCGCTGCCCTCCCAGCGCATCGACAATTTCCTGGCGGACACGCTGAAGGAGACGCAGAAGGTGAAAAAGACGGGCCTTACCCTGGCCCCGGAGGCGGGCACGCAGCGCCTGCGCGACGTCATCAACAAGGGCGTCACCGAGGAGGATCTCATGCGATCCGTGCGCGACGCTTTCGAGCAGGGCTGGTCCTCCGTGAAGCTGTATTTCATGCTGGGTCTGCCCACCGAGACCGACGAGGACGCCATGGGCATCGTCGATCTGGCCGAGAAGGTGCGCGCCGTGTATTTCTCCATTCCGAAGGCTCAGCGGGCGCCGGGCTTCCGCGTCACGGTGAGCGCGTCGGTGTTCGTGCCCAAGCCCTTCACGCCGTTCCAGTGGTGCGGCCAGATCAAGGCGGAGGATGTCATCCGCCGCCAGCAGATGATCAAGCAGGCGATTTCCAAGCTCAAGGGCGTCGATTTCAAGTATCACGCGCCGGACCTGAGCTTCCTGGAGGCCACCTTCGCCCTGGGCGACCGCCGCATGGGCGACGTGCTGGAGCGCGCCTATCGGCTGGGCTGCCGCTTCGACGGCTGGAGCGATCAGTTCCGCTACGATCTCTGGCTCAAGGCCTTCGAGGAGACCGGCGTTGATCCCGATTTCTATGCCACGCGGCAGAAGGGACTGGAGGAGTGCCTGCCCTGGGATCATCTGGACGCGGGCGTATCCAAGGAATTTTTGCTGCGCGAATGGGCCAAGGCCCAGCGGGCCGAACTGACCCATGACTGCCGCAAGGGCTGCGTGGGCTGCGGCGTGAAGCGATACGAGGGGGCGTGCGTGTGAGGATCATCTTTGAATTCGGCAAAAAGGGCCGTCTGCGCTTCATTTCGCATCTGGATCTGCAGCGCTTCATGATGCGCGCCCTGCGGCGCACCGACCTGCCCGTGGCCTATTCCCACGGCTTCAACCCGCATCCGCAGATGTCCTTCGCGTCGGCGCTGGCCATGGGCTGGTCCAGCGACGCCGAGCTGATGGACATCCGCCTGACGGAGGAAGTGGATCCCGCCCACGCGCTGGAGCAGATGCGCGCGGCGCTGCCGCCGGAAATGCCCGTTCATCGCTGCCGCCTGGTGGACGACAAGCACCCCGCGCTGATGGCGCGCCTGACCATGGCGGATTATCGCGTGGAGCTGTCCGGATCGGACGCCGAAAAGATCGCTTCCGAGGCCGCGCGGTACATGGCGGAGGAAACCGTCATGGCCGTGCGAAAGACGAAATCCGGCGAGAAGGAAGTCAACATTCGTCCGCTGACCATCTCCCTCCGGGCGGAGGGAAACGCGCTTTTCGCGCGCCTCATGCTGACGCCGGAGGATACGCTCAAGCCCGATCTGCTGCTGGGTGTTCTGGCCGAGCGGGCAAACGCCATCGACTATGACAGCGCCATTTTCAGAACGGCGCTGCTGGCCAGGGACGACCGGGGAGAAATCGTCGGCCTGATGGAGCTGTAATGGGTCATGAAGACGGAATTGTTGATTGAAGCCGAGCTGGGGCAGACCCGACTGGCCGTTCTGGAGGACGGACAGCTGGTGGAATGCTACACCGAGCGCCCGGGGCAGGAGAAGCTGCCGGGCAGCATCTTCGTCGGGCGGGTGGCGAATATTCTGCCCGGCATGCAGGCGGCTTTCGTGGATATCGGCCTGGAGAAGAACGCCATGCTGCACGCGGGCGACATCAAGCTCAACAAGTCGGATTTCGGCGCGGACGCGGAGAAGCTGGAAAAGCAGCTCTCCGGCCGTACCATCGGGCAGATGGTGCGCATGGGGCAGGAGCTGCTGGTGCAGGTGGTCAAGGACCCCGGCGGCACGAAAGGGCCTCGCATTTCCAGCCACGTGACGCTGCCTGGCCGACTGGCGGTGCTGCTGCCCACGGTGAGCTACATCGGCGTTTCCCGCCGCATCGACGACGAAGCGGCCCGCGCGCGCCTCAGGGCACTGGCGGAGAAATGCCGCCCGGAGGGCATGGGCCTCATCGTGCGCACGGCGGCCGCGGACGCTTCGGAGGAGGACTTCGCCCGGGACGTGGACGGCCTTCTGCGGCTCTGGCGTTCCATCGAAACCCGGGCCGCCCACAGCACCGCCCCCGCGCTCATCCATCGCGACGAGGGACTGATCCACCGAATGCTGCGCGACAGGCTCTCGCCGGAGGTGGAGCGTGTGCTGATCGAGGGCAAGGCAGCCTATCGCGCGGCCCTGGACGCGGCGGAAACGCTGTCACCGGAGCTTGCGGGGCGCGTCTCACTGTACGATGGCGAAACGCCCCTGTTCGACCTGTACCGCATCGACGCGAAGTATGAAAAGGCGTGTCGGCGGCACGTTTGGCTGAACAGCGGGGGCTTTCTGGTGATCGATCACACGGAAGCCCTGACGGTCATCGACGTGAATTCGGGCAAGTTCATCGGCACGAAGAACCTGGACGACACGGTGTACAAGACCAACTGCGAGGCGGCCCGGGAGATCGCGCGCCAGCTCAGGCTGCGGGACGTGGGCGGAATCATCGTGATCGACTTCATCGACATGACGGCGGACGCCCACAAAGAGGGCTTGCTGGCCCTGCTGCGGGAGCTTCTCAAAAACGACCGGACCAAGACGAATCTGGTGGGTATGACCAGCCTGGGTCTGGTGGAGCTGACGCGCAAGCGGATCTATCAGTCCTTCCACACGCTGCTCATGCGGCCCTGCCCGGAGTGCGGCGGCGATGGGTTTATCCAGAGCGCGGAGACGGTCGCCCGGGGCATACTGCACCGCGACCTTCGAACCGGCGCCGGCGGCGAAACTGCCTGCCGTCTGATCAAAGCCTCCGCCGATGTGGCGGGGCAGCTGATGCTCATCGGCGCGCCGGAGGGCGTCAGGGCCTATGTTTTGCCTGAATCCGGCTGGCCGGACAGGCGCTACACCGTCGAAACAGTCAATGAAAACGACCTGCCGGGCAAGGCGCGCCGCCTGCCCCGATTTGAATGAAAGGAATCCACAGGATCCATGAGAGAGAACAAGGACATCGTCGTATCCGAAGAGGAACTCGCGCGGCAGCGCGCCTGCATGGAGGCCGTGCGCGACGCCCTGGCCAGGCCGCTGGGGTATCACATCGTGACGCTGGGCTGCCAGATGAACGTCCATGATTCCGAAACCATCGCGGGCAT